>JAGBAA010000124.1 GCA_017939795.1 Thermoguttaceae bacterium
CAGATTTGGTTTGTTAATTACGTTGATTACTCAACAAACCCACTTGTTGACTCAAAGACTTTATCAAGGTTCTCAATAAAATCTTGTGCTTCATGTGTTTTCATCATATTGTCAAAGATTGATCAGTCTTGCGACTTGACTCCCTCTTAAGTTTCATTGCTTTCACTTAAGATGCACAGTAATATAGCACATCGCAAAAATTTTACAAGGGGGGCATCCCAAACTTTTTAAACTTTTTCCAAAAACAATCACCCAAAAACAACGTTTCGAACCGTATTTTACCGAACAAAACACACGTGAAACTTTTTTCGTTTTTTCTCTTTTTCATTTACATTTTGGCCATTTCACGACTATTTTCCGGCATTCTGGCCTCTTTTTTCCTCTTTCCTCTTGCAAAAAACACGCTTTTGTGCTATCATAAAATTCGTAAAATTTCAGACATACCTGAACTTTCGGGAGTATTTTATGAGAAATTCGCTGTTTTATCTGGCAGCCTGCCTTCTTTCATTCTGTTTTTCGCCGGTTTTCGCGGAGGAAACTCCGATCCACGGTATTCCGGGACTCCAGCAGAAGCTCGACGCGCTCGCGGATCCGTCGCAGTGTCTCTATTCTCCGGAAAAAAATCCGACGCCGAAGGAGCTTGAGGCACTGAAAAACGCGGATCCCGTCACCATCACGATCCCCAAGGGGACGTACCATTTTTATTGCGGTCAGGGACTCGCGCAGGAGCATTTCATCTCGAATCACGACCAAAACAATCCGAAATCGGTCGGTCTTTCTTTTCAGAACCTGAAAAACGTGACGTTCGACGGTTCCGGTTCCACGTTTGTTTTTCACGGGAAAATGCTCCCTGTCGTGCTGAAAAACTGCGCGAACTGTACGCTGAAGAACTTTAAGATCGACTTCGCGGATCCGGCCATTTGCCAGGTGAAAGTCCTGAAAAACGAGCCGGAAGGCCTCACGGTCGAACTCGCGCCGGAAGTTAAGTATGATGTCGAAAACGGACGGCTCTTTTTCTCCGGAACACAGTGGCGGCACTCTCCGGGAGCCGGTATCGCCTTCGAGGAAAACACGCGCCGCATGGTCTTCACGACTTCCGATGTCCGCGTGGATCTTTCGAATGTGAAAGAGCTCTCTCCCCGTGTTTTCTTCTGCCCGAACTGGAAAAACGGGAAACTCATCCCCGGCACGCGCGTCGCGCTCCGTCCCTGGGAACGGCCGGCTTGCGGGATCTTCGTTTTCCATGATCTGAATACGACGCTTGAAAATATCCAGATCCACTACGCGGAAGGAATGGGCGTCCTCGCGCAGATGAGCGAAAATATCCACCTGAATGGCGTCTCTGTCTGTCTTCGCGGCGCGAATGACTCGCGTTACTTCACGACTCAGGCTGACGCCACGCATTTTTCGGGCTGCAAGGGGCTGATCCTGTCCGAAAACGCCGTCTACGAATCGATGATGGACGATGCCATCAACGTTCACGGCACGTATCTGAAGGTCGTCAAACGGGTGAACGACACGACGCTTCAGGGGCAGTATATGCACCACCAGAGCTACGGTTTCCATTGGGGCACGGTCGGCGATGAAGTTCAGTTCATCCGCTCCCGCACGATGGAACTTCTCGACGGCACGAACCGCATCACGGCGATCAAATCGGTGGATAAACCGACCGAACACGGCGCGAAAGTCTTCGAGATCACTTTCGAAAACCCCATTCCGGCCGAGGTCACCGAGAAAGGGACCTACGGGATCGAGAACCTGACGTGGACGCCGGAAGTCATCTTCCGCAAAAACACCGTCCGGAACAATCGGGCACGCGGCGCGCTTTTTTCCACGCCGAAACGGACACTCGTCGAGGAGAACCTTTTCGACCACACGTCCGGGACCGCCATCCTGCTTTGCGGCGACTGCAACGGGTGGTTCGAGACCGGGGCCTGCCGGGAAGCCGTCATTCGGAAAAACACGTTCGTGAACGCGCTGACCAATATGTTCCAGTTCACAAACGGGGTCATCTCCATCTATCCGGAGATCCCGGATCTGAAAGGACAGCGGAAGTACTTCCACGGCGGGAGACCGGACGCCATCCTGATCGAGGAAAACGTTTTTCAGACGTTTGACCATCCGCTCCTCTACGCCAAGTCGATCGATGGTCTGACGTTCCGAAAAAACAGGATCGAGACGAACTCCGACTACCCGGCATTCCACTGGAACAGAAAATCGTTCCTCTTCGAACGCGCCGTCAACGTGAAGGTCGAAGAAAACGAAAGTTCCGTCCCGCTGACGTTTGAAGCCCGGTAAAACACGGACGAAAACAGACAGCACGAGAGCCTTTTCCCAGCTTCCCCATCTGAAAGCCAGAACGTTTTCGGATGGGGATTTTCTTTTGAGTCCCCCTTGCATCTTTTCGGGGTTTGTGCTATCATCGGCGATAGACTCACCCACTCACCTATTTTTCAGGAGAAAATACATGAAAAAATCGATTTTCGCGCTGCTTGCCCTCTCCATCCTTCTTGCCTTCAGCCTGACCTGCCGACCGGCGCAGGCACAGGAGGCTGACACGACAGCGGCCGACGGGAAAAAGACCGTCCGCATCCTCACCATTGGAAATAGTTTCGCGGATTCGCTCCGGCGGTATTTCGTGCAGACGGTAGAGTCGGCAGACTGCAAACTGGTGGTCGGCTACCTGAATATCGGGGGCTGTTCGCTGGAACGGCATTGGGGAAATGTGGCGAAAGAACTCGCGGACCCGACGAAACCGGCACATTTTCGCACGACGTATCTGGAAAGGCTCCAGAGTGAGGACTGGGATTTCATTTCGATCCAGCAGGTGAGCCACTGCAGCTGGCGTTACGAGACGTTCCAGCCGTTCGCGGACCAGCTGATCGGTTTTCTGAAGGAAAAGTGTCCGAACGCGGAGATCGTGATCCAGCAGACGTGGGCGTACCATCCGAATGAAAGACGTCTGGTGAACTGGGGTTTTTCGCAGCGGGAGATGTACGAGAAACTGACGGCGGCCTACGATACGCTGGCTCAAAAACACGGACTGCGCGTCATCCCGACGGGAGATGCCGTCCAGCTCGCACGTGAGACGCAGCCGGGCGGGTATCGCCCAGAAGATCCGGCAGCCATCTTCACGGGGGACGGATTCCATCTGAACGCGCGGGGACAGTATCTTCAGGCGTGCGTGTGGTTCACGATGCTTTTCGATGAACCGGCGTCCAAAATCACGTTCGTTCCGGAAAAAATGACGGCCGAAGACGCGGCGTTCCTTCGCGAAACGGCCCAGAAAGCAGTCGATGCCCGAAAAGCAAAATAGCTCAAAATGAGCATCAAAAATGATGTCCTGAGCCAAAAATGCCGATAGATATTCCCGGAGTTCCTCTGTTTGTCTCTGAGTTTTTTGACCGAAAGGCCGAACTCAGGCCAGGTCTCCGGGATTTTTTTGTGAAAATTTCCCTGAATCATCCGCCAATTTCATGAAACGGGAGCAATGATGCAGCTTTCAAGCCTTCCCATGACTCATTTTGAAGAGTATATGTTCCTCGACGGTACGGACGCGTATCCGATGGAATGCCACTGCCGATACCGTTTTTCAGGAAAATTCGATCGGCAGAAGACTGAACTGGCACTTGCGGAAGCACTTGCACTCCATCCATTTCTTTTTGCACGCTGCCGGGAAACCAAAAAGTACCGTTATGCCTGGGAACTCCCCGAAATCCCCGAACGGCCGGAAGATCGGATCGAAAATTGCGGAGAGTATTCCCAGATCCTCGGCGTACGTCTCTACTGGCTTGAAGGGATCTGCCGGAACAAATACCCGGAACTCATGAGTGAACCGCTGACTCTGTTCTCAGAACCGATGCTGCGCCTCTATATCGTGGAGGAAAAAGACGAAACCGGCGAAACCGTCCGGTCTGATTTCATCATCAAATGCCATCACAGTGCCGGTGACGGAAAGGGATTTTTCCGTTTCTTTCTCGATTTTCTGATCCGTTACGCCCGCTCCCAGGGAGTCGATATGCCGGAGTGGCAGAATATTCCGGCTCCCGTACCGGAACAGCTTGCAGAACGCGGATGGTACGGACGCAGTGCTTGGAAGTATTTCCTTCAGGTACTTGTCTGCCTGTCGCACATTCCGCGCAGTCTGCGTCTCATCACACACGGGGTCCAGCCGATCGTCCGCCAATGCATCCAAAAAGAAACCGGGAAAAAAGAACTTCCAGTCCCGGAAGATTCCCAGCCGCAGCAAGGTTCACCGTTCATTCTGTTTCGGAAACTGACACAGGAAGAAACCAATGCGATCCTGCAGAAATGCCGCGGCCTGGGCTGCACCTTCAACGATGTCATGCTTCAGGCCGTCTGGGCTGGAACGAAAGAATGGCGTCTCAAAAATCCAGATCTCGCATACGAGGGACGCCGCAAATGGTTCCGGATCTCCGTCCCGATGGACCTCAGAGTCCCTGACCTTGAAAATATGCCGGCGTGCAATATCGTAAGTATGCTTTTTTGCGACAGAAAATGGGAAGACGTCGATTTTTCCGACTCTTTCCGCAACTCGATCCACAGAGAAATGGTGTACGCAAAAAAATATTCGCTCGGTTTTCTTCTGATCCAGAGCATGCGGGATGCAAGGCTGGTCTGCGGGAATCTGCATGGAGCCGTAAAAATGCGGGACTGCTGGGCCTCAATGGTCTTGACGAATATCGGTCCCATGTTTCACCCGAAAAAATTTCCGTTCCCAAGAACTGAAAAAGGGGAACTGAAGATCGGCCGTCTGGTGCTCGAAGAGATCGATTCCGCCTCACCGATCCGCTCGATGACGAACGCCTCCATCTGCTGCACGACCTACGCAGGTCAGATGCAGTTTTCCATGATCTACGACGCACGGTTCATGCAGAAAGAGACCGCAGAGGAATACTTTGACACGATCCTCGCTGCCATGCGGAAAATCACCGCCTAGCTAAAGATCCCAAAACCGGTCTCTTCCGGCAAGTACGTACCGCCCTGCACCGTCCGGAGTTCGCATCAGTCCAGACCATACACTCCCGGCGGTACGATATCCAGCGATCGGGCAACTTTCCCCTTCTTGCCGAAACGGGGTTCCAGCGTGAAATGCAGGGAGAAATTGTCTGAGGGATCGTCGTAGTTCACGCCGGCAGTAAAGAGGAACGATTCTCCAATGCGGGTCAGACTGACCGACTCGCCAATATTCCCCTTCCCGGAAATATCGAATGAACTCATAAACGCCGCAGCCCATTTCTCGGACATCCGGTAATTAAACCCGACTCGCATGACGACATTCTCAACACTGCCGGTCAGGTAATGGAGACTCGTGAAAAGCGTCCCTTTTTCCGGTCTTCCCAGCACTGCCCCCACGTCGACCATGCAGAGTCCGTCACTGAAAAAGTCAAACATTCCGGAGGAATAAACCGTCAGCCGGTCCCCCGGATGCCAGCGCAGATCGTAGTCCAAAAGCCCGATCGTCGAACCGAAATTGTCGCGGTCTGCATTGGGATACAGATTGAAATTCGTATCGAAAGTCACCCAGTCCACGATCCGTTCCTGACCGGTCATTCCGCGCTTGGTCTGCCAGCGATGATGCATTCCGAAACGGATCAGTGCCAGATCATCTGCCAATTCCGTATTCGAAGTCACCCAGCCGCCAAGGTTGCTTCGGACAGCATAGCTGCGCAGCTGGTATTTTTTCGGGATCGGAAGACCATTGAAGAGGGTCGAGCTCATATGATGCGCAAAATCAAGGAGAGCGCGGTCACTCGGCAGATCGTAAAGCGGCAGTTCTTCCACCCCAACATTGGATCCCGCAACGAGAGCCTCCACGTCAAAGTCCACTTTGTGCATCACGCCGTTTACGTTAAACAGCCGACTGTGAAAATCATAGTACTGCCACATCGGAAGATTCGCACGCACCCCGGCCTGCCCGTAAAGCCGTCCTGTATCCTCACCGTAAATATTTTCCCCCCAATAGGCAGCCTCTCCCAGCACAAACGGCACGACTTTGACGGCTCCGAGCTGGAACGGATAGCTGATCTCATGGCGGGTCGACGCACGGACGCCCTTCCGTTCGGTTTCCCAGTCAAGAAGATGCCAGAGTGCCCGATCTGCGGGATCTTCCGGTGCCGTATCGGGGAAAAGGTGCACATAGCCAACCTGGGAATAGGAATTCCACGTCAGCAGATCCCCAAACAAAGGCTGACCAAGCCAGTAGAATTCCAGCTGCGGAAGCCGCTGCGTCTGGGTATGGAAATCGTTTGTCCGAACATCCGCCCAAAGGGAAAGGCTGCGGTTTTCGATCGTCTTGCTGATCTTAAGCTGATTTGCCCGATCGGAATCCTCGTACCAGCTGTGCTGGAAATACTCTTCCTGGAAATTCCGGTCGCTGAGAACCCCTAACTGGAACTTCAGATCCCAATCGTTCCCGAATGTGCTCTGATGACGCCCATAAAGCTGGTAGCGGAACTTCTTCTCCGGTTCCAAATGCCGGCGTCCTTCACCAAGATTGTCCTCACCGGTATCGTAAATGCCCCAAAAATCAAACTCGCCTTTTCCTTTTCCGGCAAACAGTCCAAGCGGTATCTCCTGTGCGTCTCCGGTTCGGTCGTATTTGAACTCCGTACCAAAGCCGGGACCGCGTTTGGTGTACCAAAGCAGATCCAGATCCCAGTTCGTCCCGCTCCAGGGGGCTTCCATCCCAAGCAGCCGATACATATCGAAACCAACGATAGCCTGCACGCCGAAAATCGAACCGCTGCGCACCGAGAACCGATTGACGATCTGAGACGGAGAATCCATTGGAAGGGCAAATTTCGGCAGATAAAAGACTGGGACCTGTCCCACTTTCACCTGAGCGCGCCGACCGATCAGCTCACGCTGAGGATCCGTCAGGGGTTCGCCCGTTTCCGGATCATGCATCACCTCACCCGTAAACGGATTCCTGCGCGGAATGTCCTGCGAACGAAACAAAAGGCTCCCCATATGGAAACGATAGAGCGGTTCTCCGATCCGGCTGGTCGTCACGAAGGCATCGTTCGCCAGCATCGTCCCCTCTTTCGGCATACGGATCTCATCTGCCCCTAAACGAAGAAAACCTTCCCCATTCGGGAACGACGCAAAGACTTCCGCTTCACGAATATAGCCGCGGCGCCGATAGACATCAAAGTACATCTGGTCCGCGTAAACTTTTTGATCGCCCTGCCGGAAAACGATGTCTCCTTCCAGATAAAGTTCCGGCTGGCATTTTTCCAGATCCAGTGAACGCAGTTCCTTCAGCTCTTTCAGATCCTTGCGGGACCAGATGACCATACGTTCTGCGGAGATCTCGATCATGCCGAGCTGCATCTTACTGAGTTTCCGGAGATCTGCCGAAGCATCCTTCTTTTCAGCCTCTTTTTTCAGCTCTTCACTCACTCCGTCGATCAAAATCGTGACCCCATTTTTGCAAATGGCGTAATTCAGCTCGCCCCACTGTCCAAGGGTAAAATCCTGCCCGCCGTCACCGCGGGAGAAAAAGCTGATCTTACGGGATCCCGGCATGATCGCGTTGGGATCAAAGGACGAAACATTGCCGCGAAAGATCCGGCCTTCCGTCGAAAGTTCACGCGGAAGTTTCTGTGTCTCATTGTCCTCTATATGGTACGGAAGATTTGGAACTTCCAATTCGCCTTCCGTTTTCTGGATAGGAAGTTCCGGAGAAGATTCCAGCACCGATCGACTGGAAACTGCCGGAGCAAGTCCCTCAACATATCCGGTACCGGAAGCCGTATTTCCGGAATCCCCGACTCCATACTGCGTCAGAAGCAGGCGGGCAGGACGAAACATTTCCCGAAACGCACGGCCATAAAGTCCCTCGATGTCCGAAACCGTACTGGCTGAGGCTGCCGCAGGCTGTGCTTTCTCCACAGTTTCCGTATGAGGCCGATTTTCAGTCGAAGTCAGATTTTCAGCCGAGATCGGATCTTCTCCCGAGGTCTGGAATGCCGCACGGATCTGAAGTTCGGCCTGGGTACTCAAACGCCCTGCCCAGGATCCCGCCTCGACTTTTGAAGACGTTTTGGAGGTCACGAACGCATTCTTTACCGAGCCTTCCAGGTAAAGCAGGACCTGACGGACCAGCCGCTGCTGATCATCTGCCTGAAGCGGGCTGACCCAAAGGACCATCCGTTCAGAACGAAAAGAGTCCATTCCCTGGATCAGTTCGCATTCTCCTTCCAGAATGTAGACCGTGTACTGTCCCTCTTTGCGTACCGTACAGGCACCTGCCGAAACAGAGACCTGCCCCAGTTCATTTTCCCGAGGATACGAGATCCCCAAATTGTCCGTCAACGTCGGCACAAATCGAAATTCCTGTTCCGGAAAATGGTTTGGGAGTCCCTCTGAAGCATTCGTTCCGTAGTGTTCCGGGAAACCTGAAAATTCGGAAGAGCCTCCAGCCCCCAAAAATTCAGCCGATTTCAGCCCCAAAAGATCTTCCGAAACGGCAGTCCCTGTCTCAGAAGAGAGATCCTGGTATGCCGATTCGGGAAACGATTCGGGAAACGATTCGGGAAACGATCCGGAAAAAGTGTCCGAAAAACGGAAAGATGTCGGCTCGGAAACCTTCTGCCAGGAAAGTTCCTCTGACGAAATTCCGGTTTCAGACGTCAGGATCAGCACCAAAAAAAGACAAAACAGAGTACATATCGTCCCCGTACAGAGCCGAAAAATGGTCTGCTTCATGGAAAAAACACAAAATGGGACGCATTTAAACTTAATCATAATCAGATGAAGTATAGAAAGAATAGTGAAAAAGCGCAATAGAAAAACGGCTTTTTCAGACGTTTCTTCATGGATTTTCAAGAAAATTTCCACTTTTTTGTTCTTTTCCGAAAAAAAAGCTCAAGTTTTCCAAATCAAATTGAAAATTTCTCAAAAAAAGAAACCAAAAAAGAAAAGTGAACCTATTTCAAGATCAAATTTTCGGCAAAGAAGATCCAGAGGAAAAACGTTCATGGAGCTCCAGTCTCAAGAATACCGCCAGCCATTCTCCAAATAGAAAATGCCGCAGAGGAACCTCGTTTCCGTACACACCGTCATTTTTCTGCCAAACGAAACAAAAAAGGCCGATCTCCCGGCCTTCCTGACGAAAAAATGCAGACCGCCAACGACCATTTTCTCAAAAAACGTACCGAGAGAACGAAAACTCTGCGGTACGTTCATTTTTCAGGTCAAATTGGAAATTTAGCGTTCGCCTCACAGATCATCCGGCATTCCAGACGCTCCGGCATTCCCAGTCTATCGGCCGGCCTGCTGTTCCGCAAAACGGCGGGACCAGATCTCATATTGCGGGTCGATCGGCCGAAACGTAAAGACGGCGTCCGGCAGCGGCTGCCCATCAGGACCTTCCGAATGTACGTGCACCAAAAGAACACCATTGGGGCGGCGCTCGATCGTATATTTTTCAACTTCCATAAAATCTCCCTGAAATCCGGCCTACGGCATCCGCGACACCGCAGGCTCCTCTTCTTTTGCCAAAACCTAACGGTTCTGAAGCCACTCATGAATGTCTTTCGCCGCTTTACGGCCGGCACCCATCGCTTTGATCACGGTCGCGGCACCCGTCACGATGTCGCCGCCGGCCCAAACTCCGTCGACCGACGTCCTGCCGTTTTCGTCTGCCGCAATGTATCCGCGGCTGGTCAGTTCCAGGCCCGGGATCGACTGCGTGATGATCGGATTCGCTCCCGTTCCGACAGAGAAAATGACCAGGTCCGTCTCAAACGTGAATTCCGAACCCGGCACCGCAACAGGACTGCGGCGTCCGGAAGCATCCGGTTCCCCAAGCTCCATGCGCACACACGTCATGGACTGAAGCATCCCGTTTTCGTCACCCTGCATGGAGATCGGATTCGTCAAAAGAAGGAACTCGACTCCTTCCTGTTTCGCATGGTGCACTTCTTCCGCACGTGCGGGAAGTTCCGCTTCACTGCGCCGGTAAACGATCTTGACGGTTTCCGCACCAAGACGCATCGCAGTGCGGGCCGCGTCCATCGCGACGTTTCCGCCCCCGACGACACAGACATTCCGGCCAACAGCAATCGGCGTGTCGTATTCCGGGAAACGGTACGCCTTCATCAAATTGGAACGCGTCAGGTACTCGTTTGCCGAGTAAACGTTCCCAAGCTCCGTCCCCGGGATCGGCATGAACGCAGGAAGTCCGGCTCCGACGCCAAGGAAAACCGCATCGAAACCTTCGACATCCAGCAATTCCCGCACATCTACACTACGTCCGCCGACCTGATTGAGTTCGAATTTTACGCCAAGATCTTCCAGATAGTGCACTTCCTTCTGAACGATGGCTTTCGGAAGACGAAATTCCGGGATCCCGTACATCAAAACGCCGCCCGCCTGATGGAAGGCTTCAAAAACCGTCACTTCATGACCAAGCAGGACCAAATCGCCGGCTACCGTCAGTCCCGCAGGTCCGGAACCGATGACCGCCACTTTTTTTCCCGTCGACGGAGCTTTTTCCGGGATCTGCACCAGACCGTTCTCCCGTTCATAGTCCGCAGCAAAACGTTCCAGACGTCCGATCGCCAGAGGCTCCATCTTCTTGCCGAGAATACATTTTGCCTCACACTGATTTTCCTGCGGACAGACACGCCCGCAAACAGCCGGAAGAGCACTCGTCTTCTTGATCGCACGCGCGGCACCCGCGAAATCACCCTGATCGATAAGCGCCACAAATTCCGGAATGTTTACGTTCACCGGGCAGCCCGTCACACACATCGGACGCGGACAGTTCAGGCAGCGTGCAGCCTCCTGACGCGCTTCTTCCGGAGAATAGCCAAGCGGGACTTCTTCAAAATTACGGGCACGAACTTTCGGATCCTGCTCGCGCATCGGCGTGCGGGTCGGTTGGACATCGGATATTTTTTTCATTCTTTTGCCTTTAAAATAATCTGAAACGGCACTTTTGCCGGTCTGTTTCTCTCTCGTTTGCGCGATCCATCTCTGCGCGGCTTCCAAATCTCACGAATTTTCTGCCGTTTTCCACTCTTCCACGTAGCGGTCCATCGAGCACTTTTCCTGACACTTGAACTGCTGCTGGCGCTTCATCACAGAATCCCATTCGATCTCATGTGCGTCAAATTCCGGCCCCTCACAGCAGACGAAGCGCGTTTTTCCGCCGATCGTGCACCGGCAGCCGCCGCACATTCCCGTTCCGTCGATCATGATCGTGTTCAGACTCGCGACCGTCTTCACTCCGAACGGCTCTGTCGTCTTCGCACAGAACTTCATCATGATCGCCGGACCGATCGTCCAAATGCAGCCGACCTCGTCTTTCCGAGTCTCAAGGATCTCCTTAAGCGGTTCCGTCACCATCGCTTTTCGGCCATACGTACCGTCATCCGTGCAGACGATATGCTCATCGCAGACCGCCGCCATTTTGTCGACCCAGAAAAGCAGCTCCTTCGTACGTGCCCCCTGGATCACGATCACCTTGTTGCCCATCTCGTGAAGCATCTTCGCGATCGGGTAGACCGGTGCCGTCCCCACTCCGCCGGCAACCAGAATGACTGTTCCAAAATTCTCGACTTCCGACGGGATCCCAAGCGGTCCGATCAGCGCGTAAAGCGAATCTCCCTCGTTCAGACGCGACAGTTTCGTGGAAGAAACTCCCACCGTCATCAGAACCAGCGTCACCGTACCGGCTTCACGATCAAAATCCGCGATCGTGAGCGGGATCCGTTCGCCGACTTCATCCGGCATCGCGATCACAAAATGTCCCGGCATCGCTTTCGCCGCGATTCGGGGAGCATGAACAATCATTTCAAAAATGCGCGGAGCCACTTCGCGCTTCTGGCGGATTTCCAACATAATCTGTTTCGCTCTTTTTCTAAAATAAAATCAGTCTCTAAAATTGAATCCTCATCAGCAGCCGTCTGCTCAAGTCAGACTCTCTTGATTCTCCAATTATACCACAAACCGGCGGGAGTACAAGTCCGGTTCAGTCAAAATCCCGAAACTTTTCCGAGTTTTTCCGGCACTTTTGCCGTAAAAAAACAGAGTCATCGCACAATGCTCACCGCATTTCGAGGATGACTCGTCTTTCGTTTCAGGAATACCGTACCGCTACCTAACCGCTAAAACGTCCAAGGATCAGCGACACATTATGCCCGCCAAATCCAAAACTGTTCGAAAGCGCGTAGGCACATTCTCTCGCCGCTGCACGATTCGGCGTATAGTTCAAATCGCATTCCGGATCCGGCGTCTCCAGGTTCATCGTCGGCGGAATGATCCCATGCTGAAGCACTTGAGCCGAGAAGATCAGCTCCACAGCACCACTGGCACCCAAAAGATGCCCCGTCATGCTTTTTGTACTCGAAATATTCACCTGGTATGCATGGTCTCCGAAAACCGCCTTCAGCGCATTCGTTTCCGCAATGTCGCCCAAATGCGTACTCGTACCGTGCGCATTCACGTACCCGATCTGCTCCGGTTCCAGCTGCGCCTCCCGCAGCGCATTCCGGATCGCAGCCGCCGCACCATCTCCCGAGGCACTCGGCTGCACGATATGGAATGCATCCGAAGAGGTCCCGCAGCCAAGCACTTCCGCATAAATTTTTGCACCGCGCTTCTTCGCGTGTTCCAGCTCCTCAAAAATGAGGATCCCGGCACCTTCTCCCATCACAAAACCGTCACGGTCCAGGTCAAACGGCCGGCTGGCGTGCTGGGGATCATCGTTTCGCTCCGACATGGCGCGCATCGCACAAAAAGACCCCATCGCGATCTCAATAACACACGCTTCCGTTCCGCCCGTGACGCCGACATCAACTCGGCCAGCCCGGATCGCATCCATCATGCATGAAACGGCATGACCAGCACTCGCACACGCAGAGTTCACCGAAAAACTCGCTCCGCGCAAATTATACAGGATCGAAATATGCCCGGCAGGAGAGTTCGGCATCAAACGCGGAATGGTAAACGGCGACATCTTCGCCGGCCCCATGTTCAGATACCGCTTTTCCTGTTCCTGAAGCGTCTCCAGACCGCCGACTCCCGTCCCAATAATCGCCGCGCAACGGGTAGGATCTTCCTGGGAAAAATCGATCCCGGAATCCTTCACCGCCTTATGTGCCGCAACGATCGCATAACGGGAGACATCGTCCAGATGTTTGTTCTCTTTAAACTCAATGATCCCTTCTGTCGTAAAATCCGGCGACATATTCCCCGCAATACGCGTACGGAATGCACTCGGATCGTATTTGGTCACGGCAGAGATCCCGCTTTTACCCTCGATCAGAGCTTTCCAAACGGTATCCAGCTCACATCCCAGCGGCGAGACCAGCCCCATGCCGGTAATGACTATTCGACGCACAATTGCACCTCATTAAAAAGAGCAAACATACACCAAACCGCATCGACTCGACATATCGGTTCGACGCGGGATCATTTTTTGAAAGAAAAAGAGATCCGGCAGAAACCTGTGCTCTGCCGGTCCTCTCCATACGAAATCAGGCGTTTTTGTTCAGTTCGCTTTCAATATGACGAACCGCATCGCCGATGGTCTGAACATCATCATTCGCTTCTTCCGGAATAGTGATCTGGAATTCTTCTTCCAGCGCCATCACGAGTTCCACAATGTCGAGAGAGTCTGCACCAAGGTCCTGAACGAAGGACGTTTCGGGGCTCAGTTTGTCCATTTCGAAACCAAGCTGGTCGCCGACAACTTTCATGACACGTTCGGTAATATTCTGATCCACTTTAATTCTCCTTTTAATTCTCTGGAATGGAAAACTCCCATTTTCTATAATCTACCACATATCCCCCCCCTCCACAAGGGGGGAGACGGACAGGTTTTCCCAGAAAAATGAAAATTTACCCAAATTTTAGGATCTTGCCTGTAAAAACGCCTCGATAATCGAAACTTTTTCCCGCAAAATCAACATAAAAAGTATTTCCGCATTGCGGCACAGGGCAAAGCCGTTCCTGCCGCAATACCGAAAATCCAAACGACCCCGAAAATCAGGCAGTCATACCGCCATCCACCGAGATCACCTGACCGGTAATGTACGACGCAGCATCACTTGCCAGGAAAAGCACAGCATCGGCAATGTCCTGCGGTTCACCGACTCGGTTTGCCGGAATGCGTTTTTTCGCTTCCGTCATGATCATGTCGCCGAGCACTTTCGTCATGTCCGTCGCAATGAATCCAGGAGCTACCGCGTTGACCGTGATCTTACGCTTCGCATACTCGCGCGCAACGGTGTTCGTGAAACCGATCACGCCCGCCTTCGACGCCGAGTAGTTCGCCTGACCAGGATTGCCGACGAGACCCGAAACGCTCGAAACATTGATGATCCGGCCGTAGCGTTTCTGCATCATCGGAACGATGCAGGCCCGCGTGAACTGGAACGTGCCGCGAAGGTTCGTTTCGAGAACAGCATCCCAATCTTCGTCCGTCATGTGCGCAAGAAGGCCGTCACGCGTAATTCCCGCATTATTCACGAGAATATCGACCTTCTCCCATTTCGCCAGAACCGCATCCACGACCGACTGCGCGGCACCCGTCTCACCGACCAGGCAGCCGAACGCTTCCGCTTCTCCGCCAAGAGCGAGGATCTCATCGACCGTACCCTGAACACTCCCCACCGACGTGGCGACACAGGCTACTTTGGCTCCATTTTCCGCAAGAGATACCGCAATGGCTTTGCCGATCCCGCGTGATGCTCCAGTGACGATTGCGACGCGGCCCGAAAGGTCCACTGTCATACGTGATTGTTTTTCTGACATCATAAACTCCTCAAAAAGGATCCATCTAAAATAAATCTATACGGTTTCCGGATCTCATGGAAAACGTTCGGGAAGATCGCCTCTTCCACGAAGATCCCCGCCGAAACACGGCTTAAGATCCAAAATTTCAGGCTCTCGATTTATTTTCGGAATATTCTCCAAAAATTTTTAATCTTTTCCTTTTTTTGAAAAAAATCTCCATTTTGGGAATAATCTTGATTTCGAATTATATGCATTTTCGAATTTTTGTCAAGCCCCACCGAAAACTCCGGGAAATAAAAACATGAAATTTTCGGACCGTCCGATCCGGGGCCCCTTCAGGATCCAGACCGGACTCCCAAATCTCCCGAACGGCGATCCGACGCTCTTCAAAACTCAGACATCCACGCCCTGGCACGGCATTTTCCGGTCAATGCGCTTCATCAGACCGCGAAGGACGCGCCCCGGACCGACTTCATAGAACGTGTCGTATCCGTCCGCCATGAGTTTCCGCATCGTTTTTTCCCACTGCACCGGAGAGAGCAGCTGACGCACGAGCGTCGCACGAATGTCGTCCGCATCCGTGTGGACTTCTACGTCCACGTTCGAGATCACCGGGATACGCGGAGCTGAGATCTGTACATTCGCCAGCACTTCGGCAAGTTTTTCGTCCGCAGGACGCATGATCGGCGTATGGAAAGCACCCGCCACAGCAAGCGGGACCGCACGCGCAGCTCCCGTCTCTTCCGCAAGCGCAACGACGCGCTCACAGGCCGCACGCGTTCCGGAAACTACAGTATTTCCCGGACAAAGGAGGTTCGCGACCTGAAGGATCTCTTCACCGCGGGCTTTCGCGCAAAGATCTTCGACCACTTCAACTTCCGGACCAAGAAGACTCACCATTCCGCTGGGAGTCGCGTCCGCAGCTTCCTGCATCGCCTGACCGCGGCGCTGGACAAGACGCAGACCATCTTCAAAACTCAGAACTCCGGCAAACGCCAACGCGGTGTACTCACCCAGACTCAATCCCGCAGCCGCAGAACACGCTTCGACCGCTTCCGGAGCAGAAACTTTCAGCGATTCCAACGCCGCCAGCGACGTCACGTAAAGTGCAGGCTGACTGACTGCCGTCGTGCTGAGCTGCTCCATCGGCCCGTTAAAGCAAAGGTCCGTCAGAGAGTATCCAAGAATTTCATCCGCTTTATCAAAAAGAGCTTTCGCAGCGGGAAGCGTATCGTAGAGCACCTTCCCCATGCCGACCGTCTGAGCACCCTGCCCCGGAAACAAAAATGCGGTTTTTCCCATAAAACAGCTCCTTCATGCCGTCCGCGCCGACCAGCAGCACCCGCGGCATCAAAACTTTCAATCCTGATGAAAGAGGCGGCCGCAGTCGCTTCCGGCAAGCCAGGGAAAACCTCGGGCCGATCCCCTCACGATCTCACATTTACCGGCATCCAGTCCGGTTCTGATCCAAAAATCATCCCGATTTTAAACAATATCCTCACCGCAAGGACAGCAACACTGTCTTACGATGAGGAAAATATCTGAAAGACGAGTCATTTCCCGACAGGAAATTATTTTTCGTCCACATCGACAACTTTCATGCCGCGATACATACCGCAGTTCGGGCACACAACGTGAGACGGAACTGCCTGATTGCAATTCGGGCAATAGGAAATCTGTTTCGCGGTCTTGGCGTCGTGGGCACGACGGGAACCAGTACGGGCGTTGGAGTGCTTACGCTTCGGAACTGCCATAATACACCATCCTGAAAAAATTAAATCTACGGGTCAGCCGACATCCCTGAAAATCGCGTCAGTTTCGCAACCATCGCGGATGTATCGGCAGGAAAAACAAAAAAACTTCAAACAGAGTCGGAATTATACCCCATTTCCAATAAATGTCAAGGAGGGCAAAACAGCCCATTCGGAAAAAAACTCACCGAAAACTGTCTTTTCTCCCGTATTTTCAAGGGGGAAAACCTTTTTTCAAAAAATCCCGGTTTTTCAAAAAATTTTTTGATTTTTTCCCAAAAAACGGGATTTTCCACGATCACGGCCTTTATTCCCGACCGCAGCCGCAGCCGCCGCAGCCACAACCGCCGTCTTCTTCGGCTTCTTCTTCCGCAAGCTGAGCATCAAGATACGCCACGATACGTTCGAAAAGTGCGTCATCTTCGATCGCATGGAACGTATACTCGTCACCGACGACTTCACATTCCATCAGCAGGTCTTCATCATCATCCGCATCCTCATCGCACGGAGCAAGACGAGCATAAAGCTTTTCTTCAAAATCAAAGATCTCAAGAAGCTCAAACGTCAGCTCTTCGCCGGTATCCGTGATCGTATCGATAAAAATCGGGCCTTCTTCATGTTCACAGCCGCAGCCGCATTCACACTGATCGTGTTCGTCGTGCATACCAGTCCTCCATTTCCTCCACTTAAAATCGAGCGTCCCTCCGCCAGATCTTCTGTACAGTGAGAGCCGCGCAAAACCAAATTTCACTCATTTTACCGCAACACGATTTTTTCGCAAGGGGTGGAGATGAAAAATTTCAGACAAAACACAAAAAAAGAACCATATTTTACCATTTCTCTCCAATCTTCTCATTTTTACACGACAGCCAACTGTCCACATTGCAAATTTTCACCATTTTACCCTTTCCGCACATTCAGCACAACACAAACATTCGACACAAAAGACACAACATGTCCTTTTCAGAACTTTTTGGATTTTTTCTAAAAAAAGGCCGTTTAGAAATAGAGTCTGATAGCACGGAATGTACCGACATTCCCGATTTTCACTGTCAGGAGGACAGTTTCGTCAGATTTTCGTCAAATTTCCCCAGCGAAGAGAAGGTTTGCGATGGATTGCAGCCAGAAATACCCAATTGATCCTTTAAGCATCGGATGCCGAATGACGCAGATCCGTCATTGGGCGTACGCACTGCTTTTGTCAGGCACGTTCCTGCCCATTTCTGCAGTTCACGGCCAGTATTCGGCCCATCCGTCCTATCTTCCCGAAGTTTCTGAAGCTTATTTTGGGGGAGACAGCAGCAAAGTTTATCCGGATCCGTATCGTGCACCGGAAAAATTCACGCCGGCACCGGGAGAATCGCATCCGGTTCCGCGTCAGGAAGTTCGTGCCAGAGCGCGTGCCGAGCGTCGGGAACAGATCCGAAAACGCTATTTCACTACGGCCCCGCGCGAAACCGAAACCGTTTCCCCCAAAGATTCCCAGACAGAAAATTCAAACTTCAGGTACCCGGATCCCGATCTGCTCGATTCCTTCCCGCAGAAGGTTCCGCATTCCCCTCTGACGTCTTTGGACCTGGAAACTCCGGCTCCGAGCCACTGGAATGAGGAAGGCGGAACGGCGGCATTGCCGCATCCGGAAGCATCGGAAAAGCAGCACCGCTCCTCCGCCCAGCCTCAGGTTCCGGTCCAGCCCATTTTGGAAGACGTGACGGAAACGGCCGGACAGATGCACGGGATCTCGATCCTCGAGGACGTCCCAGCTGAACATTCCGTTTTGAAACAAGGCACTGCAGTCGATCCCGAAAAGGAAAGTCTGTACGAGCTTGATCTTCCCCAGGTCCCGGAATCGGATGAAAGCGATCTCCCGCTCTCCGTCCCGCCGGCACTTGAGACGTTCCCGGAAACTGCCGAGAAACCGGCAGAAGCAAAGAGCATCCTCCAGAAAGGATCGGCTCCCGAAGAGCTTCAGCCGACGGCCCGATTTCGAACGCAGCCTTCCGCTCTGAAACGTTCCGCAGAGAAACAGACCCCCGCAGAAAAAACGCGCAGCGGACTGATTCTGGAAGAAGTTCCGGAAGAGGTCAGCGACGACATTCTGCTCTTGGAAACTCCCGTCGAAGACGACATTTTCTCTCTGGAAACCGTTCCTTCGCAGACAGACCGCCGCCCGGAAGAACGCAGCGGCAAAGCGGTTCCGCAGCCCCGTTCCTCCGGGAATTCAACGTCCGGCAGCAGAAGATCTGCCCTGGAAACGACGCACATTTTCCATGATCCTGCTATTCAGCCGGCCGCGTTCTGGAGTCCCTCCGAAAGCAGCTCCAAAGAAACCTCCGGACGGATGCGGTATCCAACGACACGCAAAAGCAGCTCTCCCAAAAGCGAAATGCCGGAAGCTCAAGGGAAAAATGTGTCCTATCCTTTCGAAAAAACTTCGAAAGAACGGATCCAGACCGGGTCTGAAACTCCGCGTTCCATGCCTCTTGCTTCCGCTCACACTTCGGGCAACTACAGCCAGCAGAACCAAAGGAGCTATCCGGAAGTACCGATGCAGCAGAAGACCGTTTCTTCCAAAGAACGGAACGCATATCCCCGGATCGAATATCCGACATCCAAATCCGCTCCAAGCGCCTCGGCAAACATTCAGGAAACGGCTTCCATCGTTCCGGAACGGACGGCATCACGTCCTGCGGCGCAGACCGCACAGAAAAATGTACCTGCACCGGCAGCCCCAACTCTGCAGCAGACACAGCCGACGCGATCCGTTTCCCCTCGATCAGAAATGCCGGCCGCAGTTCCGCCGCGATCCACTTCGGAAAAGAGCGGACGTCAGCAGGAAGTCGCGACTTACACTCCAGTTTTTTCAAGTCGAAATTCCCCGATGCAGAAGCTCACAGTAGCCGTCCCTGCACGCACGGTCTTTCAGGACTTCAGCGAACAGCGCCTCATCGAAAAAGGACCGCTCCACTGGAGTACAAAATATATTCGCGCCCTGAATATGAATGAAGAGCACCTTTTCAATGCTCTCCGTGTTCTCGGCAGTACCAAACTTTCCCAAAGCCGATGCCGTTTTTCCCTGATGGAAGCCGCCATTATTGCGAGTCGGCCGTCAACTGCGGCGGACGCGAACCGTCTGGTGCATATTTACGACAATATCGAGTTCCACCTCCTGAAAAAAACGCAGCTCGCGGATCAGCGGCAGGATCTGACGCTCCACGAACGGGAACTCCTGAAAGCCGAGATGATCCTGGACTTCATGCACCAGAACATCACGCACGAATACCGTCTGGAAGGCACGACGATGACCAATCTGCTCGAACACGGCCGCTTCAACTGCGTGACCGGCTCGATCCTGTACTGCAGCCTCGCCGAAAAAGCCGGACTGAACGTCACTGCGGTGGAACTCCCCGGACACGCAATGTGCTGGGTCTACCTCAGCAACGGAGAGAAACTCGAAGTGGAAACGACCTGCGCCAGCTGGTTCCGGTACCGAAACGATCCGGAAACGCAGCGGAAAGTCATCTGCAAACTCATCCGGGATGCGTCGCCTCATCTGAAAGATCAGACAGACCAGATGCTCCTCCATCAGGTTCCGCAGCCGATTTCCGACAAACGGCTCATCGCCAAGATCTACTATAATCGGGGAGTCGATCTCCTTGGGATCAACGATTTTGCCGGTGCGCTGGAAGCAAACGCCATTGCGTACTGTCTGGACCCGCAGAGCAAAACCACCTTCGGCAACCTGCTCGCTACGATGAACAACTGGGCCATCGTGCTGTGCAATCAGAAACAGTTCGAGCAGGCGGCCGCACTCCTGCAGACTGGACTGGCTCACGAACCGTCCTACCCGCCGTTCCAGAACAACCACACGCACGTCTACCATTATTGGGTGGAGCACCTTTACCGACAGGGCGACATACGTGAAGCTCTGGCGATCGCGGAAACCGCAGGCAAAGAACAGCCCTCCCAGAAAAGACATTTTACCCTGCTTCAGAAACAGATCCGCGGTGCGAAAGCCGCCGCAGACGGTGAGATACTCGCTACACAAGAAACGGGAACCAGCATCCACTAGTTCCCGAAAACCCTATCCTTCTGCATTCCGGAATGCATCCTCCTTACTCATCCGGAATGCGTTTCTCCCGAAGCAGCCGGCCTCCTCCGGCTGCTTTTTTTATCGATCTGGCAGCATAAAAAAGATCCTTTCACGTCCTGAAATCTTCAGCCTGCGGAAATCTCCAGTCCGCTGGAAGGATCCACTCATGCGCAACTCTGCCGTTTTTGGGAAGGACCATCCCCCGATCCTTCCCATTCATGTCGGGAACATCAATAGCCGTAGCCGGCATCCGGACGCATCTTCGCCTGAATATCCAGCGGGATCTCCATCAACTCCGCCAAATCGCGCAGTGCGGTCCGCATATCTTTCTGCATCTGATAGAGCGTCAGTTTTCCATCCGTCGAAACGACCGTAGAATCCATCGACGCATCAGCCTCTTCCGATTCCTCGGAACGGGACGCCGTCCGCCGTTTGCTCAAACCGGCGCGATCGTACATCTCGGAAATGTCGCGGATCATGCGGGCGACCTTACTGAAATTCTTATTGGACGCTTCCAGGACAGGGAGATTGGATTCCTTCGAATTAAAGATCCACGCAAATGCGCTGGAGATCGCCTTGGTCCTCTGTTTCCAGAGACGGATCTGGTAGGCTTCTTCTTCCGGCGACATGGCGCGTGCAATACGGCGGGCACGCGGGTCGCGCTGGACTTCTCCTTCAACGCCTTCCTGCAGATCGTAGTCATTATCGTACTCGTACTTCATGCAGACCAGAAACAGACGGCCGAAAGCCGCAGTGATCTCTTCCGGCTTCTTTTTCATCGCACGCATTTCATCGGCGGTGAGCTTCAGTTTCGAGAATGCGACCGCTGCCGTGATGCGGCGTTCCATATCGCGGCGGAAGTACGGACTCTCGACCGCTTTGGTCTGCATCATCGCGGATTCAAGCAGTTTTCCGGCAATTTCCCCCTTGCTTCCCGCCATGCGCAGGTTGCCGAGGGCTTCCAGAGCCTGAAGACGCAGCCACTGTGCTTCCGGTGCTTCGTTGGCTTCTCCCTTGGCGAGAGGAGCAAATGCAAACTGCGAGAAGATCTTCGCAAGAGATGCTTTGTCTTCCGCTTTTGCATAGCGTGCTTGACGCGCAAGCCCCTTCATCGCAGCGACCTGAATGTACGCTTCATCCGCAGCTGCCATTTCCTTCAAAAACGGCAGTGCTTTCGCATATGGAACCGTCGTGCCGTCACTGGCCGGCTGATCCAGCTCACCCGCCATGAGGACGGCATTGAATCGGACTGCACGTTTGCCTCCCTCGGCCATCTCCTTCAATCCTTCAAAGATCATGTCCATCGCAAGAACATAATTTTTCGGATTGTCCTTCTGCACGGACTGCAGCGACTCAAGCAGATCCTTTTTGAAAAGCGGGATTCGGGCTTCGTCCCCTTCCCAGCGGGCAAGCTGGGCGTCCAGATACAGTTTCACGGTCTTGCGTCCATTTTCATCCGGCCCCGTTCTCAGAGCATCGACAGCCTTGCTTCGATACTTCGAGCTTTCATCCTGACCAAAGGTCAGATTCACGCAGCAAAAGCAGCACACGAGGACCACGATTGGAAAGAAGTATTTTTTCATGGTTTTTCTGATCTTCTGAAATTTTGCAAAACTCCCATAGACAAAAAGTCGTCTATCGAGTAAAATAAAAGATGAATCGAAGCCCCGATCCACCGATACTCTCCAAATATCCTATAGAGTACACCGAAAAACAAAAAACGTCAAGCGTTTTTGCTCCCTTAACTTTTAAAAAGTTTAAATTTTTTTCATGTTTTTGAGGATTTCATGAATAAAACCGAAAAATTTTACGCAGTCGGCCTTGCACTGCCCCTCATTTTGTTCCTGATTCTGGGAAGTCTGGAACCGGATACAGCCGAAGGAAGTCCGTTTCATTTTTCATTTGCCTCATGGAATTATCCCACGGCCTACGCACTGAAAGTCCTGCTGGTTTCGGCAGCTGCTCTGGTCTGTGCATTCGCGTGCTGGCGCAGACTTTTCCCCCTGCGCATCACCCGCTGGACGCTCCTGGCTATTCCTGCCGGCCTGATCGGAACGGTACTCTGGATCGCGCTTTCCAGGATCCCATTTTCGCCGCTGGAATTCCTGTCGGGGCCTGCTCGCAGTGCGTTTGACCCCTTTGCAGAGGGCGTTTTTGAAGATCCATCCCTCGCCTGGGGATTTTTTGCCGTCCGCCTTTTCGGACTCGCGCTCATGGTCCCGCTGATCGAGGAGTTCTTCCTGCGAGGTTTCCTGCTCCGTTTTATTCAGGACGGTGACGCCAAAGACACGGAGACCGGAGAAGGAATGAACTGGCTCGCACTTTCAGTCGGTACCCTGCCCATGAAAGCCTGGATCGCCGTGAACGCCTACGCCGTCCTGACGCACCCGGAAGCTGTTGCCGCCGTCGTCTGGTTCAGTCTCGTTACCTGGTACGTGAGCAAAACGAAAAATATCTGGGACGCCGTCGTGTTCCATATGTCCACGAATCTCGCACTGGGGCTCTACGCACTGCTGGCCAACGACTGGACGCTCCTTTAGAAAGAAAAAGAACATGCGGAGATCCGGAGAAATTTTCAACACGAAATTCACGAAAAGAGCGGAATTTCGTGTTCTTCCTTCAGTGTGTTTCTGCGGATATTCTGTGCTCTCTGCGGTTGAGTTTTTCGGTGCAGGCGGTCCCACGCACGACGGCACTCTGCGAGAGCCGTCTGGCTGCCCGTAAAGAGACGACGACCGTGAGAGAGGAACATTTTGAAAATTGTTCCTCCCTCAGACTCCCTCTTCAAAAACTTTTTGATGTTTTGATGTTTTGATTTTAGAAGGCGATGCTCGTGCACCACGCAAGCTGCGCAGAACTGACCAGCGTGAGTTTCCCCGTCACCGGATGAACGCGGAAAACGTTCACATTGTGCGTCTTCTTGCACGGCACAAAAAGGAAATTCCCCGACGGATCAAGCCCCGTGAAACGCGGAAAATCACCACCTGCCGGGACGTACTGGATCGGGTTCAGGACGACTCCCGCTTCCATTTTTTCACCGTTGACCGGGTCAGCATCCAGCGCAAAGACCGTGACCAGATTCGCTCCGCGGTTCGTGACGTAAAGGAATCGGCCGTCTTTGGAAATGTCGATCGCCGCCGCTTTGTTTGAGCCGCGGTATCCCGGAGGCAGCATCGGTGCGGACTGCACGAGAGTCAGCGACCCGATCTTTTCATCATACGCGAACGCATCCAGCGTACAGGAAAGTTCGTTCAGGACATAAACGTACTTTCCGTTCGGCGCAAAAGCCAGATGACGCGGTCCAGCTCCCGATGCGGTGCGGGTCTGCGGGCAATCGGTATTTTCTTTCCAGACTTTTTCCGTTTCGTCAAAGAAGTACGACGTGATCTGATCTCCGCCAAGATCGCAGCAGAGCGTGAATTTCCCATTCGGATCCGAGGCGGCGAAGTGCGCACAGGAAGAACGCTGCCGTGCTTTGTTTGGTCCGCTGCCTTCCAGTTTGAAAACGGCGTTCATTTTTCCGAGCGATCCGTCAGCGTTCAGCTCGATGAAGGAGACCTGACCGCTGCAGTAGTTCGCGACGGCAGCGAATTTTCCGCTGGGATGGATGCTCATATGGCACGCGCACGTTCCGCCGGAGTTGACCGAATTCAGACGTTCCAGCGAGCCGTCCGCCTGCTTTTTGAATGCGATGATGAGACTTTCTTTCGAAGTTCCGTCTTCATTTCCAGCTGCGGCATAAAAGACGTCCTTGAGGATCGGGTGACTCGTGACCCACGACGGACCTTTCGCCTTCGCGGCCAGTCCACAGTTCACCAGTGCGCCGGTCTCCATGTTCAGCTCCATGCGGTAGATCCCTTCACTCGGCGGGATATTCGGATCATTCGTCGGATTGCCCGTCGTTCCGGCATAGAGCGTCACGATATTTTCGGCACAGCAGACGGAATTCATCCAGAAAGCGGCCGCGAAAACAGAAAGGATCGCCAGGATCGTCAGATTTTTTTTCATGTTCATCCTCAAATTGGAAAGGTACTGTGGGGGGAAATCATTCGGGATCAGAAAGAAAAAACCGAACATCCCGCCGAAATGCCGACGGCATCGTCCCGCTTTTTCTTTCATTTCCATCTCTGCTCTTCTCTGCCATTTTACCCGCTTCTCCTAAAAAAATCAATCCCCCAGCCCTGAAATCCTGAAAAATCTTTCCTGGATCAATGGAAAATTTTCCGGAATCCGCCACTCCCCCCCTCGTGTTTTGCGCGCAATCGGGTATACTATGGGAAATGGAATACGCAAATTGATCCAAATCAGGAAAAGTCAAGTAAATTTTAGATCAGAGGTCCCAAATGGAAGTCGTGAAGTACCCTCATCCCGTTCTGAAGATGGTCTGCAAGCCGCTGCGCAAGGTCGACGCGGAACTCAAGGCGATGATCCTTGAAATGTTCCCGCTCATGTACGAGACCCGCGGAGTCGGTCTGGCCGCCAATCAGGTCGGATTGCCGTACCGGTTTTTCATCATGAATCCGACTGGGGATGCTGAGAAAAAGGACCAGGAATTCGTCTTCATCAACCCCGAGATCACCCTCGGTGCCGGGAAACCGGAAGAGGATGAGGAAGGATGCCTCAGCTTCCCGAAGATCTACGCCAAAGTCAAGCGTTCGCCGAAAGTCACCATCACCGGTTTCGATCTGGACGGTCAGCCGGTCAAAAAAGTCTTCAAAGGATTCCCTGCCCGTATCGTCCAGCATGAGTTTGACCATCTGAACGGCATTTCGTTCGTGGATCGGCTCAGTGAGTCGGAAATGGACTACGTCGAAAGCGACGTGACGCAGCTGGAGTGGAATTTCCGGAAAGCTCTGGAAACCCGCGAAGAACTTGACCTGGAATCGATCCAGAAAGAGATCGATGAACTGATCGCACGCCGATGCTGATTTTCAGGCGGAATGAGAAAAGGAACTCCGATCATGGGCTGGCATGAACATCATGCGCATCTTTTTCTCAGCGGAGCGCGGGAAAGAGTCGAGGAACTTTTTGCCGCGCATCTGCCGGATTTTCAGACCTTTGAGCCGCCCCAGGGAACGGCTGATCCCCAAACCGGCATCGGACGGCTGAATGCGTGGATCCGAAATTTTTTCGTTCCGATCCTTGTTCAATACCCGGACTGGACGGCACTCTGTACGCAGGCGGCTCTTGAGCAGGCCGTGAAAGACGGAGTTTCCCGCTTTGAAGCGAGTTTCAATGTCGGGAGAGATCCAGACGTTTCTGAAGAAAAATTCGAAAAGGTCCTCTGCGGAATCATGCAGGTCCACGCACAGACGGCACCTGAGCTTGAACTGCGGATCGATCTGGGATTCGAGAGGCCCATTTCTCCGGAAAACCAGCTTCTATGCCTGAAAAAACATCTGCGATTTGCGGAAAAGTCGCCGCAATGGGCCAAACTTCTCTATGGGATCGATCTCTACGATGTCGAAGATGCTGCGGAACCGGAAGCCTTCCGCGAAGTTTTTGAAACGGCCCGGAATGCGGGACTTCGGCGGAAAGTGCACGTTGGGGAATTCGGCACGCCGGAAGAGATCCGGCACACCGTGGAAGTTCTGGAACCGGACGAGATCCAGCACGGGATCCATGCAGCGGGATCGCCGGACGTTCTGAAATTTCTCGCCGACCGCGGCACGATCCTGAATCTCGCCCCGGCCTCCAACCGGATCCTCGGCGCGATGGATCTCTCGCAAAAACCGCATCCGATCCGAAAGATCTTCGATGCCGGCGTTCGATTCACGCTTTCCTCCGACGATTTCCTTCTTTTCGGGGCCTCCATTTCCGACCAGCTCAAAGAACTCACGCCATGGTTCTCTGATTTGGAAATTACCCAAATTCGCCAAAACTGCCAGACCTTCTAAACAAAATGGTTCTATTGCTCAAAATTTTCGATTTTTTGAGCATATCGTGATTCTATTGCTCAATTTTTTCGATTTTTTGAGCATATCGCGATTCTATTGCTCAATTTTTTCGATTTTTTGAGCATATCGCGATTCTATTGCTCAATTTTTTCGATTTTTTGAGCATATCGTGATTCTATTGCTCAATTTTTTCGATTTTTTGAGCATATCGTGATTCTATTGCTCAAATTTTTCGATTTTTTGAGCATATCGCGATTCTATTGCTCAATTTTTTCGATTTTTTGAGCATATCGCGGCAAGGCGGGCTTGATGCCTGAAGGATAGTCAGATCCAAAGAAAAGAAATCTTTACTTCATCAATACCGCGCTGTTTCAGATCCTCACGTCGCTGCCGGAGTTTGGCGAAAAGAAGGGGAACGGCGCAAGTCAGGGGAGGTCCTGAGCGTAGAGGTTGAAGTATGCGTCCGCGAAACGGGCGGCGTCGGAGAACTTTTTCAATGCGGAATGTGCTGCGGCGATCTGCTCGGCACGGCGGTCGGAGTGCGTTTCCAGAAGGTACGTCGCGGCAGCTATGGCAGTCGTTTCATGATGCGTCGGTACCGAGGCGCACGCCCCCTGCGGAAAAAGTTCCCCCAGACTCTCCGTTTCGGACGCAATGACCGGTACTCCGGCTCGCGCAGCTTCCAGCATCGCCAAACCGGCTCCGGAAATCGAATGCGGTGCCCAAAAATAGTTCAGAGCAGGTAGAAGCTGCTGAAGATCCTGCCGAAACGGCAAGAAATGCACGATGGACTCCCGCTCATACTGAAGCGTGAATTTTGCGATGGACCGCCGTTCCCGTTCCGTCTGAGGTGAAAGAGAACGTGCCCGCCGATCTTCCAGTTCCGGATCGAAAAAGAGCAGGTGCATCTGCGGACAGACCCGCACGATGGAATCGATGCTCCAAACGGCCCACTGCCAGCGTTTCCACGGAGCGACCGGTCCCACACATGCCGCAAGGACCGCATCGGAAGGGATCCCTAAATCGGCAAGCAGTTCCTCACGCAGAGCGGAAGCTGTTTTCGATCCACTTGCAGTCTCAGATGTTTCCGCGGTCTTGAAAGTCTCTCCGCCGTTCAGTACCAATGGAGTCAGCGTATTCTGAAGATCTGCGTCCAGAAAGTCAGGCAGAAGGTTCCAGTTTCCGCGGATCCCGCGTTTCTCCCACGCATTTTTCACGCCGTTCGAGTTGGCGGTCAGTACATCAAAACGCGCAAAAAGTCCCGGATCTTCCGCGAAAAACCATGGATCTGCATGGCGCAGCGACGCGATCGACCGGGCATGAAACCGTTTCGCCAGATGCAGTCCCGCCCGCATAAGGAATTCTCCCCACACGTGGACCGCCCGCGGCCGAAGACGCAGTTCCCGGATCTTCCAGAAAACTTTCCAATATACTTCCTGGGCAAACCGTGCACGCAGCTCATGGACCCGGACCATAAAACGTGAATTTTCCGATTCCAATTCCTTCCGCACGTCTTCATCGACCGGAGAAAACGAGAAAATGTGCATCTCCCCCTCCCGCGGCATTTCCATTTTGCCGGTTTTCGCGATACGCACCAGCGCACGGAGCTGTGCGGAATCTCCGGACGGAGAAAGATTCGGGATCAGGTGAACGATGGGCATTGAAACACGCTCTCAGGAACGGCAAAACAGGAAACGAAACAGGAAACGAAATGGTCTGGATGAAATAGATCAAACGAAACGGTCTCCCAAACACTCAGCAGACCGCGATTTGTGGGAATGCCGGTGCGGGTCTATCTTTTCTCTTCCAGCACACGGTGCCAGAGTCCGACGTCCATCCAGCATCCAAATTTGAAACCGACTTCGGGAAGATGGGCTTTTTTGATCAGTCCAAAACTTTCATGAAGGCGCACACTCCGTTCATTCGGCAGCGTAATGCACGCGACGACTGAATGGATCTCGTCATTTTTCTCGAGCCGTCGAAAGAGTTCCTCGTAAAGCCGGTGCCCCACGTGACCTTCCACGTGATTCGGATGCACATAGATCGAGAGCTCCGCCGTCCGGTGCCAGGCCGTCCGCGTTCGGAAAATGTCGGCATAGCAGTACCCGACGATCCTTCCGTTTTCTTCAAAACCGAGCCAGGGGAACTTCTGCGTTACCCGCCGGACACGTTCTGCCATCTCTTCGACAGAAGGAAGGATCTCTTCCGTAGTGAAGGTCGTGTTCAGGACATAGTGCCCGTAAACTTCAAGGAGCTGCGGGGCATCTTCCGGCGTAACGATACGAATCATGGCAAATCAAAAAAATCAAAAAATCTGAAAAACCAACTGTAAAACGGAGGGGACTCCCCCCTAAATCTTCTATTTTTTGCGGGTCGAACGCAAATGAGCGGAAACATCTTCCCAGTTCAGGACCCGATTTACTTTTTTCCAGCGTTCATACCGGGCGATCATTTCGACGATCTCTGGTTTCGTCTGATTCTGAATGAAGACGTTTTTCGTCTCACATCGGTCGGCGGCCATATGGTAAAGCTCCCACTGCCGTCCGTGTCTCGGAAGGACCAGTTTCCAGTACCCGTGCCGGATCGCGATATTTCCCTGAACTTCCCAGAAAAAGTACCGATGCTTCCGGTTCTCTGCCGTCATGAGGTCCGAGCGGTAGTTCACCGAGAAAAGCGGGACCATGGAACGCCCGGCCGGAGGCAGAGTATCGTGTCCGCCAAGTTCTTTCGGGAACGGATGCTCCGAGATCTCCACAAGCGTCGGCAAAATATCGATGATGTGGACCGGCTCGATGACTTTTCCCGGATCGGAGTGCTGATTCCAGCGAATGATGCACGGAACAGCGATCCCGCCTTCGTAGACCGACTCGGCATACCCTCGGAACGGCGTGTTGCTCACGTTCGCCCACGGTACACCGCAGCTCTGGAAAACAGCACGGCCTCCCGGTTTGGAACTCGGGATATTGCCGACCTGGACCGGTGCGCCTTCCTTCGTTTCCGCCGGAATACTGCGGGATTTCGTTTTCGGCGAAAGTTCTGCTCCCGACGCGCCGCAATCCGAAAGAAAGATCACGATCGTGTCTTCATCCGCACCCAGCTGCTTCAGCTTGTTCATGATCATCCCAACCCCGCGGTCCATCGCCGAGATCTGCGCGGCGTAGATCTCCATTCGGCGGGAATGCCATGGCGCGTAACTTCCGACCCGGCTCCAGTCGGAGACCCGTTCATCCCGCGGCGGCAGCTGCGTTCCATACGGCAAAAGCCCGCGTTTCGTCATCTCTTCAAATCGTGCCGAGCGCGTCAGATCCCACCCGGTCACGTACTGCCGTGCGTAGCGTTTCACCTCTTCCTCCGGAGCGTGCAGGGGCCAGCTCGGTGCCGTGAAGGCGACGTACAGAAAAAACGGATTCGACCGTCCCCGCGTCTGATCGAGAAACTCCACCGCCTCGTTCGCGACCGCATACGTATGATAGTATTCCTCGCCGAACGGATACGGCAGACTGTTCATCATGAGGAACTGCGGTTCAAAATAGGAGGTCTGCGAGAGGATCGTCCCATAAAATTTCTCAAAACCGCGATTCAGCGGCCACGCAAAACTCGGTGCGTTCGGCTTGTAGTGCCGCGTGAGTCCCCATTTTCCGGACATGAGCGTCGTGTATCCAGCCGATTTCAGGAATTCCGCCAACGTAATGGTACTCTGCGTGATGCTTCCCCGGTACCCCTTCAGCTCCAGATCGACCATCGGCACTCCCATTCCAACACGATGCGGATACTGTCCCGTCATCAGCGCAGTCTGCGACATCGCATTGTTTCCGCAGGAATAAAATTGAGTGAAAAGCATTCCCTCTTCTGCCAGTTTATCGATGGCCGGCGTGCGGATCTCGCTTCCATAGCATCCCAGATCGGAAAATCCGAGATTGGACGCCGAGATGATCACGATATTCGGCCGCTTGGCTCCCAGAGAGAACACGCAGCAGAAAATCAGTAGAAGAAGGAGAGGAAATGAAGGCCGACCGCAGATCCGCTCCTCCGGTACAGCGGGACCGTGCATTACGGAAGTCGCCGTTTGAGGACGCATTTCAAAATCAGTGCTGCAGTCTGCCTGCGCACATAGGGAGTTGGAGCCTGCATTTTGTTCGCGGTTCATTTTCATGGGAAATCCTCCGGCATCTGTCTTTCGGAATACTTTTCCGCATTATACCACATTCTGCCGTGGAAAAAAAGGGGCAGGGAAGCTCTTTTGGCATTTTTTCCGCGAATTCCTCCAAAAACTCTGCGTCAGCGTTTTTCTTTCCAGTTTTTCTGCCGCCATTTCCACGGCGGAACAGGATCCGGACGGGACCAGATCCCTCGTTTGGCACGCTGAGCTTCTTTCTGGGCATTTGCCAGCTTCTTTTCATGATTGAAGTACTCGTAATGCCACGCCATCCCCGCACGCAGCTGCGCTTCCTCGACATCCAGCATCGTCCCCTTCCCCTGCGGAAGCCAGATCCTGCCGACGACCCGCCCGTGCTTGTCCGTTTTGTCGACTTTCACGCGGATCGTCTTTCCATAAACGAGTGAATTCAGATTCTTTCGCGACTGCGCTCCAAAGTCCTGTTCCCGTTCCGGCGCGTCGATCCCCTGAAATCGGATCCGGATCTCCTGTTTTTCCGGAGTCAGCAGAGTTACGGTATCTCCGTCCGCAACACGAATGACCCGTCCAATAAGCGTCTCTCCTTTTTGAAAAACAGAAACTGGCTCTTTTTTGCCGTTTCCGCGATCCCAGCCGCTCTCCCATTTTCCGGAAGTCCGCGCCTCATTTCCCGCGAAAAGAAGAAGGAGGACCGAACACAAAACCAGAACGATCCCGTTTTTTCGGGAAAACGGTCTCCGAAATTCAGGCAAAATCATGCCAGAATGCAAATATCTCATGAATCTCTCTTCCGCAACTCTCAGCAGGACTATGGAAACAGACGGCATAAAAAAAGGATGCCTTTTCCAAGACATCCCGATTTTAAAGTGTGGACGGTGGGACTCGAACCCACGACAACTAGAACCACAATCTAGTGCTCTGGCCAACTGAACTACGTCCACCATCTATAAACTTTCCGAAAAACGAAAAGGCCTTCCATTCATTTTCCATCAAGTACTCGGTATTCTAGCAGAAATTTTCTTTTTGTCAATGGGGGAGATCGAAAATTTATCCATTTTCTCTCATCTTCGACAAATTTTGGCGAATTTCCTCCATTCTTTCCAGAAATTTTCCAGATTCAAGCTCGGATTCCAGCTCTGCGATCGAATCGTAAAGATGGTGGCTCAGAAATTTCACGGCCCAGTTCGTCTTCAGAGGCGTCACGGACACCACGATCGCGCCGTTCTGGTTTCCCTCCCACATCTCGATCGCCGTTCCCATCGAGGCTTCCGGCACGAAGGCCAGCACGACGTCCATCTCGCGGCAGAGGTAATTGTGCCCCAGAAAAACGCGCTTCCCTTCCTCGTACGAGTAATGGATCGAATTTTCATGATTCCGAAACGGATCGTAGACCTCCACACCGGGAATGTACTTCTCGAGCATTTCCGTCAGCCGAAGACGATAGTCCTGCGGATGAAGCTCCATTTCCCGATACGATCCCTGCATGATCCCCGCCAGAAAGATCCTCATTTTTCCTCCAATCCTCTGATTTCTCGATTCGCCGTCTGACGGCACACTGTCCTGCAGTACCCCACTGCGTCATTCCGCCGGGCAACCACCGGACAAACTCACTCCTCGCGAGACGTCAATCCCAAACCATAGTCCGAAATGCGGGAGAAAAGGTCCAGAAACCCCTGCCAGTCCCTGGGTTCCAGAGAGACCCTGTCCGTGATCTCATTTTGCCGTGCATTTTCGATCAGGAGCTTCATTCGAAGACGCAGATAGAGAAGGATCTCCATCAGCTGTGCCGTTTGCGGCGCACTCATTCCCTTCGGCAGTTCCGGCGGCTGGATGCCGTGCAGACGGCGAAGCGCATCGGCCGCATCGTAGGAGTAAAGTTCCATTTCCGACACGACCGACTCGGGAAGAAATTCCGGATGATTTCCGGCCGCGAGCATCCGAAGTGCGGCATCTTCCATGGAAAGGTCATCCAGACACGCAAGACGCTGTGCGATCTCTTTCCGCGACCCCACGATGATGAGCGTCTGCCCCAGCGCGATCAGATGTCCCGGAAAGACCCTCTGCACACTGACCGGCTGACCGTTGAGCAGCGTTCCGTTCGTGCTTTCAAGGTCCGCAAGAAGGATCTCTCCCTCTTCCTCAAAGATCCGGCAATGGTATCGGCTGACCTTTTCATCCCGAAGCTGGATCGTATTCTGTGCCTCCCGGCCGATGCCTACCGGCAGAGTCAGCGATTCGAAAGATCTTCCCTGGTCGATCCCGTCAATGATCCTCAGCGTGATGGTCGAATTTTCTTTCATGAATGCATCCGATGCGTTCTGTTTGCGTTAGCTCCTGCGTAAAGCTCCGTCCCGTTCGTCCTCACCCCGGCGGCCAGCCGAAGGGGCGTCCGCCGAGAAGATGGAAATGAAGGTGAGGCACCGTCTGTCCCGCCATCAGTCCGTTGTTCGTCACGACGCGGAAACCGTCCGTCAGACCTTCCTGTTTCGCGAGTTTCTGGATCACGAGAAAAATGTGTCCGACGAGGGCTTCATCCTCATCGGAAAGCGCGTCGACGGCAGAGATCTCTTTTTTCGGGATCACGAGAATATGCGTCGGCGCCTGCGGAGCGATGTCGCGAAAAGCCAGGCAGACTTCATCTTCAAACACGATGTCTGCCGGAATTTCACGATCGATGATTTTTTTGAAAATGGTCATGAAAAACCTGCGTTCCTTTTCAAAAGCAAAAAACGGACTCTGAAACCCTCCATTTCCTTCTATTATACCGTGTGCCGGCGAAAAAACAAGTCCCCCGCGTACCGCAGCCCCCATTTTCCTGAAAAGTTTTTCAAAATCCTGCCAAAAATTTCCCCAGCCAATGAGGACGGGATTCCATCTTTTTAAAAATGTGGTAGAATGAAGATATTCGCTGTTCAGTTCCTGAAATTTTTTATTCACGAAAGGAAATTTCCATGAAATCGCAGTTTTCCGATGAAATGCTTCAGAAGGTCAGTGAGTGCGGCGCGATCGCCGTGCTGGTCATCGATGAGGCGGTAAATGCCGTGCCGACCGCCAAGGCTCTTTTGGACGGCGGGATCTGCGCGATGGAACTGACGCTCCGGACTCCCGCAGCGTTGGAGGCACTCGCGAATATTCGGCGTGAACTCCCTGAAATGCTCGCCGGCGTCGGTACGATCCTGACTCCTGAGCAGGTCGCGCAGGCCGTGGAAGCCAACGCCGCGTTCGGTGTCGCACCGGGGCTGAACGAAAACGTCGTTCTTGCTGCGCAGGCTGCCGGACTTCCGTTCGCGCCGGGGATCATGACGCCCAGCGAGATCGAGAAGGCGGTCTCTCTCGGATGCCGGGAACTGAAACTTTTCCCGTCGGAACCGCTCGGCGGAATGAAGTACCTGAAGAGTATCGCGGCACCGTACGCGCATTTGGGATTGAAGTACCTTCCGCTCGGCGGTCTGTCGCTGGAAAACATCGGTCCGTACGTGGAGAGTCCGCATCTTCTGGCGCTTGGCGGCTCGTGGATCGCGAAGCGTGAGCTGATCCAGAAGCAGGACTGGACCGCCATCACCGCAAATGCGCGGGCTGCGCGTGAAAAGATCGACGCGATCCGTCAAAAATAGTTTTACCGTGCCATTTTCAGTGCAGTTCCCGTCCGCTCCGGAACTGCACGCTGTTTTCCGTCAAGATCCACTTTCCGATTTCCATAGACCGCAGGTCCGCCCATGAAAAAAAACGTCGTTTACTCTTTCCTCGGAACCACGAAAGACTTTCTCGGCGGCGAGGGAGAAGACCGCTGGAATCAGTACCGGCCGAATGTGGCACTCTGCCAGCAGTCGAATTTTCGAGTGGACCGGCTTCATCTTCTCATTCAGAAAAAATTTCTTGAAAAAGCGGAAGCTCTCATTCCGGACATTCAAAAAATCTCTCCGCAAACGGAGATCGTTCGTGAGATCTACGAATGCCAGGATCCCTGGGATTTCCAGAAAATGTACTCTGTCCTCTTTGATCTGACAGAAAAACAGCAATTTGACCCGGAGAATGAAAATTATTTCGTTCACCTTTCGACCGGAACACATACCGCGCAGATCTGCCTTTTTCTCCTCACCGAGTCCCGCCATTTTCCCGCCCAGCTCCTTCAAACCAACCAGCTGAAGGACGCCAATGGAAAGCTTTCTCCGACAGGAAACATCATCTGCATCAATTTGGACCTCTCGACCTACGATCATTTGGCCGCCCGTTTTCAGAAGAAGACAGACGATGCACTTTCGTTTCTGAAATCCGGGATCAAGACCCAAAACGCCGCCTTCAACGCCCTCATTGCCCAAATCGAAAAAGTCGCCGTCGTCTCGACCGATCCGCTTCTGATCACCGGACCGACCGGCTCCGGAAAATCCAAACTGGCACGCAAGATCCATGAACTTCGCAAAGAACGCCTCTCGCTGACCGGGAAATTCATTGAAGTCAACTGCGCGACGCTTCGGGCAGACTCGGCAATGGCGGCACTTTTCGGGCATACCAAAGGTGCGTTTACCGGTGCAGTCTCTGCACGCAGCGGGTATCTGAAGGAAGCGGACGGCGGGATCCTCTTCCTTGACGAGATCGGCGAGCTCGGACTGGACGAACAGGCAATGCTCCTGCACGCGATCGAAGAAAAAACCTTTTTCCCAATCGGATCTGACCATCCGGTTTCCAGCTCCTTCCAGCTCATCTGCGGAACGAACCGGGATCTCCAGCTCCGGATCGAGGAAGGACTCTTCCGCGAGGACCTTTTTGCCCGCATCAACCTCTGGACATTCGAGCTTCCCTCACTCGTACAGCGGCCGGAAGATATCGCGCCGAATATCGAGTACGAGATCCGGAGATTCGCGGAAAAAACGGGAAAGCACATTTCCTTCAACGAAGCCGCTCATGCACGTTTCCTGGGATTCGCCCGGTCTCCGGAAGCACTTTGGTGCGGAAATTTCCGAGATCTGAACGCAGCAATGACCCGCATGGGAACGCTCGCGGAAGGAGGAAGGATCACCGAAGAGATCGTAGAAGAAGAGATCGCCAGACTCACCCGTCTTTGGAGATCCGGATGCGCGAAAAATCCGGGATCCCAGGAAAATTTCTGCTGGAAACAATGGACAGACCGATTCCCGAAGCTCGCAGAACTGGACCGATTTGACCAGATCCAGCTTCAGGATGTTCTGCGTGTCTGTACTTCAGCCTCCTCGATCTCGGAAGCGGGCCGTACTCTGTTTGCCCAATCCCGCAAAAACAAAAAAACAGCCAATGACGCTGACCGCCTGCGAAAGTATTTGAAAAAATTTGACCTCACGTGGGACGACGCGGCAGGAAAATGAAAAAACATCCAAACGCTCCTGGAGAGAAAGGGCGAACAGGAAACCATTCTCAAAAGGCGTCCCTCTCTTGACCGTCTCGGAAAAACGATCAGTGCGTCATTCCCGGCCGACTGTTTCTTGGAAGAATCGGGGGCGGCGGAAGCTCTTCTTCCATCTGCTGGATCGCCATGTTCAGAGCCGGGAGCGGCTGAGTCGTGATCGCGGGATTCTGGATCGGGCCTTTCATGTTGATCAGCATCATCTGGCGTCCCGTCATGTGCAGAAGCGGACTGATGATGGGGATCTTTTTATCGTTTCGTCCCATCACACTGTAGAACGTGAGCGCGACCTGACTCTTAAAGTCCATCTCCCCGGTTCCGATGAGACTGAATGCGTCTCCGTAAAAGTCGATCTTATTGAAGTAAATGTGGTTTCCTTCGATACGGTACTCCATATCGCCGGAACTGAATCCGGTGTCGTTGACCTCCTTCAGAGAAAGGATCTTCAAAAGCGACATCATCGGGCCCAGTTTGTAAATGTCGGCATCCGAGAGATGAAAATCGCCTTTTCCGCGCAGGGAATGAACGGAATGATCGTTTCCCGTGAGAGTGACGCTTCCGTACATTTTGCCTTTCAATTCATCATTTCCAGTAAGGTACGTGCAGTTTTCGAGCTGTCCATTGGTCAGGATGATGTGCGTCTGAAAGGTGGACGGGTATCCGAACTGGAGCGCAAAGGTCCCGCTGAGATCTCCACCGGCAAACTTTGCGTTCAGCGAACGGGCAAAATGCCGAACTTTCTGAGTGTTGGCGGCCGGAGAACGCAGTATGATGTGGTTTTGAATAAGCGGATCCGCCTCTCCGCCCAAAAGCAGCTGGCGATTATCGATCCAGAGAGGACCACGCAGGTCGGTGAATTGAATATTCTGGTAGAAAAGAGAGTCTATTTGCAGTTCACCGCCGCAGTAAAAAATTTTCTCATCCCAGTGTCCCGCAAGCTGGATCCCGCCGTTGATGCCCGAAATCGGCGACGTTCCGATCGCCATGGAACCGTTTGAGATGCCGACATCGCCGCTCCAGTCGACTGAAAACGGCATTTCGTTTCCAGCGGTCCGTGCGATCCGGAGGGTTCCATTAAAATAAAGCGCACCGTCGGGTCTCCGTGACGCGATCAGAACGCGGGCTTCCTGCGGAATGGTCCCCATCAGTTCTCTGTCGAAATGCAGTTCATCGATGATGAGGCGGTCAAAATACAGATCCCAATGTTCTGCAGAATGGATCGTTCCGGAAACTTTTCCGGAGAATCGGGTACTTCCGTGTGCAGCACTAAAGTCGGAGAGGCTGAATTGCCCGTTCTGGTACAGGAAGCTCCCTTTGAAATCATCGAGCCGATAGCGGATCTTTGGGAATGAGAGCTGGATACTGTCGTTTGCGGTATGGACCCGGAGTGCCGTATGTTCAGGAACAGCTCCGGAAGTATCCGGGGTCTTGACGGCGAATGACGAATTTTCCGAGCGGTACTCGTACCGAATATCGACGGCTCCGTACGGTTGAATGTACCTGAAGATCTCGGCAGTATTCTGCGGAAGGTTGGCATACAGATCATCATCGAGCGAAATGCTGGTTCCCGTCAGGGTCAATTCGCAATCTGCCGTGCCGAGCGGAGCGGAATTTTGAGACGACGTGGAAAATGTCGGCGATTCGGGAAGTCTGCTTCGGAAAGAAATACGGACCTCTGCGTTTCCGTTCGTTCCATGCAGTTCCTGTGCCGAGATGAGGTCATTCTGAAGGAAGATCTTCCCTTCCAGATTGCGTAAAGGATAGGGAAAGGCTCGGTACCGGCACGAATTTTTAAGCAGGTCGACCGTCAGCTGGAGATCCTGCTGCGGTTCATTCGGAGTCATGGAGAAACGGTACTCCCCCTGGATGTGGATATTGCCGGCCGGCTCAAGCGAGCGGATAAACTCTGCCGAACTGCCCGGGCAGGCATTCAGGAGCCGATCATCAATGGGAATATCCTGCGCCCAGAAACGAATCGAGCCGGAAGGCGGCTGCGGATGCTGTTTTGAGGCGGCGGTAAAGTTTCCCTGGATCTGAATATTCTGGGGCCCGGAACGGAACTGAAAGTGGACCTGATTCCCTTTCAATTCGACCTGGCCCTGGAGATTTTCCAAACGGTAGGGAAATTTGGGGTGCGTGATGCTCAAATTGTTGGAAACGATCTTCCCGTTCGTCGTCCAGTAGGTCCCGTCGAAGAGAAAAACAGCGTCCATGTTGAACCGGCCTGCGGGAGAAAGGTCTCCGAGGGATCTCTGAAGATTTTCCGGCAAAGACGCAAAGAACCCTTCGGAAAGTTCGATCTCCCGGATCTTTGAGACGATCTTTCGGGCAGCCTGCGGTCCGTATCCCCGCTGCTGAACGTTCAGCTCAAGCTGCCCATCGCCAAAACGCACGTTGAGATTCGGAAAATGGAAGCCGTCATTCGTGATCTGGAAATCCGTCGCGAGTGACGAAACCAGTTTGGGAAACCGCGGATCTGCCGAACGTCCGTCCGTCATTTTTCCGGCAAGAAAGTAGTCCGCAGAGGCAAAATCCTGAAGAGGAGCCGCGACTTTGACCTGCGCATCGATCTCTCCGCGAATATGCTTCAGTTCCTGGAAACGTTCCGCGATCTCCATCGGAATGGCATTCCGAAATTCTTCGGAGTACTGAAGTCCATCAATGTCGACCTCCACCAGAATTTCGCCAAGCTCAGGATAAAATTTCCCGGAAAAAGAGAGCTTTTGGGTGAATTTCGACTCGGCACTCCCGCGGAACGGGTAGGCGTCAAACTGTTTCGGAAGCCCGGTCTGGTCAGGAAGAGAGATCCCCCGGGAATTCCACTGCGTTTTCTCGGCCGTATCGATGGTCATTTCCACATTGTGCAGGATCAGCTTGCGTTCGCTCTGCCGGTCGGTCATGTCGTGGAGGACGATCGTGGTGTTCTGGAAGTGCAGGACAGGTGCGGGAAGTTCGGAATTTCGAGAGACTTCCGAATTCGTTTTCAGCGCATCGAGAGACCAGCTTCCGTCGGGACGCCGGTACGTGTGGATGGTCGCGTCGTCAAACGTGACGGAAGAGATCGGGATCTCCTTCATCGCGGCAAGTTCTTCGATCCGTGAAGGACACTCGATCCGGACATTTTCAGCCTCGAGGACCGGGGGGAAACTTTCAAGCGTACCAGGAACGGCAGTTTTGTGCGTCGAAAGGAGCACGAACTGGGAAAGCTCGATCCCTTCACCCCGTTTCAGGTGTGCCGAAGAAACGTAAACGTTCGCGGAAGAGAATTTTTCCTGAAATGTCTCGAGAGTTCGCTGATGCACGATCGCATCCAGCTCATACGAAAGGAAGCAAAAAGACAAAACGCCGCTGAGAAGGAACAGAAAAACTGCCCATCGAAGGTAAAGCCAGCGGGATTTGCGGATCACTCGTGCCATGACGTACGGATTTTTTTGCGGAATCGATCCAGGATACGGTCTGAAAATATTTTCTCCATTTTTCATTTTACCCGATTTCCGAATTTCGCGCCAGAGCAATTTCCGGAAAATTTCAATTGAAAAAAGAGATTTGAAACGGCATCGTCCCCGACAAAACAAGCCGCAGGAACGATTTCGACCTTGCCCGGGATCCATTCCCAAACAGTCTGAAATTCTTTCCGAAACGGGCAATTTCACTCATTTACGTTTCTTTTACGCCGCATTTACATTTCGTTTACATTTTACCCAAACATTACCGGATCATGACGGAACTTTTACCTGAAATGTCTGGAAATTTAGCGGATTCTGCGTATAATTCGAGAATAGGAAAATGCTTGCACTCTGTCATCCGGCACCATCCGGAAAATGACGGCACGGCGAGTGATTTTCAGATTTCGACTTACTTTTTGACTGCCATTGCCCACAACAGCATTTTCGTCCCGTATGGAAGTCCGAGCTTCGGTATTTGGCAGTCGGCAGTACTTTTCGAGGAATAAAAAATGACGAATACGAATTCGATCTCATTAAACGTGATTTCAGGAAACGGAATGATTTCGGTCTCCAGTCCGACCGCACAGATGAAGAACGTGACGGGATTACCGAACGTGCATCCGAAAGGCAAAAAAGCGACGCTGCTTCTTACGAGCGTTTTTGGTCCGTACGCCCAGGATGATGAATTCGGGTCACGGAAGATCAATCCGATGGAACTTTACCATAATCAGGTGACGCGCGAACAGGGACCGTTTTCGCTCCGCATGTTCCACCGTTCCTGGGGGCAGATGCTCATTCAGGCGAACCTGACGTCCCCGTGCGTTCAGCTCGATTTTCCGGTCCGGGAACGCTTCATTGAAGAGCTGAAAACGCGGAAATACGACGTCATCGGCATCGGAAGCATCGTCATGAACGTCGGCAAAGTCAAGGAAATGTGCCGTCTTATCCGCAAGTATCAGCCGGAAGCGGTCATCGTCATCGGCGGGCACATCAGCAATCTGGGAGGTCTGGAAGATCGCGTGGACTGCGATTTCATCGTGAAAGGAGACGGGGTGCGCTGGTTCCGCGAATATCTCGATCAGGATCCGGATCAGCCGCTGCGTCACCCGGTCATCAACAGCGGATTCGGAACGCGCGCCGTCGGGATCGATTCTCCGGGCGATGTCGCCGCGACGATCATTCCGTCCGTCGGCTGCCCCATGGGATGCAATTTCTGCGCAACGAGTGCCATGTTCGGCGGGAAAGGGAAGTTCGTGAACTTCTACGAGACCGGCGATGAACTCTACCATGTGATGGATGAAGTTTCAAAGAGGATGAACTGCTGCTCTTTCTTCATCATGGATGAAAACTTCCTCCTCCACAAACCGCGTGCCATGCGTCTTCTGCACCTCATGCAGGAAAATGGAAAATCGTGGGCCCTCTATGTCTTCAGCTCAGTGAATGCACTGGTGAAATACTCCCTCGAAGAACTGAATCAGCTCGGGATCTCCTGGGTCTGGATCGGACTGGAAGGGGAAGACAGCGCGTACAGCAAACTCAACGGCGTGAATGTGCGGGATCTTCTGAACCAGATGCAGGAACACGGGATCCGGCTTCTGGGGTCCAGCATCATCGGTCTGCCGACGCACACTCCGGAAAATATCCAGAACGCCATCGATTACGCGACGGCCTTCCATACGGATTTCCATCAATTCATGCTCTACACTCCGAATCCGGGAACCCCGCTTTTCGAAGAGCTGACGGCCAAGGGACTCATGAAGGATCCGTCCGAGTACGATCTGGCAGACTGCCATGGTCAGTATGCGTTCAACTATCGCCATCCCCACATCAAAAACGGCCTCGAAACGGAACTTCTCCGCCGGGCTTTCCAGACCGATTTCGACGTGAACGGTCCGTCGCTCATGCGTTTGACCCGCACGCTGCTGAATGGGTGGCTCAAATACAAAAATCATCCGGATGAACGCGTCCGACGCCGTTGGGAGTGGGAAATGGAACCGGTCCGCAATGCGTACATTCCGATGGTCGCCGCCATGCGCAGCTACTATCGCGGACGCAATGACGTCGTTTTCCAGCTCGCCGACCAGCTCCTGAAGGACCTGCTGAAGGAATTCGGATCGCTGAAGATGCGCCTTTTCTCCTACGTTGGCGCGAAGTACCTGCGCTACACGATCTGGCGCGAAGAAAAACGTCTGGCGCGCGGCGTTACCTACGAGCCGCCGACGTTCTACCAGCGCAACGCGTTCGTGCAGGATGAATCCATCGAACTGGCCTCGGCCGTGGAACCGCTCGTGATGGAGCGCGTTTCGGAAATGGAAAACACTGCGTCTTCGGAAACCTCAAAAGAAATGGAACGCCAAATGCAGCTCGTCGGCTAAAGAATCAAACAAGCGGAACCGCCGTCTATTCTGCCGACTGGGATCCTGCCGAATGGTATCCTGCCGAATGGTATCCTGCCGAATGGACTTTTCGCGGCTGCTGTCCGTCTGAAACATTTTTCAGACGGACTTTTTTGCAGAAAATGAAGATTTCTGGAAGAAAGAGCGAATTTTTTTGCCGTCTCAGCCGGAAACAAAAAGTGTTTTCCCCGTTGGAAACGCGATCCGTTGGGCGCGATCCGTTGGGCATTGTGCGAGACCGAATGCGGAATGATTCCAGAGTCGGTCCTGAACTAAACGGCACCGGCGCGTTTTCGGAGGATCCATTCCAGCGTGAGTGCCGTGATCAGCAGCGCGAGCCACCACCAGCGGTCCCAGAGCGGCATTTCGATCCTGCGCTCGATCTTGAGTTCCTCTCGATTTTCAGCCAGCTGTTTCCAAAGCGTCCCCAACTCTTCCGGCTGCACGGCCCTTCCGCCTGTCGAGAGCGCCAGCGAGGCCATCAGCTGCGGTTCTGCCTGCGCCCTGTCCATTTCCAAGTCATGGTGAAAGACCTGGAATCGGCATTTCGACTCGCCGATCTTCTGTCCCTGGTGCGTCACGGCAGCGTGAAGCATGAATTCTCCAGGAGGAAGGGGAGTCGAAATGGCCCCCGCCATGACGTTCTTTTCCGGAGTAAGCGGAATGGGGATCCGGGTTCCATCGGTTGATTCAACGAATGCAGTCCAGCTTTCTTCCGGGGAATTCTGTGCGGGAAGAGGAAGCGTTTTCCCATTGGAAAGCCGTGCGGAAACGTGGAATGAGATCTTCTGTCCCTGCGGGAAACGGCGCTGGGGGAGGATCAGAGAGACCGTCCCATCCAGAGTCGATTCTTTGTTTGCGAGCCAGAAAACGACCTGACGCCAGAATCGCCGGTGCGCTTCTTCAAATCCGCCGAGATGCCATCGCCAAGTGCTGTCCGCCGCCATCGCCATGACTCTTCCTCGTCCGTAGGAGTGCTCAAGGAGAAGCGGGATCTCCTGACCTTCCGGCGTTCTGTCCGACGCAAGAATGACCGCTCCGGGTTTCCATTCCGTGAAACGGTTTGCGCCGTCAAGACGTGGAAGCCGGGACCAGAGCTGCTCCGAAAATGCGGCATCGGAATCCAGAGCAAGAGCAAGATGGAGTTTCCCTGCCGGCGTGAGCTTCATCTGGATCGGCTGGTTCCAGTGTGCGTTCTGCTGAAATTTTCCGTTGGAATTTCCCGCAGGATCCAGAACGACGGGAAGAATCTTAGCGAACGGAGTTTCCGCATAGCCGCCTTCAGCGTAGTTTTCCAGGCCGCCAAGTGTCAGAAGTCCGGTTCCCTGCATGATTTTTTCTTCGAGGAGAGCGAGGTCCTCCGGATGAAAACACGCGGCATTCACGTCGCCCAGCAGAATGACGGCGTACTCTTCACGCAGAAGTTTCTGAAGTACCGGATCTCTTCCCGTTCCCAAAGCATTTCTGCGCTGAAGCCGGACCAGATCAAGCTGGATCTCTTCCGCTGCATCCAGTGCTCTGCGTAAAAATCCGGTTTCAGGCCGAAATGCACCCTCAAGATAAAGGACTCGCAGCCCGCTCTTGACGACCGAGACATAGGCATCCATCTGATTGTTTGCGTCGGAAACTTCACCATTTTGCGGCGGAACACGCAGCGTGACCTTGACCTCTCCCGGTTCCTTTGGGACCCACGAAAGCTGGACCGGAAGCGTCGCGTTTCCGGAATCTGCCTGAATCGTCGTGCGTGCGGCCGTCTCCATCTTTCCCGACGCATTTTCCACGAGCAGCTCGACCGGGATCTCCCGTCCTTCGAGTCCTTCCAGCCGGATCCGGCCCGATACCGTGACCTCCGTTTCCACAAAAACGCGCTGTGCTGTAAGAAAATCTTCCACGGCCGCATCCTGAGTCTGCGATCTCTGCCGGTCGGATCCGAACGTAACGGAGTAGAGCGGGATCCCGAGCTGCTGAAAACGCTGCACAGCAGTCTGTGGAAGAGTATCCTGCGGAGGGAGCGCACGCTGGGCTCCGTCGCTCAAAAGAACGACTCCCAGAACTTTTCGGCCGGAAGATCTTTGAAGGATCTCCAAAAGCGAGAGACCCAAAGCGGATCCATCCCCTGACGCACGTTCCGGAAATGCGATCCTGCCGTCGGTCCCGAGTTCCAGAGGATGAAGCGTCAGATCCCATGCGAAGACTTCCGTCTGAACATTTTGCGCCATCGTCCCCAGTTCTTTCGATGACCGGGCCAAGGCCTCTTTCATTGCAGAAAAACGGTCTTTTGGACCGAAAGGGGAGGGGGCGGAGGCATCTGAAGTTCCATGCACAGCAGGAGCAGGACCTTCTTCCGCATCCTGGATCTCCATGCTGCGTGAAGTGTCGGCCAAAACAAAAACACTTCCGGGAAAGGTCTCCGTCTCCATTCGGAAAGAGGACGGTCTGGCGAGGATCCAGCCCAAAAGCAGAAGCGTGCTCCACCGCAAAAGGATCCACCCCCACGGTTTCCGTCCGTTCCGAGTTGGCGCACACCACCAGGCCGCAGCTCCGGAAAGAAGCACGGACAAAATAAGGAACGGAAAACTGTGGAAAATTGGCTCAAACATAAAAGGAGTGCCGCTGGCTGAAATGTCCCGAAACACACCGTCGGCCGGACGGGATCAAAATTTTTGGATTTTTTATTTTAGTGGAGAATCCGAAATGAATCAAGAGCAGTTTTGAGAGATCAGGGGGTTCTGACGCCGGCAAAGAAAAATTTCAGGAACTCCCCTACTTGAAATTTTTGATCGGCAGGGTAAAATAAAATCTTTCAGAAACGGTCTGCGGAAAATCCATTCCAGGCAAAAGAAACAGCAGGATGAAATCGGCAGAAAGAAAACAGCGGGAAAAAAAGAAGAAAAAATGAAATTTTCTGTTTCGGAAATTTTTGTATCATGGCAGGGGGAAGGACGGCTGACCGGTATGCCGTCGGTTTTTGTGCGTCTTGCCGAATGCCATCTGCGGTGCCGTTTTTGCGATACGCCATACTCGCAGTCGATTTCTGACGGACGTACCGAAACACTGGATTCCATTCTGGAACAGGTGCGCCAAAAAACCCAAACGCCCCATTTCCCGGAGTTCTCAGCAAATTGGAACCGACTGAAAGCGGCCGCTGCCCAGCCTGCAGAACTTCAGAACGCGGTCGATCCCCGAACACTGGATCCATGGATCGCGGCAGAAAAGAGAGATCGGCTGGCAGTCCGAGGGGCAGATCTCTGGACTCCGGAGGTTTCTTTGGATCCGCCGGTCTCTCACGTCGTCCTCACTGGCGGAGAACCGCTTCTCTTTCCTGAAACGGAAACGCTGGTCCGGGAATTACAGAGAATGGGGCTTCACGTCACGATAGAGACTTCCGGGACCCGTTTTTTACCGACAGAATGCGCGCTGGTCTCCATTAGTCCCAAAATGCAGAATTCCGGAAATCCGGAAGAACTGCGCGATGTCTCCCGAACGCTGAAACCACTCATCGAAGATGCTCGCGACTGGCAGATCAAGTTTGTCGTGGATTCTCGGAAAGACATGGCGGAGATCCTGGAATTTCTGGAACGCTTCCCTTTTTTGGATCGGAAAAACGTTTTGCTCATGCCGCAGGGAAGGAGTGCGGAAGAGATCCGGATACGTGAAGAGGAAGTTTTGGAACTTGCGCAGGAAAATGGTCTTGGATTCTCGCCGAGAGCTCATCTTTTCTGGTTTGATGCAAAACGCGGCGTTTAGAGAGGATCCCGAAGGTCCGGGATCCCACTTTACGTTCCATTGCGATAAAATCGGTTCGCGAGCCAATTTTCCGCCAGAAGAAGAAAAAGGATCAGGAGGCCAAGCCAATGAAAAAGTTCACTATTTGCCTGGGATCCTGAAATACTGCGCCGAATCGTCTGGACGTCGGAAAGAAACGCCGCAGGAAACGGCTGAAAAATCGGACGGATCTCTTCCTGAGAGACAGTTTGGAGATCCGTCTCTTCCATGGGAAGATTGACGCTGAATCCGCGTAAAAATTCGCTCTGCGTACCGGAGACCCGATAGTTCCCCGCCTGTTCCAGACCGGGAATTCCAAGCAAATGGTGCTCATGATCCGGAACGAGCGTAATGTCGGATGACCTCAGGGGGCCGGGATCTGCCGCTACAAAATTTACCGCACCGTGATCCACCGTACCAGAGTCTTTCCCCAAGCCGCTCTCATCCGTCGGACCGGCGGGAACTGGCGTCTGTTTCGTCGTTGGATCCGGATTTTTATTTCCATGGGGATCCGAAAGCGAAAAAGTATGCCTCTGCAGGGTGAATCGTTCATCCTGCAAACCGCGCAGCGGAAAAGAAAGCGCCTCCTGCGTCAAAATATTTGCAGAAATTTCTTCTTCTGCCGTCAGATATTCTGCCGCGGCATTCATCAGAATGAGAAAGACCCAGGAATCGCCGCGCGGCAAAAGATTCCAGACCGAACGGGAATCGTTTTGAGTCGGATGGATCGGCGTCCCGAAAAGCAGGACTCTCCCGGCCCCTGACGGTGCCGAAAGAAGTGCAGGAGATCCGTTCGACCACGTAAAGAGAGTCTGCGTTTCCGGTTTGGGATCTTCAAGTGTCCAGGCACGGAAAACGGGAGATCCATCCCATGGAATGGGAGAATCCACTTCCTGAAATGTCCGAAGGATCGGATGAGGGATCTGAAGCAGAGGGTTCAGGAAGGTTCCCTGCGGGAAACGCGCCTGAAATCCCGGGACCGCCGGGAGGAGAGTCCGCGCTTCTGCCTGCTGAAAATCTTTTACGTTTCCCAGTGACGGACCTGGAAAAAACGCAGCACCGCCGCCGGAATTCACGTACTGCGCAAGACGATTCCATTCCGGAATGCTGAATTTTGGAGGATCCAGGAGGAAGATCGCTCGAAAATGTTCCAGATTGCGCCGCAACGCCTCGGACGAAGCCGTTTCACTGCCGTGGATCCAGCGGGAGAATTTCTCAAATGAAAGGATCGTGCAGTCAAATCCCGCCCGATTTTCCATCGCAAACTGAATTGGCGCAAGTGCCTGCCGGAGAAAAAAAGCGTTTTTTTCGGCCGGATCATTCGCGACGATCAAAATCGGGGTCGGCGGAGCCTTCTGGATCGTGAAGCCGCGCACATTGTCTGCCGAAAGCGCATCGCCGTCCAAAAGTGCCAGAAACCCCTGATTGGGTCCGTCTTTCAATCCGCCAAGCTGAAACACAAGCGGAATGGCAGCTTCATGAACGCCAGCCGTTTCATTGCGTTCCACCGTTTCATTGCGTTCCACCGTTTCTTGAAATTCCGGCGTTCCAGCGGTCTCGGGAATTGCGGGAACGGAGGCATTCCAATCGGTTTCAGCGTGTGTATTTGCGCCATCTTCTGCATTTTCCGGATGTGCCGCAAGTTCTCCGCGAAGCTGGATCTCTCCTTTTTCGTCCATGAGAAAAATGCCGACCCGATGTACTTTGCCGTCAGAACTGAAGAGCCGGGTCCGGATCTCTGCCGTCCCTCCGGAAACCATCCGAAACGCATCTTCTTCAGGGATCTCCAAACGTGCATTGGGAGCCTGGGGAACACCAAGATCGACGAGCGTGATCCGGAGATTCGGGAACGCATTCCGAGCCTTTTGAAGTGCCGATCCCAGCATCGTGCGCTGGCCGGCTCCTTTCATCTCCCAGCTTTTCGCAGTTCGGTCCGTAAAGATGAAGATCTCCTGATGCTTCAGAGCGGACGTCTTCAAAAGGGCCAGTGCATCCGGAAGTATCTCCGGAAGAGAACGGGAAACCGCAGAGGTCTGAAGACGCTGGATCTGACGCTGGATCTCGCCGCGGTCCGGAGAAAATGCGGGAGAAGTCAGGTGCGTGGAGAGAACTGCGGAAACACTTTGGGACGGCAGTCCGGCAAGAATTTGGATCGCGTACTCCTGCGCAAGTTCAAGACGATTCCGGTTTTCGAAAACGTAATCCATGCGCACGGAAGTGTCGAAAATAAAAATGGCTGCCGTCGGAGCATTAGAATACTCGGAAGGAGCGGAGGACTCGGCATTTTGCGGAACTGCCTTTGGATCCTTTGCAGTTTGAAATCCTGGACGCGCAAAAAGAAGAACGAGAAACGCGATCAGGGCCATCCGTACCGCAAGCAGAAGCCAGTGCTTCAACCGAAGCGACCGACGGCAGTTTTTCTCCCGGGACTGCAGGAAACGCAGAGCAGGAAACGGTAGTTTTTGAGGGCGGGAGCGCATCAGGAAATGAAGCACGACCGGGATCCCGACACATGCCAGCGCCGTCAAAAAAACAGGATGGAGGAAAAAGACCATGAAGCCATTCCGCAAGGAAAAAGGAACAAAATCTTGTGCACTCTGGAATACTTCAGTATACGTTCCCTGCGGCATTTTGTCAAGATGGATTTTCTTTCCTTGGGTTCTGCTCCGGTTTTGTTCCGGTTTTCCTCGGGTTCTGCTCCGGTTCTGCTCCGGTTTTGTTTCGGTCCCCAGAACGGGAATTCCGCCGAGATCTTTTCAGGGAGAGTGCGGACTCCGTTTCAATAGATCCCGTGCAGCGGAGCTCCAGGGGCAGCGAGTGCCTCCACTCTGCGCGTGATCTCCGGATCTTCTTCCAGTTCGGGAGCGTGAAACGTTTTACGGCGTGCATCAATGAGGAGAGATCCCTCGAAACCGACGTGCCGATTTTCCATCACGGGACCGATCCCGAAAATATCGCGTGCCGGGTCGCTTTTAGTGAAGGTCGTCCAAAGAAAATCACGAACAGAATCCGGGGCGCAGGAATCCCGGTCCGTCAAGATGATCAGCGGGAATGCGTTGATCGGATCCTTTGGCGAAAAAGCGGCACAAAACCTCTCCGCGAAATGCTCGGCGTCATGCTGTGTCCCATCGTCATTCCACGGAGGGGCTTCCAAAAGCAAAATACCCGGCAGAATGACGGTCCGTCGGCCGATCTGGAAATTTTCCGGGATGGCGAGTCCATCAGAATGGCTCGATGCGGATCCTTCAACGGAAGAATCAGCGGCGGATGACGAAATAAGATCCGCGAAAGCGTGCGGAAGTCTTCTCCGAACAGGTCCGGCCGCCGAGACGACCAGTTTTGAACCACGGTTGAATCCTCCTCCGGAATAGTCCAGCGTATCGGTCGTCGTGCCGGTCTGGAAATGGAGATCCGTACGCCAGTCCACACGCTCAAGAACGTGAAGCAGGAAACGCGAAACATCCTGAACGTGAAGCGTTGGATCATCTTCTCCTGCGGCGATGAACAGATACTTCGCCAGCGAAAGCTGACCTGTACCGAGGATCGCGTTAGCGAGCGTCAAAAGCTCCATCGGACGGCGAGGGTCCTGGTACGGAACATACCGTTCAGAACCAATGGCGAGCAAAAGAGGATGGACCCCGCAGTCGTCGACCGCATGGACTTCCCGAACTCCCGGGATCGTATTCGGCATAAGATCCCGGACCATTTCATGAATGAACTCTCCGATCATCGAGTCTTCCTGCGGAGGACGTCCCACGACCGTGAACGGCCAGACGGCATCGCGGCGGCAGAAGATCTTTTCAACGCGCAGGACCGGAAAATCATGCTCCAGACTATAGTATCCCAGGTGGTCGCCGAACGGACCTTCCCGCTTCAAAACGTCAGGATCCAGGTATCCGCACAAAGCGAAGTCGGCTTCTGCCGAAACAGGAAGAAGATCGCGCAGTCCGGCAGATCGAGAATATGCCGATTGGGGAACGTTGGCCATTCGGATACGGCGCTGATTCAGAATGCCGGCAAAAAGAAGTTCACTCATCCCTTCCGGAAGCGGCATGACGGCAGCGATCGCCATGGCAGGCGGACCGCCGACAAAAACATTGACGCGAAGTTTCTCGCCGCGCGCGATGGCCTGCGCATGATGGATCCCGATCCCGCGATGGATCTGGTAGTGGATCCCGACTTCGCGCTGACCAGGAGCTTCCAAATAGTCGTTCCCGTCCAGCTGAACGCGGTACATTCCAAGATTGGAACGCAGAAGTCCCGGAGAGTCCGGATCCTCCGAGTAGACCTGAGGCAGCGTAATGTATGCCCCGCCGTCTTTCGGCCAGGATCTCAGATGCGGAAGTTCCGAAAGCGTACAGGTCTCCTGAAAAACCGGTCCCGTCCGGACCCGTTTCGGCTGAGAACACCAACCCGCCCACGGTGTGCGCCAATTCAGATAGAGACCGGGCCGACGCATGAAGTCGCCCGGATCGACACCAAGCCGAAGGATCCTGGGGAGGATCTTGACGGCATCGCGGAAAATAAAATGCAGCCGTTCCCGTGTACCGAAAAGATTACTCGCCATGGAAAATCGGCATCCACGGACATTTTTAAACCAGAGAGCAGGACCCCCGGCCGCATAGACACGACGCTGGATCGCACCCATCTCCAAATGCGGATCAATACTCTGCTCGATCTCCACGAGCCTGCCTGTTCTGCGAAGATCTTCCAGACAGGCTCTCAAACTGCAGTACCCCATCCCCGGTCTCCTAAATCGGCTCGATCTCCAGGTCCAGAGCATCTTCCAGATTTTCGAGTTCCTCTTCGTTCAGGTCAACGGAGTCAGCATTTTCTGCTGGGGCCTCATTTTGCGCAGCACTATCTTCAGTGTCTGCCTCGTCTTCAGCGTCCGCATCGTCTTCAGCGTCCGCATCGTCTTCAGCATCCGCATCATCTTCAGCATCTGCATCGTCTTCAGCATCCGCATCATCTTCAGCATCTGCATCGTCTTCAGCATCCGCATCCTCTTCAGCATCCGCGTCGTCCTCGGGAAGTTCCTCCTCTTCGTCGGACATTGCGTCCTCTTCCTCTTCGTCAAACGAATCTTCTTCCAGAGATCCTTCGTCTTCGTCAAGGAATTCTTCATCCTCTTCTTCGAGGTCTTCTTCAGAAAGTTCTTCCTCTTCTTCCTCTTCTTCCTCGGAAGCATCTTCCTCTTCGGCCTCGGTCTCGTCCTCAGCATCTTCCACCGGAGGAACCTCAACGTCCAGGCTCAGGTCCGGAACGGCTTTCGGATCCAGCGGCGCTTCCAGCGCATCCAGCACAAGTCCCCGAACTTCCAGAAGCTTTGCTTTCCTGACGGACGTTTCATTGTACAGATCGTAGAATTCGCCGACCTGATCTGCCGTCATGAGGACTCCAAATCGAAGCGTGCTTTCACGCAGAAGCCGCGCAGCCCGTTTCGAAGCGGAATAGCTGAACGTTCCCGAAGTTCCGATGAAGGCGAGCGTCTGCTGTGCCTGCGGCGTTCCTGTCCAGCGAAGGACTTCCAGAGCTTCTTTGAGGAATTCCGGATAGAAGTAGATCTTCATGACCGGCGGGATCAGTTTCGTGATGTCGTAGATCCGCAGAGGTTCACGATTCCACTGGGCCGCAGGATCCGGCTCGGTCTCATTGGAAGAGTCCGTATTTTCTGCCTCCGGAAGGGACTCGCCTGCCGCCAGCAGAGAATCGAGATCATCGTCAGCCGCCGCATCTTCAGAACTGGCATTTTCCGCATCGGCATCTTTTGCGCCGCTGGCAGTTTCGGCAGGATCAGCCTCACTGGTTTCAGTACCGGTTGTTTCTGTATCGGCCGTCTTCGCATCGGCCGTCTTCGCATCAACAGACTCCACATCTTCCAGGAGCGAGGGATCCATGGCGTTGACTTCCGAATTCGGAAGAGACAAAAAACGGCGTTTCTGGACCCATCCGCTCTGATGCGAGCAGATGATGTCGCGAGTCCAGAGCAGGACGGCCCGGGTTTCGGCAATACGCTGCTCATCCTGCAGATTCACCGACGTTTTGATCCGGCCGGCAAGAGAAAGAAGGAGCGCAAGGTCTTCATTTCGCGATGGGTACGGATACCAGACGCATTTCGGGATCCGGTCTGCCAGCTGCTGGGCAAGTTTAAAATCTTCCGGCCACGCAAGAAGAACGATCGGAATGTCTGCGGTCCTCGGATCCAGTCCGATCTGCTGGATGAGCAGATCCGGATCCGTATCCAGAAGCCGGACATTCATCAGGATCATCGTGTAGTCGCAGAATTGGAGACCTTTTTCAAGGATCTCCCGCGGCGATGTGGCGATCTCGTATCCCAGCTTGAACTGGCGGAGCTGACCGCCGAGCGACATAGCCTCCGCATTCGTCATTTCAGCAATGAGGACTTTTGAACGCCCGTTCGTCTGAAGGAACCATGCGAGCGTATCCGTAAGACGCGATGAACCGGTGAACGGCTGCTGCGGGTCAATTTTCATGATGGCCTGGACCGCGGCGAAACGCAGAAGACGGTTCGGCGTGTGCAGAGCCATGACCAGCGGCGAGTAGGTCTTTTCATGGGCGACACAAAGAGACGGATCTGAAACCGTTTTACCTTCGCGGACCGGGATGGCCTTCAAAAGCGTCTCGTCTCCCTTTTCTCCAAGTACCAGAACTGCCATGATCGCCGCATCATAAAATTTGGAATCAAGACATTCCAGAAGGTAGGATTCGACTTCCGAAATGGCAAACTCTTCCTTCACTTTCTGAAATTCCGCAGTCTGGATGATCTGGTCCGTTTTCAGTTCCTTTTCCGTAAAGGTCAGGAATGTCGTGACGTACTCCGACGTCGTCATGAAAAGCATACGGCGCGCCAGCGGGTCACTCGGAAAGATATTCCAGAGCGCTTTTGCGAGCCGGTAGGAATTCAGACGGTACTTCATGAGCCGATTGCCGGTCATCGGCTGGATCGATCCTTCTTCCGGGATCCAGCGCCAGATGACTTCGATCGAGTCCACGTTTCCGGAGTTCTCGATCAGCTTTTTCTCGTACTGGAGGCGAGCAAGCTGCTTTTCAAGGAATTTTCGCTGCGTCACGGAGGTCAGCGTCCGGAGCGAGAACAGTTTCTGGATCGCCTTTTGAGCTTTTTTATGGAGAGCGTCGGTATTTTCTTTTTTTTCTGCACTCTCCTCACCTTCCGCTTCGATCGCCGACGCATAGAAAAGGTGCATCAGTGCCTCCGGATTATTGCGGAATGCCTGTGCGTAAAGCAGATCAGCGGCCGCCATTTGAAGGGAAACGGAATCCGATTCCAGACAGGCAGCAGAAGCACTCGTGAGACCTTCGCCAAACATGAGGAGCATTTTTTCCAGAACTTTACGGTCTGCCGCGTCCTCTTTTTCCGCGTAATTTTCGATGAGTGCCGGAATGGAACGGGAACGGTAGGCCATGAGTTCCGTTTCGGCGACTTTCTGCTCTTCTTCACTTTCGCTGAAAAGCTGGTCGATCATTTCCTGAATGAATTCCGGGTCGGACTGGAAACGGTTTTCGAGCGACTGAAGAATGAACTTTCCAAACGCGATCCCGGAAGGTGCGATCTTTTCGTTCTCGGAAAGCGTGACGAAATACGCACGTCCATAGGTCGTGACCAGACGCGTGATGTCTTCCTCGGTCGGTTCCGCATCCATCGCCTTCCGGTAGAAAAGATTGGCCAGATCGAATCGCTGAAGTGCCGCAAAATCCCGGGCAGCTGCGACCAGTTCCGGAACCGTCTGCGGATCAGACGCAAGGATCTCACGGATCGAAGCGTCGCCGTACTGCCGATCCTTGATGGAGTAAAGCGTATCGTTCTGGTACTCTTCGAGCAGATCATCCTGAATGTCCGGATCTTCTTCCCCGTCTTCCGCCCCTTTTTCTTCAGAGCCCGGATCCTCAGTATCTTCGCTCTCTTCAGCGTCTTCGCCGTCTTCATCAGCTGCCTCTTCGTCGGAAAAGTCGTCGGACTCTTCCTCATCCAGGAATTCCTCTTCTTCGTCGGAAAATTCATCTTCTTCATCCGAGGAAGCGTCATCCTCCTCGTCAGAAAAAGCATCCTCCTCATCCGAAAAAGCGTCTTCGTCCGCCCCTTCTGTGTCGTCAAAGTCATCTTCCGCATCCTGTGCGCAAGTCTCGGCAAGAAAAACTCCCGCAAACGGCTGGTTTTCCGGCACGAACGCTCCTGAAAGGAAGAGGAATGCGCTCAAAAATGCCAGGAAAAGGAGGTTTTTTTTCATGGAACGGGCGAATTGCAATTGGACGGTCATTTTTCCTGCTCTCATATTTTCATGAATTGGCGAAAGGCTGTACGAAATAGGCGGCGCGGTTCGCGAAGACCCGGCCAAAACGTTTTTTCATGACGTTTCGGCCGAGATCCCTAAGACACACATATCCGGGTCCAGATTCGAAGATCGGCATGTGCATCTGTCGGATCCTGCTCTTTTACCGGGATTCTTCCATCCGTTTTTTCCAGGAGTCGATCTGGGCACGGACCTGAACGGCTGCGGTGGAACCGTAGCTCTGGAATGCCTCGATGGCTTTGCGGGTACCGAGGATCTCGTAGACCGAGTCATCCAGGTCGGCACATTCCGCCTGAAATTCCGAAAGCGGAAGTTCCGCCAGAGCGATCCCGCGGTTCATGGCACTTCGGACCAGACGTCCGACCATTCCGTGAGCCGTGCGCTGCGGAATTCCGCGCTTGATGAGGAATTCCATGAACGTGGTAGCGTCCAGGTAGCCTTTTTCAAGACGCTCGTTGATCGCGTACCGATTCAGCTGGGCATCCCGTACCATGTCGGCGGCAAGGTCCAGAGAGGCAGACACGGTATCGAAAGCATCGAAAACCGGCTCTTTGTCTTCCTGAAGGTCACGATTGTACGCAAGGATCAGGCCCTTCACCAACACCATGAGTGCCTGAAGGTCGCCAATGACGCGGGCAGTTTTTCCGCGGATGAGTTCCAGAAGATCCGGATTGACTTTCTGCGGCATGATGCTGGAGCCGGTGCAGAATTTCTGCGGCAGTTTGATGAAATTGAACTCGCAGGTCGACCAAAGGATCCACTCTTCCGCCCACGTGCTGAGATGCTCGGCAATGAGAGCGAGACAGAACGTGAATTCCAGCGCGAAATCCCGGTCGCTGGAAACGTCGAGCGAGTTCGCTGCGACGCGCTCAAAATCGAGCAGACGCGCCGTCTCAAACCGGTCGATCGGGATCGACGTTCCAGCCAGAGCCGCTGCTCCGAGAGACAGCGTGTTGACCCGCTTACGGCAGTCGGCAAGACGTTCCCGGTCGCGCGCGTACTTTTCCACATAGCAAAGCCAGTAATGCGGAGCCAGCACCGGCTGGGCGCGCTGAGTATGCGTGAATGCCGGCATGATGCAGTCGAAATCCGCATCGCACCGGTCAATGAACGCTTTCTGAAGATTCCGGAGCAGACCGTCCAGAATGTCGATCGCATCACGGACCCAGAGCCGGAAATCGGTCGAGACCTGGTCGTTTCGGCTTCGTCCGGTATGGAGCTTGCGGCCCGTGTCGCCGATCCGGTCGATCAAGGCCTTTTCCACATGCATGTGGATGTCTTCGAGTTTGATCGAGTACTCAAAATTTCCGGCCTCAATGTCCTTGAGGATACTTTCCAGACCTTCACAGATGGCCTTTTTCTCCTCTGCCGTCAGGATCCCCACCTTCTCCAGCATCGCGGCGTGCGCCTGAGACCCACGGATGTCCTGGAGGTACAGACGACTGTCGAAACTGATGCTTTCGGTGAATTTTTCCATTCTTGGGTCGGCGGCTTCTTCAAAAACTCCACCCCATGCCTTGCTGGCGGCCTGCGACTTTTTGCTCACGATACGGTTCCTGCTTTCTAATTTTTACTTTATGTTCCGCAAAATTCAGCCTGCCATGTCGGAAATCGCACACTTTCAAAAAAATGAGCATACGAACAGTCCAGCAAACCGCAGGCCCTCTGCAGTAAATACACCGCCCCTCCGCTGACGGTTTCGTGCCGTGGAGGAACGCTGTCTTTTTAAATTTTTCTTTTAAAATTAATTTAAGGGAGCAAAGGGAATGCTCCTTAGTCTTTTCATTCGGCAAAATGTTCCGATTGCACTTAATTTTAGCACTAAATTTCGAAAAAAAAGAATTTATTTCGTGTGGAGTTTAATGGATTTGCGGGTTTTATGAAAAGCTGCATTTCAGAAACGCGCCAAAAATTTCCTTTTTAAGAATTAGGTAAAATTTGCCGATATTTTAGAGTGGGAGACTGCATCGTTTTGAAAGAAACGCACACGCTGCTGTTTTCCTGTGCATTGTGTTGGGGGATCCTTTCCTTTTATTTTGAAGCTGCCGGAGATGGACGAAATTTCGACCAGAAGCATTCCTTTGCCCGAAACGTTCGGAGAAAAATTTTCCGAAACGGCAGGGAATCTGTGTCCTGAGCCAAATCTGGAAGATGAAATTCCGGAATCGATCATGAGTGAGCTGGTCCGCGGGATCGTGCCTGCCGTTCCATCGGGAACCGGTGAACATCCGGGCGACCTCCAGGATGAGATCCGGCTGGAATCAAAACGAACGTCCCCTTTTCTTCTGTCGCTGGCCTCTGCTCTGGAAGATTTTCTCGATATTTTGGGTGAGCCGTTTGAATTTTCGGCAGAAAAAAATCGGGAAAATCGGGATCCGGTCCACTCGGCGATCAAGCGTCCCAAGACATTTCAGGGACCGGGATTTTGCGTCACGTTTCCCTTTCATGGAGCCGTCGGACTTTTTTTGATCGCGGAACATGGTGGGATCCTGCCGCCGTGGGCTGCGAATCCGGGGATCGCCGGAAAGTCCAGGATCCTCCTTCTGGCGAATGAGCTGGAGCATCTTTTCTCCATTGATGCCAAAAATGAATCGGATCTGGCGGCGAAACTGAGAGATCTGGCAGCCGATGAATCGGAGATCCGGCAAGATGGGACCTTTTACGGAACCGACGATTTTTTCTATGGAAAGATCGAGTCGCTTGAGCAGCTTTTTGAATCCCTTTCTGCGGCGGAACGGCTGGTCTTTCGGTCCTTTTCGATCCGAAAATTTAATGGGCATGAAGGTTCCGCCTGGATGCTCGCACCGGTGGAGGATCTGAACGTACTTTACCAAAATCGGGTCTTGGAAGATGCTGCGGGACTGTTTTCTGCATGTGGTCTGAAACCCGTTCGCGCTCTGGAATCCGTGAAACTGGATCCAGTTTCCGTTGCGGAAACCAACTCGGAAACCAACTCGGAAACCAACTCGGAAACCAACTCGGAAACCAACTCGGAAACCAACTCGGAAACCAACTCGGAAACCAACTCGGAAACCAACTCGGAAACCAACTCGGAAACCAACTCGG
>JAGBAA010000125.1 GCA_017939795.1 Thermoguttaceae bacterium
ACGTGCCGACTTTCGATTCATCGTAATTGGCCTGACCAAAAGCGAGGGGGGAGAGGATGCAGCTGAACATCATCGCAGCCGCCAGAGTCCAAAATTTTCGAGTCATTCTTTCTTTTCTCCTTAAAAAACGGGGGGGACCGCATCCTGTGTGCGCACGGGGGAAACCGCGTCCTGTGTGTGCGATTTTGAATTTTTCTGAAATGGGGACCTAAGAGATCTTCCATCCATCAATTTTAATTCGGGAACCTCTTTCTGTCAAGAGGGGGCGACGGTTTGGGGGATTTTGGAGTTTTCGAAACTTCCGTAAAAAAGGGGCACGTTTCCGCGCCCCTGCCGTTTTCTAGAAACGTTTTGTGAGTCCCGGTTTCGGACACTCGTAGTTCCCGTTTTCATCCGGCATAATGTATGCCGGGCCGTTGAAGTCAAGCGCATCGAGGTTCGGGCATAGCTCATACGTCGAGTTCCACGCGGTGTCCCACGTGAGTTCCTGACCGGATTCCATCGCCATTCGGCCCATGATTCCCGTGAAGTTTGATTTCAGGCAGAATTCCACGTCTTCGCATGGAAGGTCTTCCCGGATCATCTTCGCCAGCCGGTCGTGCTCTTCCTGGTACGAGTCGTTCTTCGGCGCGTCCGACTTCCAGATGACGTCTTCATTCACAGCACGGTACCCTTTGTAGATCTTCGGTTCGCCGATGCCTTCTCCGACGATCGCCATCCCTTTCGTTCCGCGGATGACTGAGCGGAAACTGCTCCACGTATTCGCAATATGGCGGACCTGCATGATGAGCTTCACGCCGTCCGGGAATTCGTAGTCGCACACGATGTGGTCCTGCATTTCATCTTTTTCCGTGCGGCACTGGCGTCCGCCGGTCCCCTGGACCCACGTCGGATGCATTCCCTTTGCCCAGCAGCAGATGTCCAGATTGTGGACCATCCAGTCCACGCACGGCGTGCCGGACATCCAGGTGAACGAATTGTAGTTGCGGAGCTGATTCTGAAGCGGCGTCCATTCGTCGCGCGGATTCCATCGGCATGGACCGTGGAGACGATAGACATAGCAGGAGAGAATGTCGCCGATCTCTCCGTCCTGGATCTTCTTGACGGTCTCTTCTGTTCGGAAATACTTTCGATTGTTGAGGCCCGTGATGATTTTCAGACCTTTGGCTTTTGCCGTTTCCCACGCGGCAAAGGAACGTTTAAGCGTCGGAGTATCCACGCCGAACGGCTTTTCCAGGAAAATGTGGACGCCTCGCTGGGCCGCGTACTCAAAATGCATGGCACGGAATGCCGGCGGAGCGACCAGAAGCGCAAGGTCGATCCCGGGACGCAGACAGTCGATCGCCTTTTTGTAGGCATCCAGACCGGAGAAGATCGTGTCGTCCGTAAAGGTGCAGAGTTTGGATTTTTCTTCGTCGGCTTTGAGGATCTGCGCGAAACCTTTTGCCTGGTCTTCAAACGCATCTGCAATGGCGACCAGTTCCACGGGTCCTTCTTTCGTGCTGAGCGCCTGGAAACAGGCACCGCGTCCGCGTCCTCCGCAGCCGATCAGGGCGATGCGGATCGTGTCGGAACCGGCAGCATGAACACGCGGAACAGAAGAAAGAACGGACGCCGCCGTCACGGCAGCTGCACTGGTTTTCAGAAAATTGCGTCGGTTGGTTGCCATGGGAAGTTCCTTTCTGGGGTAAGGTTTTGAGGGAACGAAATTCCGGCAGACGGCTGCATGGAGACGCACTCCGGTGCGGGATCCAGACCAGCCGGAAGGTCTGTCGGGGCGGGACTATGAAATGCACGGCGTGCACTCACGAAAGGGTGTCTGACGGTGTCTCGAAAGAAGCGAAATGGCGGATCGGCAGGATCAGGCACCCCCTCATTATATCATGGATCGGAAAAGTTTTCAAGCCGTGAATCGGATTTTTGAAAGTTTTTCATAAAAAAAGAAAGACCAGCCATGAAAACTGGTCTTTCTGAAGGTACGTTTTCAGACTACTCGAGATTGTTCGTCAACTCGGTGAAGTCCGGCACTTCCAGCGGGGAAATGTTCTGGAAGAGGAACGGATCCATGCGTTTTGCCGCCGCAAAAGCGATCTTGGCTGCATTGGCGTTTCCGCGCTTCCAGTACATGACGGCCAGGTGGAACTGCGTGACGGCACTGTTTTTCACGATCAGTGCGTACTTGAGATCTTCCATTGCCGTGTCGGTTTTCTTGCGCTCACTGCTTCGCATGTAGACGACGGCGCGGGAATCGAGCAGGATGGGATCTTTGGGGAATTTTTTGATGACTTCATCGATCAAAGCCGCTGCACGGTCCTGGTCTTTTCCGGTGAGGGTCAGCAGGAGTGCGAGCGAATTTTCGATCCAGGCCATCTGCGTGTCCTCAAACGGTTTGTCGAGGAGCGAATTGTAGATGGCGATCGCTTCATCATATTTTCCCTGAAGCTCAAGGAGACGGGCTTCAAAGATCCGGACTTCCAGGATCTCCGGATTGTCGCGGAAAAGGACCTTGACGTATTCGGCGATCTGCTTGTATTCGTCGCGGGAAACGGTCTGTTTCGCATGACGGCACGCCATATAGAGCATGTTCAGGCGGACTTTCGGATCGATCTTATCCTGATTTGCCTGCAGATACGCAAAGGCGTTGGTGAATCCCTGCTGCCGGGCAATGAAAAGCATGAACTCTTCGATGAACGCAGGTTCTTTTGCCGTAAGCTGGGACCAGAGGTCATTCGCGACGGCCGGGAGTCCAGCTTTTTCCAGCTCGATGGCGCATCGACGGACCAGCGGAATGTCCTTGACTTCGATGGAACTCGGGAAACGTTCCCGGAAGTACGTCTCTGCCTCCGACGTCTTGCCAAGACGTACGATCGTTCGGGTATTCTGGAGGAGAGAGAGGAGATTGTTTTCTCCGGCAAGCGATTCCAAACGTCCGGCATAGTTGCCGATGAGGTTCGTGTCCGCGTTCTGCTCCAGAAGCATATCGATGAAAGTACTGACGTAATTCGCATTATTTTCATTCGATGCGATCAGGTCGGCCATGATGCTCTGGTACTTTTCCTTCATTGCGGCAGCGTCGGGATTGAAACTCTGCGTGAAGTACAGTTTCGCGAGCATGAAAACGTCACGTGCGGAATGCGTCGGGATGTTTTCCATGATTTCAATGGCGCGGTTATTGTCCTCCGGATTGTTTCGGGCCGCGAGGAGCATCGCCTTGACTTTCATGTCTTCGAGCGAGTCAGGCTGGATCGTCAGGTTTTCTTCCACGAGCTGCAGACCGAGATTCTGAACTTCGAAATTCGGGATCCCGCTGTAGACCTGCGCAAGTGAACGGCGTGTCCAGGCAAGACGCTGGTTTTTCTTTTCCAGATCCAGAACGGTGTCCTTGGAGATCATCTCGCTCATCTTCTGGAGATGCGGGATCGCAAGTTCCGGACGGGTCGTCTGCATGTAGAACTGGCTGATGGAAAGCAGGACTTCCAGGTCTTCCGGAGCGAGTGCGAGTGCTTCCTTGAATGCCTCGTCCGCTTTGACGGCATCGCCGAAGAGCTGATGCGTCTTCGCAAGACAGAGCGGGAGCTTTTCCGCGGGAACGTGCTTCGAGACCTTTTCGATGAATTCATCCTTCGAGACGTCCACTCCCTGGATCTTCTGGACCTGAAGGAGCGAAAGCCAGCCGTTGGGATTCTCTGGAGCGATCTCCGTGACTTTTCGGAAAGATTCTTCTGCTTTATGGAAATCTTTCGCGCGGAGTGCAATGTGCCCGATCCAGAGATGGTCCTTCGGATTGTTCGCGTCGATGATCTCCGAGCCGCGTCGGACGGCTTCGTCGCCTTCACCGGAGTTGGCGAGTGCTTCCACACTCATCATCGCGGCATCTACGGCAAGGTTGGCTTCCCGTTTGCGTGCGATGAGCTGCTTCACTTCCGGGTCGCGCTTCTGAACGTACAGAAGGCGGATCAGGAGGTTCAGCTGCTGCGTGGTGAGCGTGCCGAGCTGGTCAACACGGTACAGATAGTTGATGGCGGCGTCGAAATTCTTTTCCAGGATCGCGATCTCAGCCTGGGCGCGCGGGATGTAGACCCAGCCGGTGCGCTGCTGCTGCGCTTTGGTGAGCAGTTCCTTTGCGAGCCGCAGTTTTTCGGGACTCTTCGTTTTCTTGGAGTACTCCCAGACCAGTTTCGTCGCCTGGCAGTAGCGGTATTCCGGTTCGCTTTCCCCGATCTCCTGCGCGATGCGCTTCATCTGGTCGTTCATTTTTCGTTCGTCGTCAGATTTTCGTGCAAGGTCGAAGATCTGGATCTTCAGACCGATATTATGCGGTTCTGCGTCTGCCAGAATATTGTAGATCCGGTCCGCTTCGTCCAGCTTTTCGATCTGCAGCCAGGCGGTCGCGAGCTGTTTCAGAAGGAGGATGCGCGGAGTTTCCTGCATTTTGTCAATGTACGTTTCGATCGACCGAAGCTGATTGGCGACGTCATCCTTCGCGGCCTGCGTCTTCGGCTTCATCTGGGTGATGATGCGGACTTTGGTGATGAGCAGACCCGGTACGCTCTTTTTCTTGGCGATCGCATCGTCAAGGATCCGGATCGCTTCCCCGAAATTCTTCTGCTGCGTCTCGATCAGCGCCAGGTACGAAACGAACGTGATCGTTTCCGGATGGCGTTCGATCGCATCGCGAAGGAGTGCTTTGGCTTCTTCAAATTTGTTCTGCTTGACCATCATGCGGATCGTCAGCAAAAGACCTTCCGGATTGTTCTGGTCCATATCGTACTGGGCCATTTCCTGATTGATCTTGTCCCAGTTCTGTTCATTCTTCGGCTTCGCCGCTTCCTTCTGCTGGAGAAGCGCAAAATAAAGCGTCCGCAGTTCGTGGAACTTCATGAACTTCTCTTTGCCGATCTTGTCCAGAAGATCGTAGAGCGCTTCTTCCATCTGAGGAATTCTGCTTGCGGTGTGAAGTGCGTGAATGTACGCAACGTAAAGCGGAATGATCTCGTTTTCACCCGCCTGGCTGATCGCATTGGTGAAAGACTCGAACTGTTTGTCGATCTGTCCAAGTTTTCCATAGCAGAGTGCCAACTGACGGTCGACGTAAACATTCAGCTGCGGCTGCTGGAATGCTGCGATCGTAGGACGCGCGAGTTCCAGCTTGCTTTTTGCACTTTCCCATTTCTCCTCGGAAATTTCGATCGTGGCCTCAAAGAAACCAATGATCGCCGGCGGGAGCTTTTTGATCTCACGCAGTTTTTCGATCTCTTTCTTCGCTTCTTCCATCTTGCCGGATTTCAGAAGACGCTCAAAGAGCTTCATGCGCTTGGAAAGGTTCTGCGGGTCGTCCGCGACGTCTCCCTGAAGAATATCCAGAGCCGTTTCCGGCTTTCCTTCCGCGTCGGCCAGCTGGATGCCGAAATCGATCAGGTAGGGATTCTGCGGCACATCGACCAGCTGTTTGGAGAGTTCACGCGCTTTATTGAGGCACTCGTGGGCGCGTTCGTAGCGTTTCGTGTAGATGAACATTTTCGTCCCGGCGAGCAGCGCGTCAATGTTGTTCGGGTCGAGCCGAAGCGCATTGATCGCCGACTCTTCCGCCAGCGCCATTCCGTCCATCTCCGGATGCATGTAGAGGAAGATCGCCCGCTGGGCAAATGCCTGCGCGGAATCTTCGTTCGACGCGACCATGGAATTCAGGTGCTGGAGTGCAAGGTCCGGCTGATCCTGTTCCTGGAAATACCGGGCGTATTCGATCCACCCGGGAATGAAGTTCACATGCCGCGTCACGAGAAGAGAAAGTGTGTCCGCAGCTTTGGAGTCTTTGTTTCTCATGTAGCACTCGGCCGCATCCAGAAGATATTGCGGTTCATTGGGGAACTCTTTCGCAAGCTCAATGTACGTCTGGGCCGCGGCGGTCGGTTTGCCGAGCAGAATATTGCATTTCGCACGCGCCTCTTTCAGAGGGACCCGATGGCCGCCAAGCGTACCGGGATCCAGATCCAGCGCTTTGTCGATCGCCCGCTGGCAGTTGATCAGGTCCTGATGGCTTTTGTTCGGCTGCTCCAAAAGATCCGCAAAGGCAAGTGCCAGCTTCAGTGTGGCTTCGGTCTGCTCTTCCTCATTGCCAAGCTTTTCAACAACGTGGCCGAGATTGGCACGGGCTTCTTCCATGTTGCCTTCTTCAAATGCACTCATGCCGACATCATAGCTTTTCGCAACATGGCGTCCTTTCTGAATATAGTACGCCGAAAGTGCGCATACGGCACCAACGAGGAGGATCGCGAAAAAAATGATGACGAACCGGATGTTCAGGCGTTTGGCTGCCATTTTTTGTTCTCCAAATTCTGTCTATGAACTCTTTCTGAGGAAATTGCTTCGGCACGCTTCCTTCGTGCGCGGAGAAGTTCCTGTGTTTCTTCATCTTCTGAAATGAGAGCATACTTTTTCCGTTTTCGGGTATGCACCCTAATCCAATGTATCGGTTTTTTTTATTTTCCCTCAAACAAAAAGAGTGAAAAAATTCGTTTTTTCTGAAATAATTAACATAATCCGCAAAATCGTGCCGATTGAACGTTTGGTCAGACTCCGCATGAAAACAGCGGCACACAGGGAGAAAAAAATGAAGAAAAAAATTTTGGCGATCGATATCGGCGGCTCCAAAATGCTTGCCGGTATCGTGGAAATGTCGAGAGACGGCAATACAGAAGAAGGGGCTGGATGGAAGAGCATGATCCTCTCTGCCGCCGGGGAATCCCTTCCGGCTGAAATGACCGAAGAGAAGATCCTGGAAAAGATCCGTACTCTCGCGGCCTCTGCGGCCGCACAGATCGCGGGAACTGCGTCTGAAAAGGAAACGCTTCAGGAGATCGATGCCGTCGGCGTCACGATTCCCGGGCTTGCAGATGAGCGGGTCTGGATCTATGCGCCATTCTCCGGGATCCAGAATTTTCCGATCGCCGAAGCATTGGAACAGGAATTTGGAAGACCGGTCTTCATCGAAAATGACGTCAATGCCTGCGCCATTGCCGAGGGACTTCTCGGGGCGTGCCGCGGAGTGCGCGACTTCATCTGGCTCACTATTTCCAATGGGATCGGCGGCGGTGTGGTGCTTGACGGCAGGATCTACCGCGGGGCGAAAGGATTTTCCGGAGAGTTCGGCCATTTATGTGTCGCGGAAGACGGAGAACTGTGCGGATGCGGAAAGCGCGGATGTCTCGAAGCGGAATGTGCCGGACCGGGGATCTCGCGTTTCTATGCCCGTCTGACGGGGGAAAAGATCCCGGCCTCCGAAATCGCTGAACGTGCCGAGGCGGGGGAGCCTGCCGCATTGGAAACATTCCGGCGGGAAGGAAAAGTGCTTGGCCGTGCGCTTGCAAATGCCGCGAATATCCTGAATCCGGCCAGGATCATCCTCGGCGGCGGTGTAGCTCGGGCATGGGACCTTTTTTATCCGACGCTGGAGGAAACCTTCCGAAAGGACATTTTCCGGAGAGCGAATGAGGATGTCCTGATCGAACGGACTGCATTGGGCTACGAAGCCGCATTGCTGGGAGCCGCCGTTCTTCCGATCGCGGACTGAAAAAACACGCGGCATCCGCCCCGAGATGGACAGATGCCGTGTTCTGTGAGTTTTGAGACATTTTTTTATTCCATGCCGAATCGGTTTCGGTTGGCTTCAAACAAAATGTCGGCACCCAGGGGGGCGAGTCCGCATTTCTGCATCATTTTGCAGAAGACCTCCGCCCCGCGCCGTTCTCTTCCGCTCAGGCGGTAGCGGATCTTTCGGAGCAGATAGTCGTGGCAGAACGGGATGCTCATCCTTCTGCGCATCGCTTCATGGATCGTGAGGACGTCCATTTCGATCTGGCTCGCCCTTCGTGATTCGTTAAAGAGGGTGGAAAGGCGGCTCTGGAAATGCGGATCTTTGGAGGAGGTGAACCAGCTTGCGTAGATGAACGGCAGACCGATCCACTGGGTCCAAAGCTGCCCCAGATCATAAATGCACGCGAAATGCTCCGACCGGTGCGGGAGCGTCAGTGCTTTGTCGCCAATAAGCAGAACTCCGTCCAGCCCTCTTGCTCTGCATACTTCCGCAAGAGTCCGGCACACGGTTTCCTGCGACAGATCGACACTTTCCGTTTCGCCTTCCTGAAACCCCATCGCCTCACCGACGTCGAAGGTCTCATATTCGCAGACGGTCTTGAATCGTTCTTCCAGACAGATCTGGAGCATCGCATTGCTCGTGCGGGACGCGGGGTCCAGGCCGATCCGCTTCAGTTCTTTCAGCGGACGAAAAGCGGCGAACTCGACGCTGGCGACCTTGCCTTCACTGGCGATGCAGACATCCGAGACCTGCGTCAGTTCCGGGTGCCGAAGTGCTTCCGCAAGCGGAATGAGAGCCGCATCGTATTCTCCGCGAACGAGACCTTCCGCCAGGCGGGACGGCGTATCGTACGTCACGTCGGCGCAAATGTTCAGCGAAGAGGCGATCTCCGTGAGTTTCCACGTCAGCGGAACTGCATTGAGAAACTGTACGCTTCCGATCCGGCAGGAGACTGGGGAGGAGGCATGAACGGCATCAAATTGGGGAGTTCCGGTACCGTTTGCCATGGCTGACTCCAAATTTTCCATTTTATCGGGAAAATGACTGACCATTTTTTTCAGGTTCTCCAGTTGGTCTTTGCACTTTGCAGTTTTTCAGAAGAAACCGGAAAATGGGGATCCCGTATTCGGGAACCGCTCATTTTCCGGCGTGTCTGAAGACGTTTTCCTATTTTTCCGGAATGTCCGTTTTGATGAAAAGCTCTTTCATCTGCTTGTCGTCCACCAGACCCGGAGCACCGCTCATCAGGTCGGCGGCGCGTGCGGTCTTCGGGAACGCGATGACGTCGCGGATGCTGTCCAGTCCGGCAAAGATCATGGCGAGACGGTCCAGGCCAAGCGCGATGCCTCCGTGAGGCGGAGCACCGAAACGCAGTGCGTCAAGCAGGAAGCCGAAGCGGTCCTTCGCGGTCTCGTCGTCGATGTTCAGGAGCGAGAAGATCTTCTTCTGGAGCGCATTGTCGTGGATTCGGATCGAACCGCCTCCTGCCTCGAAACCGTTGATCACGATGTCGTACGCGGCCGCGCGGCACGCACGCGGATCGGTGTCCAGGAGAGCTTCGTCTTCCGGAAGCGGCGCGGTGAACGGATGATGGACCGCCACCCAGCGTTCCTCTTCGGCGTCCCATTCCAGCATCGGGAAGTCCACGATCCAGGAGAAGCTGAACGATTTCGGATCGTAAAGCTCCAGTTCCTTCGCCAGACGGCGGCGCAGACCGTTCAGCGCACGGCAGCTCGTCTCGAACGTGTCCGCGATGATGAACGCGATGTCGCCGTCCGTCATTTCCAGACGTTCCTTGATCCGGGCAATGAATTCCTCATTGAAGAATTTCGCGATCGGGGCCTGAAGCGTTCCTTCTGCTCCCTTGAAGAACGCGAGTCCCTTCACGCCGAAGTTTTCCTTCGCCCAGGAAGTCAGCTCATCGATCGCCTTGCGCGAGTATTTGTCCGCCGCGCCTTTCGCGACGACCGCACGCACGCGGTTCCCGGCATCGGCAGTTCCGCGGAAAACGCTGAATTCACATTCTTTCGCGATGTCCGTCAGGTCGATCAGCTCCATACCGTATCGGAGGTCCGGCGCGTCGTGTCCGTAGCGTTCCATGGCGTCCGCGTAGCTCATTCTCGGCAGCGGCAGCTGAAGCTCGATCCCCAGCACTTCCTTCGCCAGACGCGCGATCAGACCGTCCATCATCCCCATGACGTCTTCCATCGAAACGAACGACATTTCCATGTCGATCTGCGTGAATTCCGGCTGACGGTCTGCACGGAGGTCTTCGTCGCGGAAGCAGCGCGCGACCTGTACGTAACGGTCAAATCCGGCGATCATCAGCAGCTGTTTGTAGAGCTGGGGAGACTGCGGGAGCGCATAGAATTTCCCGGCGTGCACACGGCTCGGAACGAGATAGTCGCGGGCACCTTCCGGCGTGCTTCGGCCAAGCATCGGCGTTTCGACTTCCAGGAATCCAAGTTCGTCCGTATAGTCGCGCATGATCTTCACGATCCGGTGACGCAGAGCCAGTGCCTTCTGCATATCGGGACGGCGCAGGTCGAGATAGCGGTACTGAAGACGGACGTCTTCGCTCGGCAGATCCGGAATACTCGGCTGGACCGGCGGAACGTCGCTGCGGTTCAGGATCACGAGTTCGAGCGGACGGACTTCGATCTCACCCGTTGCGAGCGCTTTGTTTTCGCCCCCTTCCGGACGCTGGATGACTTCACCCTTCACCTGGATGACGAATTCCTGACGCAGTGTGCGCGCCTTTTTAAGAAGCTCTTCCGCTTCTTCCGGCGAGTTCCCGGCTTCGGGAGAGAAGGTAATCTGCGTGATCCCGTAACGGTCACGGATCCAAAGGAATGAGAGACCGCCCTGGTCGCGCTGATGGTCTACCCAGCCGCAAAGGGTCACGATCTGCCCGGCATTTTCTTTACGCAATTCACCGCAAGTGTGGGTTCTGTACACCGTATTCTCCTGTCTGTCTTTGAATGTGAGTGAGATTCCGGAGGTTCATCCGAAAAAGAATTTCTGCATCCGCTGCCGGGAAGGGGCTCGTGCCATCGAAAGGAGCGTGGAAGGCATGAGAAAACCGTCCCGGCATTTCATTCTCCTAATAGTTTACCCCAGAAGGAAAAAAACGCAAGGACGGGGGGCGGAATTAAAGTGAATTTTTAAGCGTTTTCCTGAAAAGAATGGTTCAAATGAAAAAGTTTTTCAACTTTTTCGGTCAAAAGCATCCGGAGGGGGTAGCGGTGATGGAATTTTTGTGCTATACTGGAACTGTTTGATCGTGCGAGATCCGGATCAAAGAACTCGTTCAGGGAAGCTCGCAAATGCAGGATCTTTCAGACTGCTGAAGGTTTTTGTTTTTTATTCTGACGGATCCTTTCCTTTTGCAGAAAGAGTTTCTCCTCTCCTCCCCACCCGATCGAAAGGAGTTTTGTATGAAAAAGCGATTTTCGCGCCGAAATATTTTAAAAGCCGCCTCTGTTTCCGCCGTCTCGGCACTTTCGGCCGGGATCGTGTCGGGGCCGAAGCAGGCAAACGCGCAATTCAGCTGGATGAAACCCTCGGCTCCCGCCAAACCTCACGGACCAAGCCATGTGCGGTTTTCACCGGACAGTCCGTCGATCCAGTATCATCGTGCAAACTGCGAACGCTGCGGAGACTGCATCTCGGTCTGCCGCGATATTCAGACCGTTTATGGACATCCGGGGAATTTTCCTGCGTCGGAGACTCCGTGCATCCACTGCGGTCAGTGTACTGCGAACTGCTGGGCGAATGCCGTTACGGAACGTTTCCATCTTCAGCCTGCGTACAATGAGATCCTCTCCAACCGACAGAGCGGAGGCTCGAAGAAATTCGTCGCGCTCATTGCGCCGTCGGTACGCGTGACGCTTGGCGAAATGTTCAAAATGGAACCGGGAACGAACGTGGAGAAAAAACTCGTGTCCGGTTTGCGGAAGCTCGGTTTCGACTACGTTTTTGACGTGACGTTCGGCGCGGACCTCACCGTACTGGAAGAGGCTGCGGAACTGGAAGCGCATCTGAAAAAACGTGCGGAAGATCCCAAAACTCCGAACGTTCCCCTCTTTACGAGCTGCTGTCCGTCGTGGGTCCGGTTTGCGGAACTGTTTTTCCCGGAAGTCCTGCCGGCGGTCTCGACGTGCAAAAGTCCCATCATGATGCACGGTGCCGTCGTGAAAACGTGGTTTGCGAAACAGATGAACATCGCGCCGGAAGATCTCGTCGTCATGGCGTTCACTCCGTGTACGGCGAAAAAGTATGAACGGACCCTCGGTTCGGGAAAAGATGTTGACTTTGTCCTCACGACACGCGAACTGGGGTGGTGGATGCAGGAACTCGGCATCGATCTGCCGGCTCTCGAGGAGGGTGAGTTTGATTCCATGCTCGGAAACGGTTCCGGGGCGGGCGTCATTTTCGGAAATACGGGAGGCGTGACGGAGGCGGTCCTGCGCCATATTTACTTTGAACGGACCGGGAAAGTTCCGGAAATGGATTTTCTGCTCTTCACGCCTGTCCGCGGGCTGGATGGTCTGCGAAGGGCGGAGGTCAGGATCGGCGGGGATGTTCTGCGGGTCGGTCTCGTACACGGAACTGCGGCAGCGCGCAAGCTGCTGGAAAGCGGGAAGCTCGAAGAACTGAAACTTGATTTTGTCGAAGTCATGGCCTGCCGAGGCGGGTGTATTGGAGGCGGAGGAACGCCGAAGACCGAGATCCCGATCTCCGATGCACTGCGGACGAAACGAATGAGCGGACTTTATTCGACCGACAAAACACGCACCATCCGCATGAGCCGTGAAAATCCGGAGCTCCAAAAGCTCTACGCCGATTTCCTCAAAGAAACCGGAAACGAACTCCTCCATACAGCAAAACGCTAAAAGTAAAGATCGGATCATTGAGTAGGGGAAAAACCGTCAGTCGTATTTCGGCTGACGGTTTTTTCCTTCAAATCGGGAAAAGAAATCCGGAAGCTATCGTAAAATGATCCAGATCCCGCTTTTTTTGGCGCCTTCCCGCCGGATGATTTTTTTCTCTTTGAGTTTTTTTACTGCACGTTGAACCGTGGCTTTTGATGTGCCCAAAAGCTCTGAGATCTGAAGTACTGTAATGGAAGGATCTGTTCTTATTGCATTTAGAATATGTTTTTCGTTTTCCGTCAATTCTTTATTTGAAGTATCATTTAAAGTATCATTTAAAGTATCATTTAAAGTATCATTTAAAGTATCATTGAGACCAATAAAATCCTCATGGATCGGAATGGTCGTTAAAAAAAAGGTTCGTTCTTCATCTGTCTCAAATATCGGCATTGGGGAACCATTGGCTTTCAGGGCACGGATGATTTTTTGAAAACCCGTATTGCGGCCTTCTGTCAAATGCAGTTCTTTCAAAAACTCGCCAATTCGCCGATTTCGATAACGGCGGCTTGCTGCATGGTAGTTTTGGAGATTTTCGATACTGATCGACCGGTCTGCTCCCGGATGACTGAGGATTTCGATCCTATCCGGTAAAATACGGACTTCGATTGGTTCGCGTACATCATAGCCTTTATGGTACACTGCGTTGGAAAGAGCTTCCTTGATCGCAGTAAACGGATAATTGAAGTATCTGTCTGCCTCTGCTGTGTTTGGGGATTTTTCGATCCGTTCTGTAATGATTACATTGCGGATATACTGTAGAGATTCCCGAAGCTGCTGATGAATGGGACCGCGAAATATCTTTTCGATGATCTGGTCTCCGCCGAGGCCGTCCGGAAACTGAACGACATCGATCTGGGCATAGGGAAAAAACTTTTCGGGTTCCAGACTGAAGAACATTAAAGCGGCATTTCGGGGTTTGGCATATTCCGGAAGTTCACTGATCAGGTTCATGTCCCGACACAGACGCACAAAATCTTTTTGTCCGGCTTCATGATATAATCCGCTGTCCACTTCACGAAGATACTGCTGGATGAGCGTAAGATTCAAATCTTCAAGACTGGCCTGATGATTTACCCGGTCATCAAACGGTACGTTATTGGCGAGTTCGTAAAGGTCTTTTTTTTGAACTTCAGTCGGCATGATGGTGCTTGCCATTTTACGGATCCAGTAGATTCGTTCTCTGCAATCCTTTGCCATTGTTTTAGGAGAGGAGTATGGGCGTATGCTGCCGCCAGGGGCCCAGACTATAAGAAATTTTTTCCCTAGATAGTCGGCGACTTCTGTTATGGGCATATATTCGGGATGAATACGTTTGCATTTGTTCAGCATGTCCTTTTGGTAGGCATCGATTTTTTCCGGCGGTACTCCGGGCATACTGTCAGGCTGTCCCTGCTTGTCCCGAACTCCAATGATCAGGTATCCGCCTCCCCAGTTGTCAATGTCATTTGCGAAAGCACAGATGGTTTTTAAAGATGCTTCCGCATCCCAGGTTTCTTTAAATTCAATTCGTGCCCATTCTACGACCTGTCCGGAAAGCAGTGTTTTTATGTTTGTCGGAATGCCCATTACGTCCTCCTGTCAAAATGACGGCTTCATTTTGACTGTCTGCTGCTGGTATTTTTTCGTCATTAGGAATAGTCTTTTTTTCGGCTTTTTTATGACAGGAAGTACAGCAGTATCCGCGGTATTTCTCTGAGGAAACGAATTCCGCAGTACACGCATCCCGCTTTTTCTCACGCATTCAGCCCGGCGCACTCTTCTTCCAGCCAGAGGGAGTAGGCCGGGTTGAGGGAGTCGATTTCTTCGCAGAGGAGCTCCGGGACTTCGTAGGGGTGGTTTTGGAGGATGAAGTCCGTGACCTTTTCCCGACCGGCGAGAGTCGTTTTCAGCTCGAATTTCCATTCCGGCGTCTCTTCGAGAGTCCCTTTCCAATGGTATCGGCTCAGGACGGCACTTTGCTGGGAACAGGCGATCCATCGGCGTTCGAGAAGTTCCGCTGCGATCTTCTCTCCGGCACCCTGATCGTCGATGGTGAATGTCATTCGATAGAATTTCATTGTATTTTTCTCCGTTGGGATTTTCTTTTTTTTCGTGGATTTTTGAAAATTTTGGCACGATCTGTCTGAAATTGCTCTCGACTTCATGCGTGAAATCCGCTATACTCTGCTCAGCATGAAATTTTGAAAGATTTCAATCTGCCGAAAGTTTCCATGCCTCCTTTCTCTTTTCGGCATTGCCGGGACGGGGAGTTCAGTATGGAAACTGGAGGATGCTTTTTTTTAACGAAAGGATTTTTGAAATGTCGAATGAAGTCGAACAGGCCCAGGCCCAGCAGGAAGCTCCTCGCGTCGTTCAGATCAATGATGAAAAAGCGGTTTGCGGTTACGCGAACTTCTGCCGTGTTTCCGGCGCTCCCGAAGAACTGATCATTGATTTCGGTCTCAATCCGCAGCCGGTCGGATTCCCCACCAATCCCATCACGATCTCCCAGCGCGTCGTCATGAACTACTACACGGCGAAACGTATGCTCCAGGCTCTCCAGCTGACCCTTCAGCGTCACGAAGCCACCTTTGGGATCGTTGAGACCGATCTGGCCCAGCGTGTCCGTCCGAACACCCAGGAAGCCCAGAACTAGTTTCTGATCTTCTCCGGCTTTTCGGCCAAAATAAAAAAGCCTCGCACGGTTTCTGAAATGAGTCTCCGCGTGAGGTTTTTTTATGTCCATTTTTAAACGTGAGATCTACGAAAGAAAATCAGGAAACATCCAAACATCAAGAAGTTTTTGAAGAGGGGATCTGAGGGAGGAACGATCTTCAAGATGTTTCTCCCTCACGAGCGTCACGACATGACGGGCAGGCCGTGAGCCGCGGCGACATGACGGGCAGGCCGTGAGCCGCGGCGGGCGGACAGCGCGCGGGACCGCTTGTACCGACGGTTCCGCCGTTGAATTCATTTTCCAAAAAGCTGACGGAGTTCCCGGACTTTCTCCGCAGGGTCGGGAGCCTGAGTTACTTCCGTCACCATGGCAATGTGTTTCGCGCCGGCCTGCACGAGTTCCGGAATATGCCGAGCCTTGATCCCTCCCATGACGGAGAACGGAACGTGCACGTGCGGGACCATTTCTTTGAGAAAATCGACTCCCAGAGGCGGCATTCCGACCGTTTTCGTCTGCGTCGCGAAGATCGGCCCGATATTCAGATAGCCGGTCCCCATAGCCTGTGCGGTCTCGATCTCCGGCAGATCATGCGTCGAGGAACCTAGCAGAAGTTCCGGCGCGATCCGTTTTGCCGCGTCGATCGGCAGATCTTCCTGACCAAGATGCACTCCGTCGGCACACGCAGTCAGCGCGACATCGAGATGGTCATCGATGATGATCAGCACGCCGAAGCGGTTCGCAATTTCCCGGCATCGGCATGCGAGGTGATGGATCGCCGCTTTGTTCCAGTTCTTTTCCCGGATCTGAATGACTTTCGCTCCCCCCTCTGCCGCCGCGCAGAAGATCTCAAACGGATCGCGTCCTGCGCAGAATTCCGACGAAATGACCGGGTAAAGGTCCGCATTTTCAAAGGCCGCCAGCCGACTCGCAAGTGTGGGGAAACAGGATCTCATGGGGGTTTGCGTGTCCATAAAAGGAAAGGAATAAAAAAGGAAAGACACAAAAAACCGCCGGAGAGACTCACACTCTGCCGGCGGTATCCGATCCAAAATAGTCTCTGGACCACTTTCGGCGATGAAACTATTTTCCGAGGTTTTCGAGGATCAGTTTCGCCGCTTTCCGGCCGGACATGAGCATACCGCCGAAGATCGGTCCCATGCGGTATCCGCCCATCACGTTGTTCGCGCTCATGCCGCAGGCGAACAGACCGGGGAAGTACTCCTGCGTGTTTTCGACGGTGGAAGCCTCGCCGCTGTCGACCCACATCGGTTTCTCGCCGAGGATCTTGCCGGTCGGCGTGTTGAGAGCGATATGCGCTTTGTTGACGGCCAGATTCATGATCTCGCTCGGATGGCCCGTTCCGTCAAGGACGCACTTCGAGACGACGGTCAGCGGGTCCACGTGCATTCCAAGACGTTCCACCGGAGTCCAGTTGATGACCAGACCGCCGACTTTGCCTTCCTTGAAAATAATGTCTTCGACGCTCATGGCATTGAAGATCTTCGCGCCGGCGTGAACGGCACCGTAGATCAGGGCGCTCGCCATTTCGACGGAATCGAGCGTGAAGTAGCCTTCCGCGCCGTCGATCGGGAGATAGCGGATCCCGAAATCATCCAGAATGTTCGTCGCATCGGACTGAACGACCACTTCATTGAAGAGCATTCCGCCGCCCCACGTTCCGCCGCCCGGAGCGAGTTTGCGCTCAAACACGGCGACTTTCGCGCCGGCCGCGGCCAGATCACGCGCCGCGACCATAGCAGACGGACCGCCGCCGACGATGGCGACGTCGACCTGAAGGTGATTCAGAAATTTTTCGCTGAAAGTACGGACGATTGCCGACGAAATGACGTTTTCGATAGACATGACTGTTCTCTTCTGGATCCTTTCTTTCCGAAAGGGAAATGCGTGTTTTTCGGGACGGGCTGAGGCACCCGAAACACATTCTTCGTAAATTCCTGCGCCGGAATTACCCGGTTCAGGTTCCAAGGGTCTGATCTCAGCCGCGGCACAAACCGCAGCACCCCATTACGTATGATTCCGTCCATTATAGTGAATTTCCAAAAAAAAGCAAGGGGCACAGCCGTACCCCTTCGCGCAAAATCACCATCTTTTCCGACTCCGCCCGCATATTTTCACACGAAGCCGCGCAAACTCACGGGATCTTGCGGAAATTCCCTCTTTTTCATGGTTTCGGGATGAGGATCGAACGCGCATACGGCGAGACGAGCCGGAATCCTTTCTCCAACTCCCAGACCGCCTCTTCCCATTCCCAGGCAAGACGCGCGAGGGCCTTTTTCTCTTCATCGGAAATGCCTGCCTCCTCCGCAGTCGTCCGGATCCGCTGGAATTCCTCAAGCGTTCGCGGACGCCAGGCCAAAAATCTCAGCGCGAAAGAGACACGCTGCGGAAACGGCGCATCGAAGATCTCGCGGAAAAGATTCGAGGCAGGGAACGTCAAAAAACGCTCCGTTTCGCACAGGAGCCGGATCTCGTGTCCCAGCGTTCCCGAAAATTTCCCCGGCAGCCGTATCCGCTCCGCATCGTCCATCGGCGAAAATGCAAGCTCAGGTTTCCGCATTCCGACACGCGAAACACACCGTTGGAGCGAGTATGCCAAGACCGGCGTTTCCCGGCTGATCCTGAAACGGCACTCTGTCGCCCGGTCCAGATGGTCTCCCTCCGTCGCGGGCGTCACGGCATAGTTCCCGAACGTGGTCTGCGGCGGTCCCAGCGTCACTGTTTCCTCCGTCGGAAACCGCTCCTTCGGGAATTCCGCATACATTCGGTCCAGAAGTTCCATTTCAGCTTTCGGACGCGGCAAGACGCTGATCGTGAACGCTTCGCTCACGAGTTCCGGTTCCTCGCCCGGTTCCGAAACGACCAGTTTCAGTTCCCCTTCCTTTTCCGCCCAAAAATCGTCCTTCCACTCTTCCAAAGTCGGAAATTCCCGCACGAATGACGCTGCGACAGACCACGCTCCTGCCGGGATCCAGCAGCTCCCCGTCGCTTCAAAGACCGTCTTTTCCGGCGTTTGACCATACGGAAACTCTTTCTCTCCGCCGGCCGTCACCATGCGGCATTCCGGAAGGAGGGTGTGTGTCTCTCCCTGCGCAATACCATCCCGAATCCAGCGGCAATGCACATCCTGCGCCATGGCGAGAAGCTCACGTTTCGGCGGATGCGCTTTTTCGGAAAGATTCTCGCGCAAAACGCAGAAATAGACCGTGTCTCCGAACCGGATCTCCGTCGGCCAGACGCACAGTGTGTAGCGCAGGTCCTTTTCCGGTGACTTCATGGGAACGAAAAGGCAGCCGGGCTGCGTTTCTTTCGTGGGGAAAAGACGGTGTTTTCCGAGGGCCTCGTACATAAAAAGGTTCATCTCCTCGCCAGTCTCCGCCCATTTTCGTTCCCCGGCAGGATCCGACCTCTTTCCGTCCCCGATCTCCCATTCCGAAGCCTCCGCCGTCCCCGTACCATTCCCCGCCTGTACGCCGACCGTACCGCAGCACAGAATGCCAAGACACAAAACGGCAAAAAAATACCAGCTTTTCATGGTCTCACCTTCTTCGTTTCAGCCAAAAGCGCATTGTCCCGCATTTTCCGAAATTCCTCGTTCAGCTCAAGAAGGCGTTCCCGCTGCGATCCCGAAAGTTCCGGCGGCTCGGCGGCGTACCAGTTTTCCCAGACATTGAACGAACTCTGTACATTGAGGTTTTCCGGATCGATATGGGAAAAAAGATACGTCATTGCGATCTTTTGTGGAAGTGGTCTCGCAGTGACAAAATCAATCACATTTTCAAGTGTTTCTTCTCCTTTTATATACATCGCAGCCAATCGTCTCAAATGAATCTCTTCCCATATACCGGAGGTAATTTCTTCAGATCCGCCTTCCATACAGACTTGAAGTTTCTCTTTATCCAGGAGACCTCCTTTAGGCCATCGATGCTCCAAATCTTTCAGTTCATCAACTGAAAAATTTTCCAAATTTTCAAAAAATTCCCACATGGCAAGACGTTGACCATTCGTTCCATACATTTCCGGCAACTTTTGAACAGATCCTGGGAAAATTGGAAATTGGAAATATGGCGTAAACTGAGTATTCCAAAGGTATCTTCTTGAGAATTTGGGAAGTTTCCAGGAAGTCAGAAGCTCTTCCGGATCCCGCAAATTTTTCCCCTCGAACGCAGAGCTGGAATAAATAATTCCTTTCTCGGGGACTTCTTTCGGATGTGCGGATAAACTGTCGTCGATTCCAAATTTTTTCATTTTTAAAGTATGAAGCATATCCAGTTCGGGAAGTGTTCCGGGACTTAGGGTCTGATATTGCATCTGCAGTACATAAACAATATCGTTTTCCATTCCCAAGAAAGGGTAATAATATGATAAATGATGAATCAAAGTTCCATTCTGATCGACCGTAAAAGTTTGCTTCAGAACATTTTTATCGACCGAATACTGAAGGAAAGCGATCGGATATTTTGGCGGAGTATTTTTCATCGCCTCTGAATGCATATCTTCCATTTGACGTAAAAGCTCTTCCATGGAACGGACCTCTTGCGAATATCCCAAACAGGGGGAAATCAGCAAGAAAATAAAAATGAAAGTTCTTTGAATGATACTCATAGAATGCACCTTTCATATTTAATTGTTTGATGTATTCTCCAGCGGCCTGGCAGAACTTTGTATTTTACGGATATGATTGCATGAAAGATCATTAACTCCTGAATAATTGACTTGCGGAGTCATCAATCCTGTTAAATCATGCCACGAATCTGATTGATTTCCAGAATTATACCCAAATGAATGCACAAGCTCATGTGACAGTATATCGTATTTATAATCTGTACTCCATCCTGGAAATGGTGTTGAATCATGCTCGTCTCCAGGTTTTCTAATACTTTGATCAACTTCTTTAATAACATCACTATAAAGACAAATATTATTTTGGCAATAATGTCCAGCTCTATTGTCGATTTCATAATGAAACGCAATTACAACATGAATCGTCCAAAAATTTAGAGTACAATAATAGTTTCTTTGTGGATATGGAAACGTCGTAGATGTATAAGAAGATGTTGTTCTCTGTGAAACTGGTAATATCGAATCATCTTGTGGAACAATTGCGATTTTTACACAAGCTGGTCCAAATACAACTTGAGAAACAGTATCCTGTGCCAATGAATAATCTGTATTGATTTGGTAATTTTCAAACAAAGCAGGGGCAACCTTATCTCCATATTTAAGCTGATCCACTTCCAGCCAGAGCGTTCTCCAAACCGTCAGAAGTTCGGTTTTTTGTTTTTCCGGCACGGGAGAACTGCCGTCCGAAGTCAGAAAATAAGGAGTCTTATAATCTGTAGTGCTGTTAACTGCAATATAGATGAAGGCACTCTCATACAAATTATCATCCGGTGCTGCAACAACGATGTAATTATCGCCGGGGTTTGCCTGCGTGATCGTCAGCAAGGCAGTATTGGAAATCGTTTCTTCCGCAAAATAAAGACTATTGGTCAATGAATCGGAACCATAATTATCGCACTGCCAAGAATCATACTGCCAAGATGAAAAACTGCCTACCGATTGGTTATTCCCATCTTTACATTGATTCATTGGATCCAGAACCATTAAGCGAAGACTCCCTGTCATTCCCTCTGGGATCGCGTTTTCCAATGTGACTCTGATATTTACAGTATTCTTTAATGTTCCAGAGAGATCCGTTTCCGGATAGATCCTCTTTCCACCACCGCATTCCTCCGGATTGTTATCTAATACGGCCCCATTGACAACGGATTCCCAACTCGTGGATTGAATACCGGTGACACCGACGCGTTTGGTGTTATAAGAGGCGGAAAGGGGAGTGCCTTCGGGGTCCCAGTCCATCGCAAGCGTCGCGCCGCGGGTGAAGAGCGTGTCTTCCACGGAACCAAGCGTTACGGTCGGAATAAAAGCGATCTCGGAGGGCGTTGTGCTTGCCGGAGTCCATACGACACCGCAATTTGAGGCGTATTCGTACTGAGTATCTTCTTCCATATTCCATGCCGTCGAACCGATATTTTCCCCCGCTCCGGAAGCCGCCCGGTCACTCCAAATCTTTAGATCTGTCTGAAAAAACCGTTCCCGCGCACGATTCCAAAGCGGCGTCATGGGACACCTCCATAGGGAAAAAGTCCAAATCGCAAAAAAATCAAACCGGATCTTTTGCACAAAATTCAGTTTATCATTGAGAAAACGCCATGTCAAGGGGGACGGTAAAATATTCAAAAATCTTTCAAAAAATTTTAAATCGCACTTCCCCTCTCCTCCTTCTGAAAAAGTTTTCAAAAAGGAAAGGACCCCCTACTGGAAAAATTTTTGCTTTTCGTGTATAATACGGTTTCGTGTGTTTTGTGTTTTCCTTCGTATATTGGGGGCAGGTACCATGGAAGATTCCAAAGATCTCCGGATCGCAGTCGTTGGGGGCGGTATTTCCGGACTTTCCGCAGCTCTGTACTGTCAGGAACATTTCCCGGACGGACACGGCAGTGTGTCGGTCTTCGAGAAACGGGAACGGCTCGGCGGCGTTTTGAATACGGAACTGCGCGATGGATTCGAGATCGAGCAGAGTGCCGACAATTTCATCACGACCGTCCCCTATGGTCTGGATCTCTGCCGGCGTCTTGGGCTTGAGTCCGACATCGTGACCACCACTCCGCGCAACCGCCAGACGTTCATTCTCTGGAAGGACCGGCTGCACAAACTCCCCGACGGTTTCATGATGATGGCGCCGAGCAAATGGTGGCCGATGGCCGTCACGCGCCTTCTTTCTCCGTTTGGAAAGCTGAGGGCCGCGATGGAGTATTTCATCCCCGCGAAGAAAGGGGACGAGGACGAATCGATGGAATCGTTTGCCGTCCGGCGTCTCGGACGCGAGGTCTTTGACCGGCTCATCGAACCGCTGGTCAGCGGCGTTTATGCGGCAGACATGACGCGCCTTTCGCTTCTGGCGACGCTTCCGCGATTTCGGGAAATGGAAAAGAAACACGGATCCCTCATCCGCGCGATGCGCAAAAACTGTGCCGAAATGAAGAAAAAGGCACGGCAGGAAAAGAAAAAGAACGGCACCGCCTCCCAGAACGCCGACACACGGCAGAGCGGGCCGCGCTACAATCTGTTCGTCACGGTAAAAGGCGGGCTTGGCCGGATCACGAGCGAGATCGAAAAACGTCTTGATCCCCAGACGGTCTACTGCCGGACGGAAGTTACCCAGATGGCCCGGACGGAAAGCGGAAAGTGGTCTCTGACGTGGCGTTCTTTGGAAGACGGCCGGACGGAAAGCGCGGAATTCGATGCCGTCATCCTCGCAGGTGAGTCGCACAATATCGCGAAGCTCCTTGGCTCCGCGCAGATCGCACGCCCTGCGGAACTCCTTGCCGGGATCGAGCACACCGGAACCGTCATCCTCACGGCTGCGTTTCGGCGCGAAGACATCGGGCACCCGCTCGACGGGATGGGGGCGGTCGTTCCGGCAAAAGAGAAAAATCCGATCCTCGCTCTGAGCTTCAGCAGCGAAAAGTACCCGCACCGTGCGCCGGAAGGGACGGTCCTGATCCGTATTTTCAGCGGCGGATCGCGCGATCCGGAGATCGTCGATATGCCGGAAGATGAAGTTCGCGATCTTCTGTTGGAGAAAATGGCAAACTGTCTAAAGATCCAAGGCTCCCCGCTGATGACCTCCGTCTCGCGCTGGCCGAACACGATGCCGCAGTTCCATCTTGGACATCTGGAACGGATCGCGGACCTGGAAAAAGAGATGGAAGCGTATCCGACGCTGGGCGTGGCGGGAAACTCACTCACCGGCGTCGGTATCCCGCACTGTATCCATTCCGGAGAAGAAGCGGCCCGCAAGGTCCTCGCAGCGCTGGAGCAGTGAGGAACGCGAAAGAGACCGCAGTTTGCCGCTCGTGAGGGGGGAACATTGGGGAAATTTTTCTTAGGTTCCGCGATTGAGATCTTCGGCACAAGCGGTCCCACGCGCGGCGGCACTCTTCGAGAGCCGTCTGGCTGCCCGTCATGTCATGAACGGCCGTGAGGGAGAAACTTCTTGAAAGTTGTTTCTCCCGCAGACTCCCTCTTCAAGAACTTTTTGATGTTCTTGATGTGCGAAACAGTCAGAGGAGCCGTTTTCCGGAAAAAAGCGCAGCTGCCATGGTTTCCGGGGCGATCGGATTCACGAAACAGCCGGTCCCCAGCTCGAAACCCGCCTGCCGAGTGATCCTTGGGCAGATCTCCAGCCGCCAGTGAAAGTTTTCGTCCGCAGCCATGCCGGAAACGGTCGGTGTCCAGGGAGAGGTGCGCAGAACGAGATTGAAATCGCAGCCGGAGAGTGTTTTTTCCAGTTTTTGAAGCGTTCGGCGCAGCACATTCGCCAGTTCGTCCAGCTCTTCCCGGACGGATCGCACAAAACAGGGAACGTGACGTTTCGGCACAATGTGGATCTCACCGGCAAAACGGGACGCAAAGGGACAGAAGACCGTAAAATACGCAGTTTCTTCTACGAGACGCCATTTTTCTGCCAGTTCGTACTTCAGGACCTCGCAGTGCCAGCACGTGCCGTTTTGCTGACGGTGATCCGAAAGAAAGGTCTGCTCTGTCTTCACCGACGGCGGGATGAATCGGAGTGCCGCGATCTGGGAATGAAGATGCTCAAGCGACGCACCCGCAGCAGGTCCCTGATTCTTGAAAAACTGCACGTACCGCCACTTTTTTTCTTTTTGAAGCTGACGGAGCCGCCGATGGCAGAAGTGCACAAGATACTGAAATTCTTCTTCATTCAGTACCGCAAGGCGTTTTTTGTGGAAAGGGACTTCGACCAGAACTTCCTGTTTTCCTGTGTTTGGGGCTGCCGTATGCGGTCCAAAATGCTGAAGGATCCGTTCGGAGGCTTCCTCGAGAAAGGGAAAACGGTTGGGAATGGCGCGGATCATCCAACCGGAAGAATTTGGTCTGCGGTACCTGTCCAACTCCGATTCGCCGATTGGACGGGAGGGAAGTGCAGAAAGAAGAACGTCGACTTCTCCCGGAGTTTCGTATTCATTTCCTTCACAGAAGGGACAGCCGGGCTGATGAATGTGCGGATCACGGCCAGGAGCTGTCCGAGGACCTTCTTCGTAGTCTTTCGGACGGGCTGCGCGTTTTTCGCAAATGGCTGTCCATGTATCGTAAACCGGGGAATATCGCATAACCTGGATCCCTGAATAAAACGGTCTGCACGAAAATGAGTCTGGAAACGATTCCGTTTATTTTATCGAAAGAATGTTTTTTTACCAGCCCCCTGAAGATGGAAACGCTGAATTTTCTGAAAGTTTCCGGAGTACAGCTGGTACAGTCTTCAGGAGTGCTCTTATTTAGAGAATCCGCCTAATCCCTACACGTGCACCATCCGTTTTATCTGGGACTTTTCAGAGAGAAGTTTTCGTAAACCCGCAAAAAATGCTTAATTTCCCTGTATTGACATTCTCCAGTTTTCCGATATTCCCCATAATTGCGCGACGGATGATTTTATATATTTTGCCTGTTTTGTGTAAAAGAAACAACAGGCAGAATAAAAAAATATCCAATGTTGATTCAAATTTCCACGATAAATTAGTACTGAGAGAAGAAATTTTGTATTTGGGGGGGTATCGGCTTCCTGATGGGAGTTGGATCCGTTCCGGTACGGATTTCCGAAGAAGTATGCTGGCTTCTTTGTCTCCATGGGGCGTTTCATTGACGGGAACGTTCCGCAGATCAGCACGGAAGAGAGGGATCGTCAATGGTCTGCTGTCAGCTCAGAATTTCCAATTGTTCTGAACTATGTGACTATGTGAACGAGACAATTTGTCTCCAAAATCATTTAAAAAAGGATGCGTTTCAGATGACGAAACGCCTGCTTCGGCGAAGTGGAAGGCCGTGCGGTATTTTTTACTGCATCCATGGACCAAGAATGGTCAAATTAACTGCCATTTGGGAAGCAGAGAAAAATCAGGTCCTGTTTTACGGCCCGACAGGAGAGAAAGTTCAACAGACAAAGATATTGGACTCGATTCATGATGATTTGAGTCTTGGATTTTGAATTCCGCAGGGAGGTAGAAATGCTTGTTTTGTCTCGCAAGGAAAGTGAGAGGATCCGCGTGGGGGATTCCATCGTCGTGACGGTGGTGCGGCTTACGAAGGATCGTGTCCGCCTTGGGATCGAAGCGCCGGATGATGTTTTAGTTTTGCGCGATGAATTGGAGAAGGATTCGGAACCGGTGTCTTCCGGAATGAATCGCAGACCGATTGCCGGACCGCATGGTTGGGGAATGCCTTCCAAAGGCCGGAATCCCTATTCTGGAAATATGGAAACAGCGGATTGTTCTGTCATGATCGAGGAGGATCCGGAGGTCATGGAACGTCCGATGCGCCGCAGTCCGGAACGTCCCTTCCCTTATTGATCCAGTATTGAGGACGCTTTGCAGAATTTCTCGGCTTCCCTGTTTTGAGGGATCCGAATTCCGGAAAAGAAAGAAAAGAAGGTCTCTTCGGCCTTCTTTTTTTTGTAAAGTGTCCGGGAATTAAAGGATGTCTTTGAATGAGTCCGGTTTTGTAGAAATGTGCTTCTCGTGTGTTTGGGCAATTCCTGTTCTGCCGTTTGGAACAGTATTCAGGGACGCTGTGAGAATTTTGTGTCGTTGGGAAAATAAAAAAGGAGGATCGAGGATCCTCCGTGATGTTTCAGTTTTTCAATAAGATCAAAGATCGTCTTCGGTCGTTCGGTAACCGGTAAGGCCGCTGTAGTCACTGCGGTCATCTTCGTGCCAAAGAGGGAAGCCCATACGCACACGTTCCGCCAGGACCTTCAGTTTCGCCAGGGATCCGGCCGGCGCGTCTGTGGGTTTGAAATCCGGAGTAACCTGCGGGACGAAATCTTCGTCATGGCCGCATTCCAGGATCGCATCAAAAACAGTTCGCATCTTAACCTCCTTTTTATAAAAAATCGATGGCGACAGAGGATCGGATCGTGCTGTAAAAAAAGTGCACGTCAAAAAATTGAATCCATTGAAGCAAAATTTCTAATGAAAGGGAGAAGCTGTACACCATCCTAACCAAAAACAGTATACCATGAAATTCCAGTTTTGTCAAGTACTTTTGGTTCGGTTCAGATGAAAAACGAAAAAGTTTTCCTCCTGAAAAAGGCGGATGGGTGTGTTTGTGGCGAAAATGACGGTCATGGGGCGGCGTTTGCCGGCGGATCCGTAATGGAGAGCGGAGGCTGCAGATTTCCGGGACCAACGTTTCCGGATCTCAGAAGCTGTCTTTCGCGAAGGAAGAACCAGAGTGTAAGGAGGAATGCGAGCATATCGGCGAGCGTATAGGAACACCAGACTCCGTTGAGAGCATCCCAGCCGAAGAGGGGGAAGATCTTCGGTAAAATAAAGAGGGCCGGGATCATGAAAAGGACCTGACGGGAGAGACTTAAGATCGTGGAAAGGAGCGGTTTCCCGATCGTGAGGAATGCCTGAGAGACGATGACCTGGAATCCCATGAGCAGTCCCATGCAGAGACTGGCACGGAGAGCCAGGGACCCGATCGCTTCCAGTTCCGGCGTCAGCTGGGTGAAAAATGCGAGACTTTGGAGCGGGAAAAGAAGGACGATGGATATCGTGGAAAAGCACCAGACGCTCGCGATGATGATGGCGAGCCGCCACGCCTTCAGGACGCGGTCAAACTGCCGTGCGCCGAAATTGAATCCGAGGATCGGCTGTGCTCCCTGAAAAATGCCGATGACGACGGTGAAGACGACCAGTGCAATTCGGTAATTGATCCCGGAGACCGTCAAAGCGGCTTCCTGTCCGTAGTGGGCGAGCTGAATGTTCAGAAAGAGTCCCTGAAGACTGGATGCACATTGAGCCAGAAACGGTGCCGTGCCGATACACAGGACCGGTGCGCAGATCGCCCAGTGCAGCGGCATGTTTTTCAGACGAAGTTTCAGGAGGCTGCGGGAACTGGTGAGGAAGCTGAGGATCCAGACCGTCGTGATGCTCTGAGCCAGAGCTGTCGCCAGTGCGGAACCGGCGACACCCCACTGAAAGATGGCGATGAAGATCGGGTTGAAGACGGAATTCAGCAGGAATCCGAGCATGATGGAGCACATGGCGATCTTGGGATTTCCCTGAACACGGATGATATTATTCAGCCCGAACATGAGGGAAGAAAAGATCCCGCATCCTATGGAGATCCAGAGGAACGTTTTGGCCATTTGCTGTACTTCCGGGGAAACTGCGGAATGGTCAACGAAAAGCGTTCCGGGAATCAGGATGAGGCTCAGCATGACGAAATAGAAGAGGAAGATCATGCTGAAGGCGTTTCCGAGTGTCTTTTCTGCATCCTCCAGCCTGCGCTGTCCGAGAAGAATGGAAATGCGCGCACAGGAACCGATCCCAACGAGCATACCGAATCCGCTGCTGAACACGACCAGCGGAAAGACGAGTGAAATCGCCGCAAGTCCCTTTTCGCCGATAAACTGGCCGATGAAAACCGCATCGATGAACGTGTAGAGCACCTGTGCAAGCATCGCCAGGACAGACGGTATGCAGTACCGCGTCAACAGCGTCAGGATCGGGGCAGTGCCCAGTGCTTTGGAGGAATCGTTCATTGGGATCGGATCGTTCGGATCGTTTTCAAAAAGGAACGGGCAGGAGGGAAAGTCTCCGGCTGTACGGGTCGAAATTTTTTTCCCATACTCTCCCCTGCTCCGTGGTGTTCAAATTTCGTTGGGAACCTGGGAGAGAATGTGCAAATTGGGATTTTATGGGCGATGGTAGGATTTTTCAGGCGTCGGAATGTCTTCCGGGATCGGAATGGTGACGGTCCCCGTCGCTGCCCACTGGGTCCCTCGGAGGAACGGAACGATGAACGCGACGCTGCGGCACTGATTTCCCGCGTGTCCGTAGAAGATCTGAAAAATGCGGCCCTGGCCGTACGTGACGGTCATCAGCTGGATCTCCATTCTTCCGGACCCTCCGTCTTCTGCTGGAGAAGGAGTCGCCGCCAGGATCCGGACATTGGGTGCGTTTGACGGAACTCCGCGAAGGTGTGCGTAAAGTTCGTCCGGCCCATGAAGCATCCGGAGGGGAAGTCCTCGCATGATCGGGTGGTTGGGTTCGCAGGAATGGATCTGGTACTCAAACATTTTGCTGACGGAACCGGCGGGACCTTCCACACCGTACTGCATTCCGCCTCGTCCCGGTTCCCAATAGCGGTAGGGACCGTACGCCGAAGTTCTTCCGTTCCACCCGGAAACTCCGAGAAGCGGCTGGAATTCAGGCCAGTCAGGGAACGTGAAATTCGCGCTGTGGCAGAGTACCAGTCCTCCGCCCTGAGCGACGAAGCGCAGGAGGGCATCGCAGGCGGAGTCGGACCATTTTTCTCCGCAGTAGTTCAGAAGAACGACGTCGGTTTGAGAAAAGTCCGGCTGAAACGAGCGAATGTCTTCCCATTCTTCCGGAGCTGTGGCGACCGTGACGTCGAAAAGGCCGGTCTCTTCCAGAGTACGTTCCAGAACGGGAGTGGTTTCCCGCCAATTATGAGTTCCGCGTCCGTCAATGAGCAGTACGTTGATCGCACTCAGGTCTGCCTTCCCGGAGGTGATCTCCATCGGATCGATCTGCGCATAAAGGGGGGCCGGGAACAGACTCCCGAACAGCAAAAGGAACAGCACGGAAAGACCGGCGAAAGTGCCGGCGAAACTTCCGGCGAAACTTCCGGTTTCATTCGAAAAGAACACCGGGGCTGATGAGCTGTGCATCTTCGAAAGACGGAGAATGCGGAAGTCAGCTTGCGGATGAAGTTTTTTATGGATCGGAGGTCTCATAGAACGGTTCTCCATGGAATTTGTTCTGAATCATTCATTTTATTTTAGCACAGATCCGCGTAAATTCAAGCCCCGGGATGCGATTTTCGCAAAATGTGGAAGAAGAAGGGGGAATTTTTGTCGATTTTGTCTTTTCTTTGGTTTCTTTTTGTGAAAATGTCCCAATATTTCAGGGTGGGAGTCTTGCTTTTCTGTCCATTTTTGGTAAAATAAAAGGAGGTGCTTTTTTGTGTTCTCGTTTTTTTAATGAAAGAATGGAAAAAGAAAAGGAACGAAACGATGGCCTGGGAATATAGCGAAAAAACAAAGCAGCTTTTTTTGGATGCTGTTCATGGAAAACCGGGAACCCATCTGGGCGAGATCCAGAACGCGGACGGATTTGGCGAGCATGGTTCCATTGCGTGCGGCGATTCTCTCCGATTCACGTTTCGCGTAGAGAAAAATGAAGCGGATCCGACGCTGGATAAAATCGTGGAAGCCCGCTATCTGACGTTCGGATGCACTTCTGCCATCGCGGCGTCCGAGGCGCTTTGCGTCATTCTTGAAGCCCGGGCCTGTACGCCGATCGAAGCACTGAAGATCACGAATCAGGACATCGTGGATTTCCTTGAAGGTCTTCCGGACCAGAAGATCCACTGCTCCGTCATGGGAGCCGAAGCTCTGGAAGCGGCGGTCGCGGACTGGGCGGCGAAACGCGGGGTCGATCTCGCGGGAATGGGGATCCATCTTCAGGAACAGCTTGAAGAAGAAGAGGAAGGCCGGCTCGTCTGCAAGTGCTTCAACATTACGGAGCCGTTCCTGCGCCGCAAGATCAAGGAACTGAATCTGCGGACGACTGCTCAGGTCACGGCTGCGCTGAAAGCAGGCGGTGCGTGCCAGAACTGCCTCCATGCTCCCGGCGGGATCCAGGATATTCTGGACGATGTCTGGGCGTCCGAGCGTCTGCGTGTCCAGACGGCTCAGCCTGCCGGCGGATACGTTCCGGTTCCTGGGAATGCGGCGCCGGCCGCTGCGGCGTCATCTGCGGCTCCTGCTGCGCCTCAGCTCGTGCAGATCGATGGGGCTCCTGTCTCTGCAGGAAACGAAACGGCGTCTGCCGGTACTCCGCAGGGATTCGGCAATGCGGGAGCTGACGGCGGCGGTGCGCTTCCGATCTTCGGTCAGCCGACGCTCACTCCTTCTCCGGTCACGGCTCCTGCGGCTTCTCCGGTTCCTGCGGCCGGCGGTTCCGCACTTTCTCCCTACCAGTTCATGAAAAAGATCGAGGAAGTCATCGAAAACATGGTGCGCCCGGTCCTTCTGCGTGACGGAGGGGACTGTGCGATCGTGGACATCAAAGGGAATCTCATTTACGTGGAACTGCGCGGTGCGTGCGCCAGCTGCTCCAGCGCAAACGTGACGCTCAAAAACCTCGTCGAAACGACGCTGCGTCAGCAGGTCCAGGAAGACATTCGCGTCATTCAGGTTTGATCGGCGGGATGCTGTTCGGTCCGGCGGTACTTCTGGTCCAGCCAGCCTGAACGGGTTGCCGCGGATGCCTTTTTCGTCCTTTGAGGAAGAATTTTATGGAAAAATCAATCATTTACGCAGACAATAATGCGACGACTTGCGTCGCTCCGGAAGTTTTCGAAGCCATGAAGCCCTTTTTCGGGCCGGATTACTTCAATGCCAGCTCAATGTATCCGGCTGCGGAACGGGTCTCGAAGGAACTGAAACTTGCGCGCGAAAAGATCGCTGGCTTTTTCAATGCGGATTCGGAGAACGAGATCCTCTTCACGTCGTGTGCGACGGAGAGCAACAATCACGTGATCTTCGGTACGGCTGCGGCTAATCCGGCACGTCGGCACATCATCACGACGATGGTCGAGCATCCGGCCGTTCTGATGGTCTGCAAGGAAATGGAACGCCGCGGGTACCGCGTGACGTATTTGCCGGTCGATCGTCAGGGAAATCTGAGCAAAGCGGATTTCGTGCGTGCTCTGGAACCGGGAAATACGCTGCTGGTCACCATCATGCACGCGAATAATGAAACGGGCGTGAAGTTTCCGATCCAGGATCTTGCCCGGATCACGAAAGAGACCGACCCGGAGATCCTTTTCCACACCGACGCGACGCAATCCGTTTCCAAGATCCCGTTTTCCATGTCGAAAAACGGACCCAAAACCGGTTTGGCCGCCGACTTCCGGAATATCGATTTCCTTTCCTGCTCGGGGCACAAATTCCACGCTCCGAAAGGCGTCGGGCTCCTCTACATGCGGAGGGGATCCCGGATCCGGCCGATCCTCATCGGAGGCCATCAGGAAAGCGGACGGCGCGGCGGTACGGAAAATATCGCGTACATCGTCGGGACTGCGGCCGCGCTGGAAACGGCGTTCCGTACGCATTTTGAAGATTACGGCAAGCTGGCCGAGCTTCAGCGCTACTTTGAGTCCGAGCTGCTCGCACGGATCCCCGATGTGGAGATCAATGGTGCCGGTGCGGACCGAATGCCGAACACGACGAACGTTTCGTGCCATTTTGTGGAAGGAGAAGCGATCCTCTACGAACTGTCCGAGTATGGCATCTGCGCGTCCAGCGGCTCGGCATGCACGAGCGGTTCTCTGGAACCCTCGCACGTTCTGCGCGCCATGAAAGTGCCGTTTACGGCGATGCACGGTTCCACGCGGTTCAGTTTCAGCCGGTACAATACGCGGGAAGAAGTGGATCGGATCCTTGAGATCTTCCCGGACATTATCGCACGGCTTCGGGCCATTTCGCCGTTTAGCCGTGAAAATCAGCACTAAGTTTTGAAACAGAAAGACGGTGCCTCTGGTGCCGTCTTTTCTTTTACCCACCCTGTTTGAGAGGAGGATCTGATGCGTTGGTCTGTCGTATTTACTTTGCCCGTTCTTCGATGACCTGCAGAAGCAGACGCGGGTCATCTGTATAGAAACGCGTGACGCCGGCATCGAGAAGAGCTTCCATCTCCTTTTTGCCGTTGACGGTCCAGGCTCCGACTTCAAAACCGGCCGCGCGGACTTTTGCGGCTTTCTCCGGCGTGACGTCCCGGAAGAAAAAGATCATCGAGTCAAACCCGAGCTTTTGGCCCAGCGCGATGTCGGCATCTGTGTCGGAACCGTAGCGGTCCCAGAACATTTTGGCGTTCGGAAACTCCTTTTTGGCCGGGATCAGGAGGGATTCGTGTCCGTTGAATCCGATCCACTCTTCGGCATTCATTTCCTTCACGGTCTTCACGATCCCGTCAAGTGCGCTGCCTTTCATGTGGAGGGTCAGGCGCGCTTTTTTGTTTTTCAGGATCAGTTCCAGTGCCTCTTCCAAAAGCACGATCTTCAGCGGCGGACACTCTTCCAGCGTCAGGCCGTTTCGTATCCGGAATTTCTCTGCCATATCCAGACGGCAGAGATCGGCGTAGGAGGTCTGCGTAATGTCGAGATCCTGCGACGTGTACGCGCCGGTCGTTCGGTTATGGCAGAGGACCAGTTTGCCGTCTGCGGTGGGGAGAACGTCCGTTTCGATCCAGTCCGCTCCGATGTCGATGGCCCGCTGGAATGCCTCAAGTGAGTTTTCCGGACATTCGATCGACGCGCCGCGGTGGGCACAGACGCCGTTTTCCGGAGTCTGCGCCTCTGCTGGAGAATGAAACGCAGCCGTCCAAAACTGCGGCATCAAAAAGAGAACTGCGAGGAAACGCAATACGAAATTTCCAGTTTTTTTCATGAAATTTTCCTCTCTCATATTTTTCCCAAAAAACAAAATCGACCCAATTTCTTATTTTACCATAAAAGAGGAAAAAAGCAAATGAAAAAATGAGGGATCTTTCATGAAATTTGAAGTTTTTCTGCATGAGATCGTATGAGGATCCTGTGCGTTCTGTGGGGGTGGTGCATTGGAAGGTTTTCTTGTGTCTGATCTGGATCTTTGGAAAACTTTGACTGAATTTTTCGCGAAGAATGGGAACGAATGAAGATGAATTTTAAAAAAAGCGGTCCGTTTGCGGGAGGTTCCCCTTGACATTTGGCGGGTTTCGCCGTTTAATGGGAAAGTGGATTTTGAGTTTCTTCCCGCCATTTTCAGGAGATGAAAAAATGAAAAAAATGGAAACGATTGGAAAAAGTCTTTCTCTGCCGATTTGGTCCTTTTTCTTACTGGCGGTGCTTGCGGCCTTTGGGGGCACTTTTCCGTCTCCCATTTGGGCGGAACCGGACGGTTCCCGGTTGTTGATCAGCGATTTTAAAGAAGGAACTCAGAAATGGCATGATGTCAGTCATGGGCAGATGCCGATGGTCTACATTCCGGAAGGATTGCGTGTTTCGACCAATTTCAAGGACTTTCCGATGGCGGAACGTGTCTCGATCGACGCAAATGTGGATCTGGATCTGACGCAGTGGAACCACTTTCAGCTGGAAGCCGCAGTCTCCAACACGAAGGCGTTTTCCAGTGCGTCGCTCTATTTCCGCAGCGGGAAGGGATGGTATTCATGTTCGGCCGGCGTTCGGGGAAAGAATGGGAAACTGACTTTCAAAAAGAGTGATTTCCGCACGGAAGGTGAACCGGACGGCTGGGATCGGATCCAGACGGTCCGGCTTTCATTCTGGCGAGTCGGTACGGAAGAAAGCGACGTCATTTTTTCTTCGCTTGCGGGAACTATGGAGCCGATCCTTTTTGTGTCCGTGCTGAATTCGGAAGGGGTGGAACTCTGGATCGGGAAAAACAATGCGCGGATCCTGAATGAAGAAGTACTCGCGCCGATCGAGATCGGTTCCGACCAGCTCACGATGCCGAAAGATGCCTCGGCGGATGCGTGGAAAAAAGTACTGGAAAAACGTCTTGCGCTCATCGTGAACCACACCAGGCACATGATGCCGGAGACGCAGGCGTTTTTGGAAAAATGGGCGGAAGAAAACGGAACGGCACTGGTTTTCCTGGATCGCGATCTGCGTGAAGAGCCGATGGATCCGGAGGCGTTTTTGCGTGAATTGACGAAATCGGAGCCGCTTCTCAAGGTGGTGAAAAACGCAGCGGTTCGTCAGGCCGTCACTCTGTTTGGCCGTAAAGTCGCCAATGAGCATGAGATCGTTCGTGATGCGGAGGCTCATTTTCGGGAAGGCTTGACGGCGGGTGTCCGTTTTTGCCGTGAAATGCACGAGAAAAATCTGCGGGAACGCGTCGCGAATTTTGACTCGGACCATTCGCTGAAATTCCGGGCCTGGTGGAACCACAGCGGGCTTGGCGCGTATCCGGGCGACTGGAAACGGACGGCGAAAGAACTGCGTGCGGCAGGATTCACGGCCGTCATCCCAAATATGGTGTGGGTCGGTGAAGCGCACTATCCGAGCCGATGGACTCCGACCGGTCCAACCTTTGAGAAATATGGCGACCAGATGGCGCAGTGTGTGGAAGCGTGCCATGCGGAGGGGATCGAAGTGCACGTCTGGCGCGTCTGCTTTAATGCGAAGCACCACATTACGCCGGAACTGCTTGAAAAATTCCGAACGGAAGGGCGTCTGCAGGTCAGCCAAAACGGTGAGGAATTGCCGTGGCTCTGTCCGTCTCATCCGGAAAATATCGCGTTGGAGGTGAATTCCATGCTGGAGATCCCGGAGAAATACGATGTGGACGGCGTGCACTTCGACTACATTCGCTACGACAGCGGGTGCTGGTGCGATGGATGCCGGGAACGTTTTGAGAAAAAAAGCGGCAGAAACGTGGAAAACTGGCCGAAAGACGTTCTTTCCGGTGAGCGTAAAGAGGAATTTTACCAGTGGCGCGCCGATCAGATCACGCACATCGTGAAGACGGTCCATGAGAGAATGCGGGCTGAACATCCGGACGTGAAGATCTCTGCCGCCGTTTTCCCGGGGTATCCGGGGACGATTTATTCGGTCGGACAGGATTGGGGACTTTGGGCTCGGGAAGGGTACGTAGATTTTCTCTGCCCGATGAACTATACTCTGGATGCCGAGACCTTCGAAAACCTCTGCTCGCATCAGAAGAACGCCGTTCCGGAGGGATTCCCGCTCTATTTCGGGGTTGGAGAGTGGAAGCTCCGGCCGGACGAAACATTTGAGCAGCTCTACCGGGCCGATCAGGTCGGAGCGAAAGGCTTCACTATTTTTGATCTGAATGCACGCTCTGCCGGCCGGATCCTTTCGCCGCTGACGAAAGAAAAGTAAACGCGGCGATGTTGATGAAATTGAGAAAAGAGCCTGGGATGCCTGTGGATTTGGGAGACTTTTACAGAAAGGCGGTCAAGCGGTCATGAATATTTCGCAGGATGCTGCTGAGCGTCTTCTTGCGTGGTTTCGGGAAAACGGACGCCATGAATTACCGTGGAGGCAGGATCGGACTCCGTATCGAGTCTGGGTCAGCGAGATCATGCTGCAGCAGACGCAGGTGAAGACAGTTTTGGCGTACTTTTCGCGTTTTCTTTCAGCTTTCCCGGATGTGTGCGCACTTGCGGAGGCCGAGGAGGAAACCGTGTTGCGTCAATGGGAAGGTCTGGGATACTATCGCCGGGCCAGACAGATGCACGCGGCGGCAAAAAAGATCGCGGAGGAAAGAAACGGGGCGTTTCCGGAAACGTTTGAAGAGATCCTGACGCTTCCCGGAGTCGGACGCTATACTGCGGGAGCGGTCCTTTCATTTGCGTTTGAGAAACGGTTTCCGATCCTGGAAGCGAACACACAGAGGCTCTTTGCCCGGCTGAATGGGCTGGAAATTCCAGTTTCGACCGGTCCCGCCCAGAAGATACTTTGGGGAACGGCAGAAGATTGGATCTCTGAACGTGTTTCCGACGCGAGTCCCTGTGCGCTGAATACGGCACTCATGGATCTTGGGAGTCTTGTCTGTACGCCGCAGGATCCGAAATGTGCAGAGTGTCCGCTTGCCCGGGAATGTGAAGCACTGCGTATGGATCGGACTGTAGAGATCCCGGTTTCCGGAAAGAAAATGCTCTACGAAAATCGTGAAGAAGCTGCGGTACTCATTTTTCGGAGACGAATGGACGGGAAACGGGAATTCCTGCTCCTTCGGTACGTTGAAGGAGAATGGTGGGCCGGTCTGTGGGATTTTCCGCGAACTCAGATTCATTCGGAAGACGCTCGAAAGGAACTTGCCGATTTCGTCTGGAAAACGACCGGATTGAAAGTCCAGGCGGAAGAGGAACTCCGAACGTTTCGTCATGCCGTCACCCGATACCGGATCCGCCTGCGGACATTTTGTGCGGCGGAGTTCCTGAAAGATGCCGAAAACGTGATTTTGGAAAGAACGCCGGCCGGCGGAGAGATCCGATGGGTCTGCGAGGAGGAACTCGAAACGTTTCCGCTCTGCTCTACCGGACGCAAAATTGCGGAATTGCTTTAGGAATGCACGAAAAAAGGCTCCATATTTTCCAGAGAAGGAAAGACGGAGCCTTTTTTCATGAATCGCAGTCAGCCGCTGGGTTTAGGAGTCAGTGGGCTGGCGCTGTGTTCTGAGCGGCGGCGTTTTGCGGGCATCCGCTGTTTTCTTCCGTGAAATTCAGTCCCATCTGGAACCAGCCGTTTTCTGCCTGGATGAAAATCGGTCGGATCCGAAGTTTGGCGAAACCTGCCGCAGCATCTCCGGCATTTTTCAGAACCGGCACTTCCTTGATCTCAACTTCATCTTTGAAGACCTCCTGAAGCCGTTTTCCCATGACGCGGCGCAGGCTCACGATGCTGGCGGGAAGGCGTTTTTTGACGGTCGGATCGAAATCCGACGGAAGGATCTCCACACCGCCTTCACGCACCAGGACAAACATTCCATCCTGAACATTGACGGCATACGTGACCGAAATGTCCAGCGGCGGATATGTTTTGCTTTCATGCGTCAGCTTGCTGCAATGAAGCGAAAGCCGGATCTTTCCGTCACGCAGAGACGCTTTCATCGGCCATTCTTTGATGAACTGAATGTTCCATTCGGGAGCGTATTGAGAATCGGAGGAAGATTTCTCTGCCTTTTCAGAAGCATCCTCGGCATCCTGTTCCGCATTCAGCCATTTCGGCATGCTGGCGAGAAGCTGTTTGCCGGCACGTTCATTCATGAGGACCCCGCGGAAGAAGCCTGCCGTGATGTTCTGAAGCGAAGTCTCATGGACCGCGAAATAAATATCGCAGGGCGTACATGGTTCCGGTGCCGTCTCCGGTGCCGAAAACGCATCGCTGTTCAGAAGGTGCATTCTGGCGTGAACTCCCGTGTCGTCAGACCACATCTGCGTCTCTGCCATGTGGACATTGCGCGGAGCAAGGTGGCGGAAAAGGATCTCTTCGTATCGGGAATTCCACTCGTTCAGGATCGTGTCGATCGCACTGTCGAAACGCTGTCGGAGACGTACGGTATTTTCGGCGATCGCCTGGCGTTCCGTTTCGTCTTTTTTCGCAAAAGCACGGCGGGTCACGAAATTTTCGATCAGGTGTCGGTTGCGGATGTCCTGAACGCCTTCGATCCGGGAATTCGTGCGGATCTGGACTTTTGCCGGAGTGGAATCCAGACCGGTTTCATCCATCAGGATATTTTTTCCTACGAAGATCCGGCTTTTCGCACGGGAGGAAATGATCGCCGGACCGGCATACGTGCGCGTTTTGCTGTCCGAGGAACCGTCGAGGATGATCCCGATCTCGATCTTTTCCGGATTCAGAACGGGTCCTACCGTCAGATTGCCGCTGAAGAGCGATTTGCCGCGGATCGTTCCCTGAGGGATCTGATTCCGGATCTCGTCTTCCATTTCGATAAATCGGCTTCCGTAGCGTTCAAATACCGTATTGCTGACGTGAGCCACGATGTTCGGCTGGGACCACATGGCACGCGTACAGCAAACGTACGGTTTCGCCTGACCGGTCTTTTCCAGCCAGCGGGTGAGGTCCGCGATCGCACACTGAACTTCAGAAGTGGGTGCCGAAATCGCAAGGAGCAGGAGTCGGCGCATCCGTCCACGGGCATCGCGGAAAAGTTTCTCGGCATACGCTGGCGAGTGAAGCTGGGCTTCCAGTGCGAGGTAGTGGCCGATCGCGTTCTGAAGGTCCGTGAAATACTCAAGTTCCAGACCGTACACTCCGCAGGAAAGACGGTGGAATACTTCCAGGAGGGCCGTATGGTCCGCTTCTTTTTCGAGTTGAAGAACATCCCAGTGAAGGAGCTGCTTCCAAAGCTGGCGTTTGGCGGCCGGTGTTTTGGCGAAGAGACGCTCCACGCGATTTGCTGCCGCACGGATCTGCGTATAGGCTGCCGTCAGGTCTTCCTCTTGCGGGACCTCATATTGGGCGTGTGCCCAAACCTTGAAAAGCAGCCGGGCATCCTGTTCGAAATTTCCTGAAAGAGTGAGTTCATCGATCGACGGAGCGTCCGTCAGGTTAAGAGCAAACTCTGCCAGTTTCGCTTCGAGCTGGATCGAGGTTTTCGGAAGAGCAAGCAGGCTCTCGTCGTCCGAGGTCTCTGCATGGAGTTCATCCTCGGACGCATTTTCATTGGCGGCATTCGACGCTTTTTCAGCATCCTGACGGGCGGCCTGGCTGGAAATTGCCGATTCGTTCTGTTTCGGCATTTCTGCATCCTGAACCGCTACGATCTCTTCGTTAAGGTCAGGGATCTCTGTTTCCATTTCAGGCTCTTTCTCACGAGAGTCCTGCGTGTCGGTATGGGCGAGAGCTTCTGCCTGATTTTCTTCGCAGGCGGAACCCGGTGTTTCAGATTCGAACGGGAGTTCCGGAACCGTCAATTCATTGCCGGGAATTTCCGGAGCGACCCATGCAATGTCGACACGCTGAGCTTCCAGAGCATCATTTTCCGCGGTGTTTTCCGTAACGTCATTTTCCGCGACGGTGTTTTCCGTAACGGCGTTTTCCGTAACGTCATTTTCCGCGACGGCGTTTTCAGAAACGGCGTTTTCCGTAACGTCATTTTCCGCGACGGCGTTTTCCGTAACGTCATTTTCCGCGACGGCGTTTTCAGAAACGCCTTCTAATGTCGGAGGAGCGAGTGGTACAGGCTCGGAGACATCAGGAGAAACTTCCTGTTCCGCAGGGATCGCCGTATTCTTCGATGCGAGCATCTGCTCCGTATTCAGCGAGTCTTGCGAAGAGGAGGAAGTTTGATTTTTCTGTGCAAGAACTCTCTGCAGAGGCGAGGTCTTCCGGGAACGGCTGACCATGTTTTCGTTGGTGCCGTCCTTTTTATGGGAGTCTTCCTGGAGTTCGGTGTCTTCCAGTGCGAGCATGACCGACGGTTCATCATCTTCCGTAAAGAGCTCCGCGGAATTTTCAGCGGGAGCTTCTATCTCATTCATGCGTTCAGATTTCTGTTCCGCCGTTTTTTCCACGTTGGCGGCAAGAAGAAGTTCCGATCGATCGGGAACAGGATGAAGTGCACGGTCTGTGAGGAGAGATTCCGAGGCAGTCGTCCCCGCAAAAAATGTTTCAAAAATGGAACTTTTCTGCCATTTTCGCAGAGCGGTAAGGGAGTCGCGCAATGCCGTCAGTTCCGGTTTGGAATCCACTCCGTATGCGAAATTACACGTAACGATACTGCGGTCCAGCAGCTGTCGGGAATCCGGATCTGCAGAGTGAAGTGCCGATTTCAGCTCCGAAATATTCAAATATTCGCCCCACGCTTTCATGCCGGTCGATGGGTAAGCCATGAGTTTTTCGACACGATCCATATCCTGCTGGACGATGGCCTGAAGTGCGGCTTCTGTTTTGCTGTGCTTTTGGTGCTCCTGGTAGGATGCGGCTCCCAGGGAAGTGACGAGCAAAAAGAAAGCGCCTCCCCATGCAGCGGTTTTGGTGTTGAACATTCAATACTCCGTGAAAAACTAAACTGTACGACGTCCCTGCCCCGTGGTGTGCTCAAGGCACAAGAGACCCCCACTCTGTAAATCGTAAAGACGGGACCGAATATTTATTGGACTTCCCATCTGGATCCGGTTTTTTTCGGATTCCTGCGTTGATCGGACTTTTTATCGTGGATGCGTTGAATGTGCAAAATGGATAAAATGGAGTGTTTTGGGAGAGCGCGGAAAAAGCACTTGAGAAGGAGGGCGTCTTCAGATCGAAAAAGAGCCGGATCGATTCAATTTGGGAAAGATACTGAAAATACAGAGGCTGGGGGTATGGGGGAGAACGAGCTGTTTTAAAATGGAAAGAGGAAATGGAATTTTCCAAAAAATGTCGGAAAAAAATTTTTTTCGTGGAATTTCCTCTTGAAGGAATCCGAAATATCTGGTAAACTTGAACACAAATCGTTTGTGTGTCCTGAAAAACGCAGAAAGGTCCAATGTATTCATTCTGTCCGTCCGATTACCTGGCTATCCGAACCTCGCCTGAGATCCTTCAGCTGACGTTCGATTCTGAAGAACCTGTGGATTACTATCAGGTTTTTGAGGGGAAGGTCGCGCAATTTTTTCAGGCAGAATCGGTCCTTTTCTTCCCTGACGGTTATCTTGCGCTGGTGGCTCTTTTGCGAAATATCCTTCAGGATGGAGATGAGCTTTTTGTGCCGCAGGATACCGACGGTTCGATCCCGGATGTTCTGGAGATCGTGCAGAGACAGTATGAGGGCGTGCGGACGCATCTTTTGACGCCGGCTGCATTGGCGGAACTGCCGGACACGGCTTCGCGCGTGGTGCTGCTGGCGAATGGGATCTGCGAGACCTCCGGAACGGTCGCTCCGCTGGATCAGTGGCGTGAAATGCTGCGCGAGCTTTACGAGAAACGAGGGATCCCCAGCGTCGTCATCCTCGATGATTCACTGGGGGTCGGGCTTCTGGGAGCCAATTACCGCGGAACATTGGAGCATTTCGGGATCCGGCCGGACATGGTGCCGGATGTTGAGAAAGATGTCCAGTTCTTTTTCAGCGGGTCTTTGGCGGATGCTTTCGGAAACAGCGGAGGCTTTTTAGTCGGAAATCGCCGATGGCTTCGGACGCTTCGAAAAGGGGAACCCTGCTGCTGTACGAAGAATCAGATGCCGCTTTCGAATATCGTGGCGGGGATCCGCGCGCTGGAACTTGCACAGGAATGCCGTCGGCATGAAGCTCTTCTGGAAAATGCCGAAAAACTGAAACAGAAGTTGACGGAAAAGGGGATCGAGTTCATTTCCCGGCAGGAGCTGCCGTTTGTGCTCGTAAATGCTTCGGATCCGCGGAATATCGTGAAGGGAATGGGGGCGAAAGGATGTCGGATCGCCATGACCCGTTTTACGAAAAAGCCGCGTTTGTGCATTGCCGTCAACGCGGAACATGATGAGGTCGAGATGGATTTTCTGACCCAGACACTTGCAGACCTTCTGTTTGAAGAAAAATAAGAGCATCGGGATCCTGCCGGACGGTTTGGATCCCGTTTATTTTTGAAATCGGACCGGATCTCTTGACCTGGACCAAAATCTCCGGCGGTTCACGAATTTTTCGGACGGCGTTTTATTTTTGCGGCAGCCAGACTCGAAAACGTTCCAGATTCTGAAAGATCTGCGGTTCCGTGGGATCCATTTCGTGGGCTTTTTTCTGGACCTCAAAGGCTTTTTCGTATTCTTTTCTTGCGAAATGGACCATTCCCAGCGTGTCGGCGAGACCGGCAGATTCCGGACGAAGCTGCGTCATTTCCTGCGCATACTCCAAGGCTTTTTCCAATCGAGATCCCGTATTGGCCGCCAGCCAGGCGAATTCATTCAGAGCCAGACTTTTTTCTTCCGGATCGGTGAATGGATTCTGTCCCAGAAGCGTGATCTTTTTCTCTGACGCATCCAGAAATTTTTGAGTCAGTGAGTCGAGATCCTTCATCCGGGCTTCATCTTTCGTGAATTGGGCGAGCTGCCGTGCAAGGATGAGGAGGTCGATGTCCAGTTCTTCCATGGGCGTTTTTTTAAGATAGTTTTCCAGACGGGTCCCGGCCTCAGCGTATTTTTGTTCCTGAATATCTTTGAGGGAATTGAGCGACACAAGGACGTCGGCCATCTGATCCACGTTCTTCTGGGCGTCCGAATTTTTGCTCAGGAACGAAAAATGCCGAACTTCACGGCACAGTGCGATCGCGGCGTCGTACTGTCCGAGACTTTTCCATATCGAGATCAGGGGTGGCGAGAATACGTTTTTTTCGCGCATTTCCATATCTTTGAAAAGCGAATCAAGGAGACGGATACACCACTCCGTGTGTCCCTCATGCAGAATGAGCTGGGCCTGCCGGAAAAACAGGATCACGAGATTCTTGTGCATTTCCATGGATGGGAGTGTGTTCTCCCGAAGAGAATACTCTTTTCTCATGAAGACGTTTTGAAAAAAATCGTCTGCCATTTCCGGTCGACCTGCCTGGTAAAGTGCACAGCAGAGAGTCAGATCCAGTTCCCGCATAAAAAGAAGGTCCATCGGATCCGGATCGCCGGCGGCACGATCAAGAAAACGGTCTCGAAATGCACGGAGTTTCCCTGCGGCTTGGTCGGTTTCCTGCTGAGAGGTGTCCGTATTGGATTCCGGGCTGTTCAGCGTGGAAACGGATCCCGATGCTTGAGAAAGAGCCGGATCGAGAGCTTCTTCCAAGGCAAGCAGTGCGAGCAGAAGCTGTTTTCCGGAAGTCTGGACCGATTCTGCGAGAAGATACTGACGGATCTCGGGAATGAGTGCTTTCCGGCTCTGCTCGGCTTTCTGATTTTCGGTTTCCCAAAAATGGGGATCCGGGTACGCTCTTTCTTCCGGGAAAAGGGTCGGAAATTTCGTGAAATTCCGTTTTCCGGGAAGAGCCCGGTAGGTTCCGAGAGCCGCAAGCCGGGAAAGATGAGGATCTTTTTCCTGAAGGGTGATCCGGAGGAGCGGCGTGAGGGCGAGTTCTTCCGGGAGGTACGTCAGGGCGTAGATCGGCAAAAGACGCAGATGTTTCAGCCGGCTGCTTTCGTACTGTTTCAGAAGTTCCGCGACCCGGGGCGGATCGCCTGTGCGGTGTATTCCGTTTTGGAGCATCTGAAGGTAAAAATCCGCAGATTCTGCGATCGTGAAATCTTCATGAGATCCAGCTTCCTTCAGGAGCGGAATGGCCGAGCTGCCGTACTGAAGGAGCTGACGGCCGGCTTCTTCACGAGTTCGGCTGGATGTTGAACCGAGCTGAAAAATGAGGGTTTCGATCTGTGCTTTTTCTGCTTCACCGAGAGCTTTTTCCCGAAAGTCGGCGGCATTCAGGGAACCGGCGCAGAGGCACGAAAAGATGAGGACGGCGGAGAAGATCAGACCCGGATGCGGGATCCTGCCGGACGCGGACGGAGATCCTTCATGGAAGGAACGGTATCTTTTTGCAAAAGGGAAACGCATTTTTCGGCTCGTTCTGGTTTCGTGTGAGTGGCTCTGAAGGAGAAAACTGTCCAAACAAAAGGACAAATGCTGCCTCTTTTCCAGATTTTAGCGCAAGGAGGTCAAAATGTCAAGGGGGGGAAACCGCGGGGAACCGGAAAAGTAAGACCGAGGACGGTACAGATCCGCAGGAAACAGAAGACCGCAGGGGGAACCAAAACAAAAGCGGCACCGAAAGTACCGCTTTTGCTGACAGATGATCAAAAGACCTTTCCGGTCATTTTAGAAATCACGGGGGATCTCAAAGCCCTTGCGCTGTTCGCGGGCGGCGAACGTCGCGGCGTGGGCGTCGTTGATGATCTCTTCCTTCACCGGATCCCATTCGATCTTGCGGCCGAGACGGGCGGCGATCCCGCTCAGATGGCAGCAGTTCATGGCTTTGACGTGGGACCAGACATCCGAGACCGGCTTGCCGCCTTCGCGGATGCAGCGGATGAAGTTGTTCTTGTGGCCTTCGAACGGTTTCCCATTGTACAGACCATCGAAATCCGCCTGGGAGAACGCATCGGGCGCGAGTTCTTCGATCGGCTTGCCTTTGATGCGGCCGCGGCTGACGTGCATCTTGCCCTTCGTGCCTTCGAAGAGGATGCCGTTTCCGTCCGGAGAATGGCTCACGACGCGCATTTCCATGCCGTTCGGGAACATGAGCTGGATGTCGAAATTATGCGACGTATTGTAGCGGTTCGTGACGGTCGGGTAGCCGTCTTTGAACGGAACCGGATGTTCCGCGACGATCGGGTTGATGCTCGTCGGACCCATGCCGTCCTTGAGCATGTCGAGGGACCACAGTGCGCAGTCGATGTGGTGTGCGCCCCAGTCGGTGAATTTACCGCCGGAATATTCGTACCACCAGCGGAATTCGTAATGGCAGCGCGTCTGACCGAAGCGGTTGTCGCGGTTGTTGCGGCTCAGGAAGTCGCCCTGACCGAGGAAGTCGGTGTACGGAGCCTGACCGAGATAGGTGTTCCAGTCGAAGTTCGCCGGGGGATCCATCTTCGGAATGTCGCCGGACGTGGGGCTGCCGCCGATGTCGCACGTGATCTTTTTGATCTCGCCGAGCAGACCCGCACGGACCATAAGGGCCGCTTTTGCGAACTGATTGTACTGGCTGCGCTGCTGGGTACCGACCTGGAAGGTCTTGCCGTAGCGATCGCACGCTTTACGGATGAGCTTGTTTTCTTCGAGCGTGAGGGTGAGCGGTTTCTGGCAGAAAACGTGTTTTCCGGCCTGAAGTGCTTCGATCGCGATCTTCACGTGCCAGTGGTCCGGCGTCACGACGGTCACGACGTCAATGTCGTCGCGTTCCAGAACACGGCGGTAGTCTTTGTACGTATCCGGCTTGATGACCTGACCGTTCGCATCGCGTTTTCCGAGACCCGAGTTGATCGTACGGGCGAGACCGTAGTCTTCGTCAAGGTCGCAGATCGCGACGATGTCGCACAGACCGTTGAATCCGTGAGCGTCGCCGCGTCCCATACTTCCGACGCCGATGCACCCCATGCGCAGACGGTCACTCGGAGCCTGTGCCCAGACGGGTTTCATTTCGTTGGAAAGCGGGATCGCAGTCGCGGCCGCAGTCAGAACGGCAGCGTCTTTCAGAAAGTTTCGACGATGAAGCATCGATTTCTCCTTTAAAATTAAAGTTAAGGTTGGGAAATTTTCAGGCAGGTCGGGATCGCCCCCATACTTTACCATCATAGCAGATGGGGGGATTCGCGTCAAGGGGGAGGGATGGATTCCTCCTGAAAAATATCGTGTCGTGCGCCGTATTTCAAGACGGTTTAAAGCGGGTCCTCCGCTCCCCAGACTACGTCTCCAGTGTTTTCCTCCTTCCATTGGGGGAAATCGTTTTCAGTGTCTTCTGCCATCTCGCCGTCCGTGAAGCTCTCCTCCCCGCCGACGGGGCCTTCTTCGTAGAGGATGCACGCTTTTCCGCCTTCATCTGTCCGGTTTCTGCCCCACGAGTAAAGGACCCAGGGGAATTTGCCTGAGTCTTCTTTTTCTTCATTCCGCCGGTACGTGAGCGTCTGCTTTCCCGTGAACGGGTCCGTCAGGTATTCGGACGGAAGTCCCAGTTCCGCCAGCTCTTTGGGCCAGCGAGCGTTTTTTCGCTGAAAGATCCCGATTTCAAGCGCGAGGCGCATCAGCCGCTCTTCCGCTTCCAGCTGGATGGCGAGCTGGTTGAATGTGCTGATCGTGGTGAAGATCCAGTCAAACTGGTGAGCCGCACTCTCACCCCGGCCGTTGGCCGTGAAGGTCTCCCAAAATGTTGAGCGATCCGATGAGAGGAATCCGTATTCGGAATAAATCGTCTCTTCCAGCTCCTTCAACTTTTCCGCACGGCACAGTGGATCCTGGATCTGCGCGATCTCCCAGAGGGGAACGATTTGTTGGGAAACGGTCTTTCGGAAGGCGTTTTCGTCAATATGGGGAAATTTTCCGGGAAAATATCTGGCAGGCAGAGACACCGTACGGCCATCCTCTTCTTCCTGGAATTTCACGGGGTCGTGCAGAAATTTCTGAATGAGCCAATAGTGCTGAAGGAAGTTGATTCGGACGTGCTCTTGAAATTCCGGTTTCGCTGGAAGCCGTTCCAGTTCCATCCGGATGCGTTCCAGCTGTTCGAGTGAAACGGAGTCGGAAAGAATGGCTTCATGAAGACAGTGCTGCGCATTTTCTTCCCGCCAAGGAGCGGATCCGAGAGCATATGCCGGCACGAGGCGCAGTTTGCGCGAGAGGCGGAAAAGCGTCAGGATGTCCCGGACGGCCTTTTCGGAGTCGCCAGCTTTCAGGGAAAGTTTCGTCCTGCAGGCAAACGCGTCCGAAAGATTCCCGAGGTTTTGATGAAGACTGAATGGGAACCAATACGAAGAGCGTTTCCATTCCGCGCAGGGAAACGTTAAGAACGGCTTCTCCGCAGCCTCTGCGATCCGGTCCAGAAGCGCGTCATTCCGGAGCGTCCACTCTTTCAGAAGAGTTGCTGGTTCTTCATCCAAAATGTCGCCGTCCGGATAGGATCCTTCAAAAATGTCTCTCAGCTCTCTGATCGAAAATTCCGGCTCAAGATTGGGATCCAGTCTAAAAGTTTCGCAGACGGCCAGCCAGTTGGGCGAAAATTCTTTCTCCTCCGGCCACGTGATCTGGAAAAGGGAAGAACCGAGGGCCTCGGCGATGATCCTGGCTCCGTTTTCCGGGTCTTTCAGCTCTTTTTCGTACGGTTCCATGGCGGCCTGGAAATAGTCCACCGATCCATCTTCCGCCAGTGACCGGGTGACGAAATGGGTCTCCTCCGTGACCTTGACCGGAAGAAAAACAGTCAGCTGCGCGAAAATCAGCGGCAGGACCGCAAGCAGCGCGAGGCCGTAAAGAGGGTCTTTCCAGAACGGGACGAAATTTGCGGGACTTTCTTCATCATCTGCGTTTGGATCTTCCTTCGTGTAAAGCATCGCGAACTGCAGAAGTACCGGACCTCCCGGAAAGAAGGACCAGAGAAGAAGAAGGTACCGGCTCCAACCCAACTTGCGCAGGCCGCGGAATTGAAGTCCGAAAAAAAGAATGGAAAACCAGACCGTCAGCCCAAGAATTGCCGTCGGCAGAAGAGGAATGCCGAAAAGCCCGACCGTCAGAATCAGCATGAGACCGGAGTAAAGCAGGCAGGAGAGGCAAAAAACGAGGAATTTCCAATTTGCTCCGCGTCCGGCAAAGACCTGAAAGCATTTTTTCTCTGACGGCATGGAAGGCCCTTTCATCATTGGGTGAAGAAAAAGACGGTCAATTTCTATGATGATTCCATTTTACCAGAGGAGAGGAAAAGGTCAAGGGGCGGGGAAACTGAGAAAAAAAGGGAGGGGGACTTTTCCCGCCTCCCGGGTCGGAGTTTTGGGGGATCTTCCGGAATTTGCCAAAAAACGCCGCCCGGCCCCCCTTTTGGTACGCTTCATTTCACGTGCAGCGAGCACGGTCCGTTGACGCACCCGCCGGGGCACGCCATGACTTCAAGGAAATTCGCGGGATCCTTTCCCATCGCCAAAAGTTTCAGCTGGGAGAGCGTTTTCCGGTCGATCCCGTTGATGAACTTCGCTTTCAGCTCGAAATTTTCGCCGCACGGTGTCTCGGTATTCGTGCCGCATTGCCCGTTTTCAACGCATGGGTTTTCAGCATTTTCGCCGCATTTCCCGCTTTCGCCGCACGTTCCGCACTTCGGCCGCGTCATGTCTGCGAGGACCGATTCGGTGACGCCGCAGCTTTTCGCGAAGTTCCGTGCGTTTTCTCCTGCCGGAGTCAGGAGCGTCCAGGGTTCCTGCGAGATCACGTCGATCTGTCGGCCGGCCATCATCGAGCCAAGCTCCTCAAACGTCAGGACATAGTCCACCAGCCCGCTTTCTTCCGCTTCGTGCCGTTTCGCGATGCACGGTCCAATGAAGACGACGACCGCGTCCGGGTCCTTTTCGCGAACGAGCTGAGCCGCGTATTTCATGGGACTCGGCGTGTGCGAAACGTACTGGAGGAAATCCGGGAAGTGGCGTTTCACCAGCTCCACGTACGCCGGGCAGCACGAAGTGGTCATGAGACGCTGACCGCCGGACATTTTCTCGAGGAATTCCTGCGCTTCATTCGCCGACGTCAATTCTGCGCCGAGAGCCGCTTCCACGACATCATCGAATCCGAGTTTGCTGATCGCGGTGAAAAGCTGCTCGATCGTGCCGGGAAACTGTGAGTAGGCGGACGGTGCGACGACTGCCGCAACATGTGCCGGTTTCCGCTTCAGGACATTCAGAACATCCAGGAGCTGCGAGCGTTCCATGATCGCGCTGAATGGGCAGGCGCGGAAACATTTCCCGCAGAAAATGCACTTTTCGAAATCGATCTCCGCTCGTCCCTGCGCGTTTTTCCGGATCGCTCCCACCGGGCAGGCATCCTCGCACGGGACCGTCGTCTTGACGATGGCGTGGAAGGGGCAGACATTCATGCACTTTCCGCACTTGATGCACTTCGTGTAGTCGATCTGCGAGACCTGGTTCACGACGGAAATGGCGTTTTTCGGGCAGTTGAAGACGCACGGTCTGGCGAAGCATCCGCGGCAGTTTCCCGTCACGACGTAGGAATTGTCCGGACATCCGGAACATCCTGCCGTGCAGACCGTCAGCGGAGGATCACCGGGGGCTTTTTCCCGTGCGTCGGCGTCCTGAAAGTACCCGGCGAGTGTTTGAGCTTCGTCTGTTTCCTCCTCGCAGCGCATCCCCAAAAGCGCCATGAGCCGGTACTTCAAGACCGCCCGGTCATGGTAGACGCAGCATCGGCTGGCTTCGCCGTCTTTGGGACGGACTCTGATCGGGATCCGATCCAGTTCTTCATCCAGCTTTCCCTGGTCGAAGAGACGCACGAGCCGGATCATCAGCTCGCGCCGCATATATTCCGCACCGCTGATCATTCGCTGTCCTCCCTCTCTTCTTTCTCAAGGAGCTTCCGGATCTCCTCAAAAACCGACTCGACCGTCGCCTGTGCATGAGGCACGCCGTTGATCCGCACAAACGGCGCACGGCAGATGCTCTCCTCCATGCAGACGTTCAGGCACGGAACGCCCGTGATCTCGACCCGCTCCCGAAATTCTTCCGGAAGCAGCGTTTCCATGCGCATCAGTTTGTCCGCACCCAGCATGAAGCAGGTCGTTCCACAGCAGATCTCAAGACGGATCTTTTCCATGATTTCACTCTCTCCTTTTGATTTTCAGGGACCGCGGTGTGTGATCCACGCCGCGGTGCAGATTCCAAAAAAATGATTTCCAGTTTGCCTGTCCTGAAGCCCGGACGGTGATTTGACGGTATTCGTGACCGCTAAAAGTACCGCACGACGACTTTTTTCCGGCAGCGGGTCTCCAGAACGGACGTCAGACGCTTCACGATGTTTCTTCGCAGCTCCAGCTCCATCGGAAGATTGGGGTCCTGGTGCGCTTCGTTGACTTTCGTTCCGACGATGAACTCAATGACGTCATTTTCATGCATCCGGTTCAAGATCGCGCGGGCGGCCATCGGCGCGTTTTCCGTCTGCCCGGATTCCAGGAGTGAGCAGACCCGTGAAAGCGTGAGGATCCCCTCCGTCACGAGTCCCACTCCCGGCATGTTTCCCGGCGGGGGAAGGTCTCCGCTTGCCTTGACGAGGTGAAGGTCGATCTCGGTCTTTTTCTGAAGTTCGCGTTCCAGGATCGACGCTGTCGTGCCTCCGCAGACGATCACGTCGTTCGCTCCGCCTGCGCCGAGCTGCGCGAATTCCCGGTCATGCTCTTTATGGAACGGCGGCCCGGTGAGGATCCTGAGCACTCGCGGTCTGCGAAGGTAAATGACCAGGCAGCTGATGTCGTCCAGACATTTCCCCGGCGTGATCGAAAGTGCCTGAAATGCGACAGAGTACGCCAGGTCTTTTGCCGAGATCTCCGGATCTCGCGCGATCAGTTTCTGGATGAATTCGAGTTCTCCGCTGCGCCGCCAGCCGAATTTGAATTTTTTCTGTCCCAGTCCGGCCTGCGTGACTCCGTCCGAGCAGAGAATGAGCCGGTCGCCCGGTTCCATGCGCGTCTCAAAGCAGTCCACTTCCCGGTCCGGCCAGCGTTGGGAAACGATCCGCGTGTGCTTCATCGCCGGGACTTCCGTCGTGCCGCGCAGCTGAATGTACTGCGGATTCCCCATTTCGATGATCCGCGTGATCCCTCCGAGACGCAGATCCGCCATGGAAAACGTCGCGTAACTGATTTTACGCACTTCGCAAATCGGCAGCGTGTCCATGATCGTCTCGACGGAACGCAGAATGTCCACGTTGGATTTGAGAAAATGGAGACCCATGGTCGTCGTCATGTTCGCGAGAATATGCGCCTTGATCCCGCTTCCCAGGCCGTCGGAAAGGACCGCGATACTTCGGTTCTCCTTCTCGAGCGTCAGGAGCTGGTAGTCGTCTCCGCACGCATTCTGCCCGCTTTTGGTGAATTGCCGGCACTCCATTTCAACAAAAAGATCGCCTGCCGCCATCGTTCATTCCTCCCGTTTCCCGAAGTAGGTCCCCGCGATCTCTTCCAGCAGGATCTCTGTTTCCGCGATGTGCTCGCCGAAAAGCCGCGCGACCTGCTGGACAGTCAGGACATTTTTCCGAATGACTTCCTTTGCCTTTGCCGCGATCTGTTCACGCTGAAGTTCCGTTTTCGTGACGTCCTGAATGACCGCCCCTGCCGTCTTGCCCGGAGCGATGGAGAAAACGCTCACGTTCACGATCTTCCGTCCCAGCGGCTGATTGAATTTCTCGATCTCTCCGCCGTTTTCCAGAACGCTCTCGAAAAGATCCCAGAACGGCAGAAGATTACTGACGGGGATCGAGTCGAGATTCCCAAGCGTGTTGAAGATCTCCAGCGTTTCCTCGTCCAGAAGCTCCGCGAAATGCCGATTGCTCTCGACGATCTGGAGCAGTTCATTCACCAGGACCACGCCTGCCGGAATGTATCGGATCAGCGCGTTGCTCGTCCGCTCAAAATTCTTCCGCAGGTATGTATGGCACATCGGAGCCTCGGCCTTCCCGGAAAGAAGTGCTTTCGCGAATTCCCGGCACGAATCGTACCCGCACGCACCGCAGTTTACCTCATCTTCACGCGAAAACTTCCCGACGCTCAGGAGCACTTTCCGGATCTCTTCTTCCGCAGGTTCCGAAACTTCCACCATCTGCGGCGCGTAATTTCTGCGAATGTCCACCAGTACCGGTCTTCCGAGGCTGGAACGCCGTGCGCTCATCCGGTCCGTGACGGAAACGACTTCCGCCGAGGCAGAACCAGCTTCCATGACCGGACCGCTGACGCACCCGTTTCGGCACGCAAGCGCTTCCAGAAAGATCTTGCTCTCCGAGACCGCCTGCGGACCTTTCGCCGGAAGAAAGGTCGCGAGACGTTCCAGTCCTGAGACGGCCATGAAGCGAACGTCGGAAAGTTCCTTTCTCACCGTGTCGCGCAGCGTGTCGTTCATCCCGCCTTCCAGCGAATAAAGACGTCCTTCTTCCGCTTCACCGAGGACCGGGTCTTCCTCCTCAACGTCCTCAAATCGGATCCCGCGCGCCGCCATCAGTTTCTCCAGCGACGGAAACGTAATGGCGAGATTCAGGACTGACGGATGCTCGTCCGCCTCATTTTTCTTCGCGGCGCACGGACCAATGAAGACTGTCCGAATAGAGTCTCCGAACTCTCTGCGCAGCATTTTGCAGTGGCAGAGTACCGGTGAATCCAGAGGCACGATATTTTTGCTCCACTGCGGCAAATACTTCCGGACGTACTCCACGGCAGCCGGACACGCGCTGGAAACGTAAACGCCGTTTCCGCTTTTTGCGAGAAATTCTCCCGTCGCCGAGCTGACCGCCTGTGCGCCGAGTGCCGTTTCGCTCGTCCCGGAAAATCCCAGAGCCTTGAGTGCTCCGGCGAGCTTTCGGATGGAAATTCCTGGAAAATACCCCGGAAAGCTTGGCGCGACCGACGCAAAGACCCGTTCTCCCTGAGCAAGAAACTGGTTCAGACGGGCGAGATCGGAGCGGATCTTTTTCGCGTGTGCCGGACAGACTCGAACACACTCTCCGCACGAAACGCAAAGTTCCGGAATGACCTGCGCGCGTGCGTTTACGATCCGGATCGCTTTCGTGAAACAGTACCGGACACACCGATAGCAGTCCTGGCATTCATTTTCTGTCGTGAAGACCGGAAATTGACGATTCATTTTACCCTCCGGAATTTTTCCTGTCTCGAAAATTTTTTATTCTCTCAAAATCGGCCGGAGATATGCCGCCGTGCCGAAACGTGCACTCAGCCCGCTTTCGGAAACCGCTGATTCAGAATGTCGAGCATCACGCCCGTATCCACATGATGGAATATCTGACCGTCAACGATCACGTTGGGACCATCCGCACATTTCCCCGCGCACAGACCGCCGCTGATCTCAAGATCCACTTCATCTTCGAGACCGCGTTCCTGCATGAATTTTTCCGCGACTTCCACATTTTTGGAATTTCCGCGTGAAAAACACGAACTCCCGATACAGATCACGATTTTCGGTTTGGAGATACTCTGACGAGCTGCCGTTTCCACTCTTTCCGCTTTATTTTTTACGTCCTCGGTCATTCTATCTCTCCCATATTTCAGGCGTTAAAGAAAATATGTTTCGACAAATAAGTATCGATAATCGATTAACGATAAAAGTATATCAGATTGTGTTTTCCTGTCAATGGGGAGTGGGGCAATATTTTGATAAAAAAGTATCAAAAAGAAAAAGTTTTTGTTTTTTTTGATTTTCGGTGTGCTGTAATTCAGAGAGGCACGGTGCTCGTTGCGTAAAATTTAAGATCCATCCGGCAATTTTTCTGGCCGGTCCGCATCGAGATCTTGGCCGCAAAGCAGGCTGGCGTTTGCCGAAGAACTCACGTTAAATAGTTTCCTCGAAACGTTCCGTTACCTCATCCGCACCGGTGAGAGTCGTGACGATAAGCGCGATGTCGCCCGGCTCAAATTGGAAATCCGCACCTGGCACTTCATTGGTTCGGCCGCGTTTCCGTGTCGCACCGAGGATGATGCACTGGGGCGGGAGCTGTGCTTTTCGAAGCGGGACCTTCGAAATCGGCGAGTTTGGCTGTACTTCGATCTCAAGAAGCTGGATCTGGCTGCGGAAGATCGTGTCGCGGGAAATGACGGCACCGCGCTGAAGGAAATTCATGACCCGGCGTGCTGTTGTTTCGTTTGGGCTGGTCCAGAAATCAATACCGAGTTTGTTCTTGATGACCTCGCCGTAATTCACGCGGCTGATGACGCAGCATGTTTTGCGTACGCCCATTTCTTTAGCTTCGACGCACCCGATCAGATTGTTTTCATCATCGCCGGTGCAGGCCACGAAGACGTCGGCGCGGCCAATGTGTTCCTCCTCCATGTCGATCCTGTCGTGCAGGTCGATGTTGATGACCTCTGCCGATCTTCCGAGGATCTCAGCCAGGTCCTCGCAGCGTTCGCGGTCCGATTCCAGAATGCGGATCTTATGGCGTTTCTGGAGGATCTGCGCCAGATGCAGTCCGGTCTCTCCGCCGCCCGCGATGACGATAGTTTTTTTCTGCGGGAGTTTTCCGCCCAGGCTTTTGCAGACTTTCAGAAGATCTTCATAGATGCCGAAGACGGCGATCTTGTCGTTGATCTTCAAAACATCATCTGCTGCGGGGATGAACGGAGTCCGGTCTCTGGAGATCGCCCCGATCCGGACGTTGGACGGAAAACCGAGATCGCGGATGCGTTTTCCGACACCGCGCGCCCCTTCGAGCATCTCGAACTCCATCAGTTCCAAGTTGCCGTAAAGATTGGATTCCATATTGAGGGATTCGGTGAAATTGTCGATCTCCTGCGCCAGACGTACTGCCGTGAGCTGTTCCAGACTGATGATCCGGTCGATCCCGAAATGGGAATAGTAGTCAAAGACGTCGAGATTGTTCGCGACCGGTGCGTAAACGCGGGCGATGACGCGGGTCGCGCCCATTTTCTTGGCGATGCTCGCAGCGACGAGGTTGGTCTCATCCGAGTCCGTGACGGCCATGCAGATGTCTGCGTTCATGACGCCGGCCTGAAAAAGGACAGAGGCCTGAGATACGTTTCCCGCCAGCGTCATTGCGTCGAGCGTCGCTCCCCGTGCATCCAGAACATCCGCGTTCCGGTCGACCAGGGTCACGTCGTGTCGGTTTTTGCTTAAAAGCCTGGCGACAGAGTAACCGACTGTCCCGGCTCCCAGGATCACAATGTGCATCTCGTATCCGTGAAAAAATCGGTTTCAGTTTCAGAAAATGACTACCATCAGCACCAGTCCGAGGAGCATGAACCCCGCGAGCCAGGCACTCAGACGAAGTCCCTGACTGAAGATCTCCTGCGTGTTCTCGTGTCGCGAGGCGGCATAGACCAGACTCGTGGCCAGGATCATCGGAATGGCGTACAGGCAGTCAAAAATACGCAAAAAGGCGAAAAACAGCATATATCCCTCACTCAAAATTTGAAATTCTCTCCGGCCGTTTTTTCCGGCAATGCGTTCCGTGCCGACGCTACATTTCCGCAGTGTCTTCACCTTTTCGGCGTTTTGCCCGCTGGCGTTTCCGCTTTTCTTCCAGTTTTTTCTGCCGGTTCCGCTCTTCTTCCTCTTCATTGACCGGTCCGTAGAGCGCATCGAAAATGGCGAAGATATTCAGCAGACCCGCCATGGTCGTCATGAGCGTTCCGATCTCAAAACGCCGATTCAGTTTCTTGCGGATGTTGTCGATGGAGGGTTCGTTTTCCGAATATCCGCGGCTTCCGGGAGTGACCTGCATGGGAGGCGCCATGAATCCGTTGGCGGCCTGTTTGACGCCGGTCGGATCATTCAGGTACTGCACGAGGGCAGGCAATGCCGGAGCACCGGCCCAGACCTGGGCAAAATAGTAGTAGCGTACGCCTGCTCCCGGTCCCGGCGACATCGAAATGTAGACACAGCGCGCGACTCCGCACTTCCCGCTCGCCAAAAGTGCCCCGAAGAAAAAAAGGCCGAGGATGCAGACTGCGTAGATCGCAGCCTTCGCCTTTCTTCCCTGATACAGATGGCCCAGGCCTGGCAGGAACCACGCAAGAAATGCTGCGAAAACTGCATTTTTCAGCGGGACGACATGATCCGTTTTCTTTTCTTTCATCGCTCTTCTTTTCATTGATCCTGCCGACTGCGGCGGGGAAACGGGATGAGGGAAATATCCTGACGCATTGGAAACGATGTTCCTTTCACTCCGCTCCATTATACATGAAAAAGCACAAAAAGGGAAGGGCCGACGACACATTTTCTTAAAATATCGGGGGATTTTTTTATTTTTGTCCGCAGGAAGAGCTGAATATTTCCAAAAACTGAATAAAAAAAGAAATAAAAAAGGAAAAGGGGGGTTGCATTTTTTTGACACTTTATGTATAATGTGGTCTCCGTATCGTGTCTGCTGGCAGATGGATGCGGAAATCAGAAACAGATCGTTTCGGCAAAAAAACCGTCTGACGGTGCCCATGCGATGCCGAAATGGAGAATATATTGACAGAGTTCCCCTTTTGCAGGGGCTGTCGGGCAGTATTTCAGTTTTTAACAACCGGAAATTTAAACTATGTCAACTTTTAGCGTTTTTCGCAGGAACAAGAAAAGCTTTCTCGGAGTCCTTGGGGTTCTGACGATGCTTTCTTTCGTGTTCATTCCGACCCTTGAGCAGTTCAACAGGAATTTCATCTCCGTCGACCAGACCGTCCTGACTTCCAAATTTGGCAAAATGTCTCAGGGACAGCTTGAGACCATCCGCCAGAAGCAGGGGGCCGTCTACATGGTCTTCGATCCTAATTTCCGCGGACTCTCGGACGACATCATCCTCACGAACTGGGTCAAGGCCCGCTTGGCAGAGGAAATGGGACTTGTCGTGGCGGACAGCGAAATTCGTGAATTTATCGGTCAGCGCTTTGAATCCAAAGAGGCGTACCTCGAAGCTCTGCGCGAGAACAAAATGGGAAGCAGCGCGTTTGAAGAAGGACTGATCGACATCATCCTTGCCGAGAAATACTCCCAGTACCAGTTCTACGGTCAGCGCAGCCCGTACGGTATCGCGTTCGGTTCGACGATCTTCCCGGTCACGGTCCAGCGTCAGTGGAATGCTTTCTGCAAAACGCACCGGACTGCGGCTCTGGATGTCGTCCCGGTCACGGCTGAAAGCTGCCTCGCCAAAACGGCGGAACCGACGGAAGCTGAAGTGAAGGCGTTCTTCGAACAGTACAAAAACACGCTTCCGGCACCCGAAAACGGCACCATCGGCTTCAAGATCCCGATGAAAATGACCGTCAACTACTTTGTTTACGAAATGCCGAAATCGGAATCCCTCCCGGCAGACCTGACCCCGGCCTCCACGTCGATGAATGACACGGCGGCGGAAGCTCCGGCGGCTCCGGCAGAAGCGGCTCCGGCGGCCCCGGCGGCAACGGCAACTCCGGTTGAAGCGGCTCCGGCTGCTCCGGCGGAAGCGGCAACTCCGGTTGAAGCGGCTCCGGCTGCTCCGGCGGAAGCGGTGCCTGCTGCGGCTCCTGCGGAAGCGGCTCCGGTCTCCGAAGAAGTTGAGATCAATATTGATCCGAACGATATTTTCGATGCAGAAAAATTCTACAAACTGGTCCAGAGCGACATCGTGACCTACTCGAAGAAGCTCATGGAAGTTGAAGACGGTACTGTTCCGGAACTGACGTTCAGTGACGAAACGAATGCGTACATCCAGAAGTTCGGCATCCAGTTCAAGAAGCTGGAAATGGTCGACGGCGGCGCGCTGGCTGAAATGCCGGTCGGCGATGCGCTTCAGCTGACCTCCCCGTACTCGGAAGTTTCCCGCCGCTTTGCCAGTCTGAAAAACTTCAACTGTATGCAGGCGGAAGAGAACGGCAACCAGTACATCGTCTGGAAATCGGAAGTGAAGGGCGAAGAAGTTCCGGAACTCACCGACGAAGTGAAGAAGACCGTCGTCGCTGCCTGGAAGCTGGAAAAAGCGAAGGATCTCGCGATGAGCAGTGCGATCATGCAGGCCAAAATGGCCCAGGAAAGCAAGAAGCTGGAAAATGCCAAGGCTGTCGAGAGCTTCTCGTTCATGCTTCTGGATCCGGGACTTTATGCCGGTCTGCTCGACAATATTTCCCAGGGATTCGCGGACGAAGTGTACGCCATGGTCCCCGGTGATGTGAAGGCGATCGCCAATGCCGACCGTTCGGTCAGCTACATCGTGATGCTGAAAGGATACGCGCCGGAAGATGCGGAACTGCGCGAACAGTTCATCGCGACGAGTGCCAATCCGGAATTCAGCCGTGAGCTGCAGTTCATGGAAGCCCGCCTGTCCGGCGAAGAGATCATGGAGCTGGAAAACAGCGCGTTCCGTGACGCGGAAGTGAAATTCATGCGTCAGACTGCCGTGGAAGAGTAAATTTTTGGATGGACGGCATCGGTCGTCCGATCGGGGAGCCCCCCTGCTCCGGCTCCGGGATGAATTTTGAAATATTTTGAAGTTTTTTCCCGGAAAGTGTGGTGGGGGGCCTTGAAAAAAAAGCGTTTTCTGCTAGAATACCCCGTATTGCCCTGATAGCTCAGTTGGTTAGAGCGGTTGACTGTTAATCAATAGGTCCAAGGTTCAAGTCCTTGTTGGGGCGCTAAGTTTCGGCTTTGCCGGGGCTGATTTTTTGAAAAACACATTTTGCCCTGATA
>JAGBAA010000014.1 GCA_017939795.1 Thermoguttaceae bacterium
CATCGTCCGCCGCCGCGTCATCGTCATCGTCGTCGCCGAGGGCTGCGTCTTCATCGTCCGCCGCCGCGTCGTCGTCATCGTCGTCGCCGAAAGCGGAATCTTCATCGTCCGCCGCCGCGTCATCGTCATCGTCGTCGCCGAAAGTGGAATCTTCATCGTCCGCCGCCGCGTCATCGTCATCGTCGTCGCCGAAAGTGGAATCTTCATCGTCCGCCGCCGCGTCGTCGTCATCGTCGTCGCCAATACTGGTCGGACCGATTTCGTCATCGAGGTTGAAGTCTTCCGCAGCATCTTCGCTGGAGATGTCCTCTTCTGCCGTTTCTTCTTCCTCTTCTTCTTCATCCATCAGATCTTCGTCTTCATCGGCAGCTTCCTCTTCCTCGTCCTCTTCAACTGCTTCTTCTGCATTAAGGTCTGCATTTTCCTCTTCATCGAGGCTCGTATATTCTTCGTAAGCTTCCGATTCACCCAGACCGGTATCGTAGGAATAGGTACTGTCGAACGTGTGGAGGTCTTTGTTTTTCAGTGCATTATGCGCATTGATATTTTCCTGCATGGCGCGGATCTCGCGGACTCTCTGGTACGCGGCGAGTTTCGCTTCCGCACGATATTTTTCGAGGGTCTGGCGAACATTGCCCTGAACGAACTGCAGGTCGTATCCGATCTGTTTCTGCGTATCCATGTTGGCTTTTTCTTCAAATTCAGCACCGGATTTGAAGTCCATTTCGGCAGCTTCCGCACGACCGAGATTCAGGAGAGCGAGGCCGCGGAAATAGAAAATACTTGGATTCTGCGTTCCGCTGTTGATGCAGTCCGTGAATTTTTCATAGGCTGCAGCGTAATCCTGCGCATTATAGTAGTGAACTCCTTTGCCAAACGTCTGATAAATCGCGAGGCTGTCGCCGGTCTGCGCAAAAGACGGAAGTGCCGTGAGGAACGACACCAGCATGGACAAACCAAGAATTACTTTCCGATACATATCGGTACACTCCTAAAAAACTGTGAAACGCGTATTTTACTCTACTTTACGCTGCTGATCTCGGACAGACGGAAGGCGAAACATCCGAAATAAGGATGCGAAAACACGTCCGGGCTGCCATTTTAAAGTGAAAGTACCGGGAAGAAAAAATTCTTCCGCGCGAAAATCAGGTCATGGCGTAAATATAATTCGACTCTTTCAAGATTGGTCATCGGCATTTCAGAGTCCTGCACAAAATTTTCTCTGCTTTTTTTTCAGAAATTCAGACAAGAAGATGAAAATGGGTGCTGGTTTTTCCATTCGTGGCGATTGTGCCGGCTGGGCTGAGGGATGCGCTGGCTGGTAGGAACTGGAACTGCCGTATTTAAGGCTCGGGAGTCCAGACCGGCCGACTGTACGGAGAGGCAGAAGAGGTGCCTGCTGCGTTCGGAACAGAAACGGAGGCTCCAACAGCCGGATCTGCGGCGGAAGTCATGCTCTGCGGAGCTGCGGACTGCGCAAGATTGATTCGCGCACGGTGGCTGAGGATCCGCTGGTCGCTCGTATGGTACAGGATGTGAAGTTCCAGATCAAGATTCTGCGGACAGGAGCGTTCCCAGGCCATGTTGAGCGGGATCGAGATCGCCGCCTGACCGCTGTTGATGATCCCGGCCAGATCTTCTGCCGTGTAGCGCCATTTGGAAACACGTGCCTGATCTTCCGGTTTGGACGGGTCCGTGACCATGACATAAAGCGGTGCCGGAGCAAGAACGATGCCGCCGTTGGCGTCCTTCAGCTGGATCTCGGCATGAAGTCCTTCATAGTGGATCGGTTTCGCTTTGTCTGCGAGGATCGTGACGGAATGCACGGAACTGCTGTCCGTCTTGCGGACCCGGATCGTACGATGCGGAGTGCCGTCCATGACTGCCTGCGAACCTGCGGACGGATTGACGGGAAGTGTCTGCGGAGAGGTCGGCGTGCCAAGTGTTGAAACGGGCGGGGTCTGCGAAACTGCGGATGGATCGTTCGTTCCGGGACTCTGTGTCGGCTGAATGATCGATTCCTGCGGCTGATTGGAATAGGAAGCGGAGGCAGAGCTCCGATTTTTTCCCTGAAGTACCGCAAGCTGCTGCCGAAGTGCGAGATTTTCCTGTCGAAAATCTTCCATCTTCCGGTTGCTCTGCCAAATACGCTCCCGCTGCTGGGCATTTTCCTGCTCCAGACGTGCGATCGTTTGCCGATTCTGTGCACATCCCGTCGTCAGGACGAAACAGAGAAAAAACAGGCAAAGGCTCGAAATGAAAGTGCTTGCGGATCTCATATTTTGGCAAATTCCCATAAAAAAACCAAATTCCTGCTGTCAGAATACCGTAAATTTCTTTTCATGTCCAGAGCAATTTTGCCGTTTTTCTGAAAATTTGCCTGATTTTCCGATTTTTTGCGGTTTTTATTTACTTTTGTTTTCGCGGCAGCGTCAGGAACGCAGTGTCAACGGGACCCTGCTGCCTGGGTATACGGATGAGCGAAAGAGTTTTCGTGGACATAAAGTGTGAGGAACGGACATTCCGGAAATGCTTCTCCCTCAATACGGACCACGCTTGCCGGGATCCGTACCGCCTGAAGTTCCGGACTGCACATGCACAGAAATGTGGTTCCCCCGGCAAGAGAGTACCGATCCCGCCGCTGAAGACACAGAAAGCGCACTGAAAAATACGCTGATCTTAATGCAAAACCCCGAAAAAACAGATCCCATGAATATTTTAAAATTTTTAAAAAATTCCATTTGGGGATGTTCGCATTTTCCTGGAATTTCGTGTCTGGGAGCTTTCCCTTCAATTCAGTGTATTTCTGCGGCTTTTCTGTGTACTCAGTGCTAAAATCGGATCGGGTTCGGTACGCACTTGCCGGAAGAGCCATAAAAAAGCCGACAGCAGATCCTTCTACTGTCGGCTTCCGAATCAGGAACAGCTCATGGTTTCACTAAGTGGAGGGAACACCCAGCTGTTCTTCCTCTTCTTCCTGGATGATGATTCGAGGCGTGACCATCATCATCAGGCTGGTGGTTTCGCGTCCAATACCGGTGTTCTTGAACAGACGGTTGATGAACGGGATCTTGTTGAGGATCGGAACACCCTTTTCGTTACGGCCTTCGCTCAGACGCTTGATGCCGCCGAGGAGGATGGTACCGCCGTCCGGAACGCTGACCGTCGTGGTGACGGTGACGTAGGAGTATTCCGGCAGCTGGACCGTCGTACCTGAGGTGGAACCTGAGGTGGAGGTCGTCGTTTCCTTGTCGTCTTCCTTACCGCTTCCGGAGGTATCCTTGCTTGTGGAGGTGCTTCCGGTGAAGGTGAATTCCGTGACGTCGCCGATCTGGCTGAAGAACGGAACCACGGTGAGGCGGACGTAGCGGCGGGAGTTGTCGGCCACTGCCTGGACGGTCATGAAGGAACCTTCCGACAGAACGACGATGACGGGCTGGAGTGCCGCGGCAAAGTCACCGACGACCGGGATGACGGAGACCACGAACGGGGTGTCGGTCACGTCCTGAACCAAAGCCTGCTGCCCGTTGAAGAGCGTGACTTTGGGGGCCTGGAGGACGTTGCTGCGTTCCGTACTCTGCGCGGCTTCCATGAAGAGGTAGGCTTCCACGTCGGAGAGGATGGCGAATCCGAGAGTCGCGCCGGCGTTTGCCGAGTTGTCGAAGTCGCCGTACATCGGGAGTGCCAGACCGTAGCTGCCCTGACGGATCGCGATGTCCTGTGCATCCGGAGCGAAGTCTCCCGAATCGACTGGTCCGCTGCGTCCCGTGACGGTCGAGTGGGCTACGCCTGCGCCGGACGTGGTGAATGCACTGGTGTTCTTGGACTTGAAGTTGAGGTTGAAGTCCATACCGATGCGTTCGTAGAAGCTGTCGCTCAGGCTGATGAAACGGCACTCGATGGTGATCTGGAGGTCCTGGAGACGTCGGAGCTGTTCCAGAAGGTTCGCGATCTGTTCGTGAACTTCCTGCGTCTGGCTGACGACGAGGCTCAGGTTGACGTTGAAGGCCGAGATCGTACCGGCACCGCCGTTATCGACCCAGGAATCCGGGTTGACCGTGTTGGTGATCAGGTTGATGAGCTTGTCGAAGTCTTCCTGCGAGGCACCACCAGCATTTCCGGCTGCGGGGGAACCGAATCCTGCCGCACCGCCGCCGACGACCGCGCTTCCGGCACCGCTTCCGCCCATCGGGACGCTGATCTGACCCATTCCGCCGGGTGCGACGGCTGCCGCTTCCGGAGAGTTGGCGTTACGCGCCGCGACGACTTCGACCTGATTCATGGCCTGCATCCACGGAGCCGCCGTCTGAGCCGCATTCTGATTCGCGGTGTTCATGGCACTGCGCAGTGCGCCTTCCAGACCCATGTTGGAGGAGGGCTGGAAATTCGGGATCGGGATCACGAGGTCCGCGACCGGATACGTGACGGCATAGACGTCGGTATCTTTCTTCGCTTTGCTGGTGATCATCAGCACGTCGTTACGGATGGTGTAGCTGAGGTTCAGCGGTTCGAGGATCAGGTTCAGCGCGCTTTCCAGCGGGATCGAACCGACCGTGTTGAGGGTGACCGGCTGGGACGGCATGACGTTCTGTTCCGCAAGTCCGTCCGGAGCGAGGTGGATCGTGACGCCGGCCATCTGAGCCAGTTCATCCATCACGCTCTGCAGCGGCTGGTTGGCGTAACGCGCCTGGATCGGAGTCGAAAGACTCTTCTTGATCTGGAGTTCCTTTTCGCTGTAGCGCGTCTGTTCTTTCAGATAGCGGGCACGGCGGCGGGCATCCAGGTCTTTCCATTCGGTACCGTAGACCAGATCTTCAGACTGCGGGACAGAAGCGGCATCTACTCCAAGGAACACTTTCGTGATTTCGTCTTCTTTATCGCCGCGGATCTTTTCGTTCAGGTACTGACGATGACGCATCTTGCCCATATAGGCGAGCTGCTGCGCGAGGTCGGAATCCGGATAGAGTTCCGCAGCGCGTTTGCCGACGACTTCTGCTTCCGCGAATCGGTTTTCGCGCTGGAGAGCGTTGAATTCGTCCGTCAGTTCCTTCAGTTTGTCTTCGCGGTCATTGTAGTAGTCGAGGCGGTCGGCGAGTTTGTCCTGACCTTTTTTATTGTCGGATTTCAGCTCGATCTCCGAGCGGTTGTCCGCAATGTAGCCTTCCAGTTCCGCGGTCTTGCTCTTGACGTTTTTCAGAAGCATCGTTTTGTGCTCTTCCGTCAGAGACGCGCCTTCCACTTTACCCTGGAAATCTTCCAGCAGTTTCAGAGCCGCCTTCGGATCTTCTTCGCGGAGGGTACGGCTCTTCTGGACCGTGTTTTCAAACTCGGTGACGAGCTGGCCGAACAGAACTCCGCTGTTCGCCGCACTGGCCGGAGCATTTGCCGCCGGAGCCGCAGCGACCGGGGCCGCCGGCTGATTCAGCATGCTCTGCATGTCGGTCAGACGCTGCGCACTGGCCGGATCCAGTTCCGCACGGTACTGTTCTGCCTGAAGGACGATCTGACGCGCCTGATCGCGATTCCCCTGCTGAAGCGCAGCCTGCGCCTGCTGGAGAAGCGTGTAGCCGATGCTGCTCTGCGCCGGAGCCTGTCCCGCGACCTGAATATTGCGGGTCATGTCCGTGTTGGAGCTGTACGCGGCATTCTGGGCAGTCGGAGCACCGGAAAGCGGAGCCGTCGCAGAGACCTGGGAGACTGCCGGATCCGCAACTCCCGACATCGCCAGGTCACGCAGGACCATGGACGGACGGTCTTCACCCTGCGCGTAGGCAGAATCCGGAATGTTCAGCGACGCTGCCTGAGTCGCGAGCTGGGCGGCCTGCGCCGTGTTGCCGGAGGTCATCTGAAGGCGAGCCTGTGCCGTCAGACTGCGGGCCTGTGCCAGAGCAGCGTTCTGTTCGTCAACGGCCGGAGCCGCAGCGACCTGGGAAGCCGGAGCAGCTTCCGGTGCCGCCTGTCGGCCTGCACGCTGATTTTTCGCGTTGTCGATACGGGCCAGGATGTCTTTCGGCTGGACTTCATACTGATTGTAGACGATCTCAAGATTCTGAGCCGCCATCGCCAGATTCGCAGCATCGTCAAGTTTGCCCCAGCCCAGGAGCGTCTGCGCCTGTTCAAGCAGCGACTGCGACATCAGTCTGCGAACTTCTTCCGTCTGACCTTCCGTCTTCAGACGACTCAGCGTCGAATTGAAATTCTGAATGTGCTTCAGAACGTTCTCGTGCGTGTCGTCGTTCACATTGTACGGAATGTTCATCGCGCCGGCCTGATTCGCAAGCTGGGTCGCATTCGCAACGTCGCCTTTCGAAAGAGCAATGCGGGCGTCGATGATCAGAAGGTTGCGCTTGCCGATCACTTTCGGATCTGCCGGATTCATGTTCACGGCCGTCGCGCCAACAGCGGGAGCGACCGGAGCGACCTGCAGACCAGCGTTGGCCGAAGCCGTATCGGAAGCCGGAGCGGACTGAATGTCAGCCAGAAGTTTTTCCGGAGAATCTTCACCAGGACCAAATGCCGCGTTGAGCGTCTTTGCCTGATTGGCCCAATGTGCAGCCTGCTGCGAATCTCCCTTCTGCAGTGCTTCACGTCCCAGCTTCACAAACTGAGACGCCTGCGCCTTCGGGTCGATGTTTGCCGGACGTGTCGTCGCGGCCCCCATCGGATTCGCAGTCGAATTCTGGAGGCCGACAGCCGGCTGAGCCGGATCCGCCTGTGTACCCGGAGCCACATCTCCGAATGCGCAGGGCGTCATCAGCCCAAATGCGACAGCTGCAACCGCCACAAATGATTGTGCGTTGAATCTGTTCATTGTGTTTCTTTTTCTTTTCATATTTTCCAAGCCCTGATTTTAGAAAATGAAACCGGGACGGCAAATGGTATCGGGCGCGTCAGGCTCATGCCCGAATCGCACACTTTCCCGATTTCATGGATCTATACCATAAATGACTACAGAAAGAGTACCGGGAACGAAAAAAACCGTCAAGATGAATTTCCAGACTTTTCCCGCTTTTTCCCGAAATTTTTGAAAATTTTGTCCTCTTTTTGAAAAATTTCAGATCCCGTGCCCTTTTGTTTCCTTCTGAAAAATGCGAATTTTACCTAATTTCAAGTTTTTGGAATCCCTAAAACCACGATTCATCTGTTTCGCGGTCATGAAAGATCTTTTGAGATCTAAAATTTCTGTTTTTTCGATTTTTTATTGCCGGAGCATTTCAGCATCCTCAAAATTTCTTTCTGAAAAAACGCATTTATCTTCTACTGAAAGGACTGCGGTATCCTCTGAAACATAAAATACTGGAAAAATGGCTAATCTGGATAGAGTTTAACAATATATCTGGTTATTTTGATTTTTTTGGTATTTTGGGCCGATAGGTGAAAAAGTTTTTCGGTTTATTTGGTTTACCTGAACATTTTGGGATCATGAATACCACACATTCATTCTCGGCAATTCGAAATTTGGCTCTTGGACTGCTCGTCGGTTCACTGAGTATGGGAAGTATCGGATCTCCTGCCCAAACAGAGGCGCAGGAACTCCCCGGACCGTCGGCCTCGTCCTCTCCCGCGGAGCTTCTGACTGAAACCGACACTTCAGCCGATCCGGCAGTTTCGGAAGATCAGGCATCTTCCGGTACCGTGACTCCGGAAATGATGGCGCGTTTTGAGCGTCTGGAAGCTGAAACCAAACGTTTGCGTGAAGAAGTCGCGCGTCTGAATCAGGAGAAAGCGTCTGCCGCCGCAGCTCCGGCTTCGTCTGCGGTTCCGGCTTCGTCAACGGCTTTGACTTCGTCGGTCCTTTCCGGGGAAGGCAAAACCGCGTCTTCCGATGCATCTTCCAAAGAAACCATGACCCGGGCCGAAGTGGATGCGTATATCGAAAAATACGTCCGCGATTCCGCATGGCGCATCGGTCCCGTCCGCGTGACTCCGTACGGCCGGCTTTGGGCATCGGTTCTCGGCTCCACGTCCCGTCCGTCTCCACAGGATGCGATCCACCATATTCTCCCCAGCGACACGTACGGCCAGTTCAACACCGCGTTTCAGGCTCGCAGTTCCCGACTCGGTCTGAATATTGAGGCACCGGAAATGTGCACGTGGCTCGGAAAAATGCGCTCCAGCGGCAAAGTGGAAGTCGATTTCCGCAACGATACCGGCAATGCCGAGAATAAAGGAAGCATCCTTCTGCGCGAAGTTTACTGGCAGCTCGAAAATGAGGATTGGAAATTCCTGTTCGGCCAGACCAAAGACGTGATCTCGCCGCTGAATACCGGGATGCTGAACTACTATAATCTGTGGGATGCCGGAAATATCGGCTACCGTAATCCGCAGTTCCAGATCACGCGGTACTTTTACTGGAGCCAGAATACCCGGATGGAAGTTTCGACGTCGATCTCTCAGATGTGCGGCAGCGACTTCAGCGCGTACGATCATACCGGAAGCTATCCGACCATTATGGGCCGCGTCGGCTGGACGGTCGCCCGGCCGTGCTGTAAATACCCGATCCAGTTCGGCATTTCTGGACACATCGGCGAGCAGCGATACGATTTTCCGGGACAGAGATCCGAGATCGACAGCTGGTCCGCCAACCTGGATCTGAGCGTGCCGTTTACGAATCGGTGCGGTATCCGCGGGGAACTCTTCACCGGAGAGGGACTTGCGGGTGTCTACGGCGGCGTGAGTCAGGGGATCGACTACGATCCGCTTTCCAAAACCGGGACCTGCGATGCCGTCAAAAGTACCGGCGGCTGGCTGGAATTCTGGTGGGATTGGACCGAACAGCTTCACTATCATCTCGGATACGGCATCGATGATCCGGATGAAGAGGACGCGGAAGCGATCTCCATCGCGAAAAACAGCGTCATCTACACGAACCTCGTTTACGATTTCACCAAATTCCTCCGCACCGGTATCGAGTACAGCTACTGGACGACCGACTATCGAGAAGGAAATCCGGCCGGTGAGGAAGGCGAAGCACACGTTGTCGAGTGGATGTGGCAGTTGGAATTTTAAGATAGGACAGAGAAAAACGAAAGACTTGCGTCCAACGCATTTCAGAAACCTGAAAACTCCTCCAGACGGTTTGCCTGGAGGAGTTTTTTGATGCAGAATGTGGAAAAGAATGCAGAGTCCGGCGTGTCCGGAAAAATTTACCCGAGTCCCGGCTTTCCATAAAAAAAGCCCACACTAAACGTGCAGGCTATTGAATGGGCAGGGTCAGGATCGAACTGACCACACCGGCCTTTTCAGGGCCGTGCTCTACCTACTGAGCTACCTACCCTTGAAAGAAGTGTTTCAGGCGCTTGCCTTCATCCCTCAATCATGAGACACAGTATACCATATCGCGTTTTTTTGTCAAGGGGGTGAGTCGGAAATTTTAAAATTTTTCCAAATTTTCTTCCACCCCGTTTTTCATGATCCATTCCAGATGATCCCAGGTCTCATTTTTCGGCAGTTTCGGCTGCAGTTTCGGCTGCGGTTTCGGCTTTTCGGCATTCCGTCTGCGGACGGAGTAAAACGAACGCCCACACACCAGCCGCAGCAAGCAGAAGCACGATCGAGACATTCTGCGAAATACTCAGTCCCGTTCCAAATGCGGAGGCTTCATCCGTCCGGATCATTTCCAGGATGAAGCGCGTGAGGGGGTAAAGCGTCAGGAAAAGCGCAAACGTTTCGCCGTCATGTTTCTGTCCGATCCCTGACGAATGCCGTCGGAAACGTGAGTAGAGCAGAAGTGCGCCGCAGACGAAGAGTGCATTAACGCTCGAGTAAAGCTGCGTTGGGTAAACCGCAAGGCTGACCGGTCCGGAAGGTTCCAGCGTCGTCCATGAGACAGTCTCCGTCTTCTCGGAGGTTCCGTCAAAGCGGGAGAGCGTCATTTCGATCTTTCCATTCTGCCGCGTTCCCCAGATGAGAGCTTGAATGACGGTCTCGCGTTCCGGAGCCTCGATCCCCTGAATACTCAGGACGTAATCTCCGGCCTGAATGCCGTTTTTCGCCGCTTTGCTCCCTGGAACGACTTCTTCAACGAGGGTCGGAGCCGGAGCTGTTCGCGGATTCCGGTCGCTCGCAAACCGCATTCCATGGTAGAGTTCGTGCGGATCGAGATGGATCTTCCCCTCTGCGAGCTGCTGCTCAAATGGAGGGCTTCCAGCCGGGAAATGCACTCCCCAGTGTTCGTGAGCCGGATCGCATACCCCGCCGAAACAGCATCCGTTCAGAAAGCAGCCGAGCCGTCCCAATGCGAGTCCCAGCATCATGCATGGGGCAAGCAGATCCATCATTCGGAGAATGGAGAGCCGTTTCCAGAGCAGATAAACGACTCCGCCGAGAAATCCGCCGATGATCGAGCCGTACACGACCAGTCCGCCTTCCGGGATGTTCGCGATATTGGCGAGCGTCTGTCCCAAGGTCGGTGCCCTGAACGACTCCCAGTACTCGATGACGTAAAAGAAGCGTGCGCCTAAAAGTCCCGGAATGCAGAGCCAGAAGAGGATCTCCTGAATGTGCTGTGCCGTGAAACCATACCGCGGAGCCCGCCAAACTGCCAGCCCAAAGGAAAGGAGGATCCCCAGAAGCATCATCGTTCCGTAGGCGCGGATCGGAATTCCTGCCGCACAGCCTGCTTTCGGAAGGATCCAGCAGACAAGAAAACCGCTGAGGATCGCGAGTCCCAGTACCTGGAGACCTTCGGAGATGGATTTTTCAGGGCAGTATTTTCGATAGAGGAACCATCCGGCAGCCAGACCGATCCCCCAAAGGACCGCGAGGATCCCAAAACCGAAAATCGGCAGGCCAAAAATCTCATACGGAATGAAAAAAAGCGTCTGGTGCATGCGTTCGTCTCTTTTCCGGGAAAGGAGCTCGTGAAGTTTTGCCAAACGGTCCGTCAAAAATGGATCGTTTTGAGGAAATTTTGCCTGCCGGTCCGATTTCCAGTTCCGCCGGCAGGTTATTGAAAAACCGTCAGTTTTCCGACTCGATCAGCAGGTTGTCGATCAGCCGTGTGTCGTCCACCCGGACCGCGAGCAAAATCGCGGCAGGAAGTTGGATCGTGTCGTCTTCGTTCGGTAAAAGCGTCACCGGGTCCACGATGGCGACGTAGTCTACCGAGTGGTTCGGATGCGCCAAAATCGCACGGATCGCCGCATCGACTACTCTGCGGCTTCGGCATCCGTCACGCAGGATCATTTCGCGGGCTTTCTCAAGACTCTGCGAGAGGCAAAGAGCACGGGTACGCGCTTCCGGCGAAAGATACCGATTGCGGGAACTCATCGCCAAACCGTCCGTTTCGCGGATGATCGGGCACATTTGGATCTCGATCGGCACGTTCAGGTCCCGAACGAACTGGCGGATGACCTGGACCTGCTGGAAATCTTTCTGTCCGAAAAATGCGGCGTCGGCCTGCGTCATGTTGAAGAGCTTCAGCACGACCGTCGCGACACCGCGAAAATGCGTCGGACGAAACGTTCCTTCAAGCGGAAGTGCTGCACCCGCAACGTCGACGTACGAGTGGAAGTTTTTCGGGTACATTTCGTCCGCAGACGGCGTGAAGACGATGATGTTCTCCTTTTCGTTGACTTCTTCAAGCAGCGCAAGGTCGTTTTCCAGCGTGCGCGGGTACTTCTCGAAATCCTCACCCGGCGCAAATTGCGTCGGATTGACGAAAATGGACACGATCGTCCAGTCGGACTGCTTCAGCGATTCTTTCACGAGCGAAATGTGCCCGGCATGGAGCGCTCCCATCGTCGGTACGAAACCGACACGCAGATTCTGGAGATGAAGCGACTTCACGACCGAGTGCAATTCCGCACACTCACGCACGACTTGAGGTTTCATGATTTTTCAACTTTCTGAAATGAAAAGGAGGTTTTTTTGAAATGAATTTTACCCGAAGAGTGAATTTCCCAAACGGGCAGGATCCAAAATTTATGCGGTTCTTTCCGTATTCGGCGGCTTTCTGAGCAGCTGAAGGAGCTTTCGGAATGTTTCCGAAGATTCGCCGTTTCGGCAGACCCAGCGGCGGGCGAGGATCGGGCATTTTTGCATCCGGGAACGTTCCAGAAGCTCCTGAGGCACCGGCTCCATGCTGTCCCAGAGGAGGAAAGGATCGCCGTCGGTCAGCTCCTCCCTCTCTTCCCTTTTTTTCAGGACCGCCAGCATTTCTGCGAGAGTCTGCCCCGTCAGCGGATGAAGACGGTCCGGAACGATCCTGCACGCCGGCTCTAAAACGAAACGCCGCCATGCCATCATCGGGTGCGGCAAAACCAGATGCGGTGCTGCATCCAGAAACTGATCGTCCCAGAGCAGAAGGTCCAGGTCCGCGGTCCTCGCCGACCAATGTTCCTGCGGGGAGCCGGTTCGTATGCGTCCCAGTTCCTTTTCAAGCACGAGCAGACGGTCCAAAAATTCCCCAGGTTTCCAATTTTGCGGGACCTGCACCTGAATGACCGCGTTCCAGTAGTCCGGTTCCGGAGCGGATCCCGCCGAAAGCGTCACGGCTTTGGTACGAAAAAGGGGGGAACTCCGCACTTTGCCGAAATCTCGCATGAAACGCGTTTTGATCTCCTGAAAAACGGCCTCTCCGTCACCGAGATTCGCTCCAAATGCGACCAGTGCGTCATGCGTCACGTTCCGCTCCCTGCCGTACCTTCCGTTTCGGCTGTTTTCTGATTTTCTCCGGACGCTGTCTTGCCGGCTTCCTGATGTTCTCCGGACTCGTCCGTCTCCTTCATAGTCTCCGGAGCGGCCGTTTCGCCATGGTGGTCCGGGCAGTTCGGGTCCGTGCATTCCGAAGCGGAATGGGTTTCCGAAACCGGAGTTTCCGTTTTTCCATGATGGTCCGGGCAGTTCGGGTCCGTGCATTCCGAAGCGGAATGGGCTTCCTTTGCGGCCTGCTCTTCCGCTTCACGCTTTCTTTTTTCCGCTTCTTCCGCCGAAATGAAGACGTTTGCGTACGTGAGGTGGATCTGCTGGTAGACGTCCTCTGGAATGATGAAGTACCAGTCCGCGAACAGTTCGTTCATTTTTTCGACCCGCTTGCGTGCGTCAGCAAGTTTTTCCTCGTAGATCCGGTTTTCCTGCGCGTTGATCTCAAGGAGTGCCTGATTCTGTGCCTGGTATTGTGCCTTTACGGCTTCGTCAGCATCTTCCGGAGGAGCGGGGGGGAGTTCCATCAGTTTCGGCTGCTCGATCCCCGGCGGGTAAAGGTCTGCCGTCAGGATCAGGTAGCGGTAGAATTTTCGTCCGTTTCCAAGGTCGAGATCTTCAAGTGCCTCCTGTCCCGCGATCCCGCCGAAAAAGAGTCGGTAAACGATCCCGTTTTTCGTGTAGACGTGGACCTGTCCATCCGTCGAGAAAAGCGAGTTCACCACGCCGTTTCCGAGATCCATCGGCAGAACGCAGAATCCGCATTTCTGGAGCATGAGATTCTGTTCCTGCGTAAGCTGGATATTTTCCGGCGTGCGAAACGCCTCCAGGATCCCGTCCGGTTTTCTCTGGACACTCGCGATCCGCATGTCTGCCAGAGCCTGGCTGACTTTGCGCAGCATCGGAAGATCCAGCGTCATGCCGGTCGGCATTCCCATGTCGCGCATTCCGTTTCCGAACATTCGGAGGTTGGAGACGAGGACCCAATCCGGATCTTCCAGGTACTTCTGCTCGATCGAAAACTGCCCGCGGTGGTTGAAGGCGGACCCCTGATCCTGTGCGCTGAGATCCAGCTGGCAGTCCAGCGCAAAAAGACTCGCGATGTCGGACGGCTGGATCTTGAGGAGGTCCCGCTCGATCCAGTCCAGGAATTTTGCGGAAAGTTTGGAGGGATCCATCTTCACGATGTAGACGGGATTCTGTCCTCCGCGCCGGACGTAGTATTTCCCGGTTCCTTCTTCCGCTTCATGCCCAAGGATGAGATCCAGAAGAACTCTTCCCCCCGCATCCCGAATGACGATCTGGTCTCCGCGTTCTTCCGGATCTGCACTTTGCGTGTTTTCCGGCTCCAAAACTCCGCATTTGGCCCGAGTGGCGGCATCTTCTCCCACGACACGAAGCACTTCCAGACCGGAAAGTGCCGAGACGACTTCCACCATCCGATTCTGTGCGTTTGCCGGGTAGCCGCTAAAGGAAGAAAGGATCCACTGACCGTTGACCTTGCGGACTTCCAGACGGGCGATCCGTCCGCTTTTTTCTACGCTTGCGATCGAAAGCGACGCCACGTCCATGACGTCGTGAAGTTCCGGGAAAAGGACCTTCTCCACCATTTTTTCTGCCGTAAACGTCTCCCCTTTCGGCCGAGACAGCCAGATCGCCGGGAGCAGGGCACACAATGCAAGGATGAAAAACAAAAAAGTTTTCAGCGTATCGTTCGTGAGTTTCATGAAATTCAAATTCCTTACTCGAAAATCGTCTGGAATCTTTTCGACCGGTTTGGATGGGATCGTTGAACCGTTCCGTTTCGTCTTTGAGGAATAGTTCCTCATGGTATCGGGATCGCGGCGGATGGTCAGGAGACCGTGCGGCTGATCTTACGGTTTCCTTAAACGACCGGCAGAAATTCCGATCCGTTCCTGATTTTTCCGGTAAATGAAAACCAGGAGCGCAATGAAAAGCGGGAGGATCGGCGGCAGAAGCACCGCCAGCAGTTTCCGCTCGTTCTGGATCTTCAGGATCTGTGTCTGAAAATCTTTTTCCATCCGTTCCACTTCTTTCTGAATGTTCGTCGTGAGGCGCGCAATCGTCTTCTGCATTTCGCTCTGACCGACGCTCAGGAGCCATTCCCGGGTCTCTTCTGCTTCATTTTGCGAGAGTTCCCCGCTGCGGATCTGTTCGTTCAGTTTCGCGACCCGCGCATTCAGTTCCTTTTCGAGCTCTTCCTGACGAGTTTCGATCTGTCCCATGAGCTCTTTCTCCTGGGCGTCGAATTCTTTCTGGAACTGATTTCGGAACTGTTCGATCGTTTCGAGTTTCCGATGGATCGGCTGGTGCTTGCGGATGGCGTAGAATCGTTCTTCGCCGCCGAGACGTTCCATGACATTCAGAACGTAGTTGATGTTGTCGAAATCGGCGTCCGACCCCATTCCTCCTGCGGAACGCATCTGCACGAATCCCTCAAAGAAGAGGTCTGTGTCTGCCGTCAGGATCACGCGGATCCCTTTCCGATCCGTGCGGGTCGAGCGGATCTCTGCCGCAAGAATGTAGGGAAGCGACGTGATCTCGAAATCGGTCTCGGTATTCAGATTCTGCGGAATGAATCCAAGTTCAGGATTCCGGAACAGCTTCCGGTACGGAACGACGCCGGAATGTGAGGATGCGCGGATCAGCGGGGTCACCTTCACGTCCTTCACTGCCGGATCCGGCTGAATGTACCCGGAATAGAGAAAGACCATCCGGCGAAGGCCGCTGACGGCGGGGTCCTTTTCCGCAAACGGTTCCGGATTCAGCTCGTTTCGGTCGATGAACAGGAAGGGATCCGGACTGCGGGAGAATCGAGGGATGGGACGGTACTTCTGCGCGACGACTTCTTCTTCAGAGAACTTCACGCCCAGCGTCTCCCAAAGTTTTTTCCGATCTGCTTTCGGAAGATTACCTGCCATCATTGCCATGGCGTCCATCGGATCCCGCGAAAGACGGCGCTGTTCGCACGTCGGCGTGAACTGACTGCAGAGCGGAAGCGGATCCTCAAAGATCGCCGTCGGTACTCCCGTTTCCAGCAGCGCGAGGAAATTATCCATCTGGTACGGTTCCAGCGTTGACGGCTGAACGGCCAGAACGACGTCGACGGTTTCTGAATCAAGCGGATAGGAAGGATTCAGAGGCACGATCTCGTAGGACTTGCGCAGTTCCGCGATGATGGGGCTGACGGAGCTTTCGATCGTCTCGCGATCCATTCCCGCCATCGGCATCGTACTGAACATTCCGAGAAGATTGGCGTCCGTCTGAAGCACGCCGAGACGTTTTCGCTGATGCGTCGCGGCCATCAGCAGCGAGCGGACCATTTCGTATTCGACCGGCAGTCCGCGCGAGAAAAACGGAATGACTTCCTGATTCAGTCCGCACGTCATGGCGACGCCGAGATAGACGCTCTTCTTTTCCTGATTTCCGCGAACCAGAACGTTGACTTCAGCCGGCACGATCCCGAAGTTTTTCTCGACCTGCATCGCCTCATCGGTGAATCGTTCCAGTGAATGGATCTGCACGCGGACCTTGCTTCCGGCGTAGGTCTCAAACTGGCGCAGCGTCGATTCCAGATTGCGTTTTACCTGCGCGAACTCTCCAGGGATCTGCGGACTCAGGTAGGCATGGATCTCGACGGGATATTCCGGATCAAATTCTTTCAAAAGCTGGATCGTTTCCGGGCAGAGGGAGTTGAGTTTCTCTGCCGTGCAGTCCGTCTGGAGGTCAAAGCGGTTGAAGATGACCGTCAGCGACGAAACGAGTACCGCCAGACAGACCGTCCGCAGCGCATAGTGGCCGGCCCGTTTCCATCCTGCGGTCCCGCTGAACCAGTGGCGGCGGCTGATGAAGATCATGCAGAGGTAGAGCATCACCAGAGCGATCGCGGCAAAATAAAACGCGGAGGCGAAGGAGATCTCTCCTTTGCAGAACGGCGCATAACGTGCCTCAAAGCTCCAGAATGTCATTTCCGAAGCGAATCGGTCCGGGACGATGACTTCTGCACACGCGGAGAATACGAACGGCGCGTTCAGAAGGACGCCCCAGACGTAACCGATCGTGAGATGATTCGTGAGGAAAGACGCCGTCATCCCGATCGCCAGCATTGCCGTGCCGACGAACCAGAAACCGACGTAAGTCGAAAAGAAAAGACCGGCATCCGGCGTCCCGAGCGTCGAAAGGACGATGAAATTGCACAGTGCGGAAAAGAGCAGCGAGCAGGAGTAGATCCCAAGGCACGCGAGGTATTTTCCCGCCACCACGTCCAGGTCATTCACCGGAAGCGTCAGCAGAAGTTCATCCGTTCCCTGTCGGCGTTCCTCCGCCCACGCATTCATCGTGATCGCAGGCGCAAAAACCAGCATGATGAACGGGAAAAAAGGCGTCAGCTGATCCAGATTCGCCAGATTATTGACGAAAAACGCATTGCTCCAAAATGCTGCGATCGTGCTGAGAAGCACAAAAACGCACAGGAAAACGTATCCGGTCGGATTCGCAAAATAGCTGAAAAAATTTCGGTAAAAAATCGCCTGGATTGCGTGTCGATTCATGATTAAACGCTGATTGAACTGAAAAATCCCTTTTTGAAACCGTCTGTTCTTTGATCTCGGCATTCCCAATGCCGCACGGTCTGCTGTTCTTCCGTATGCTTTCCGCGTATCCTTTCGTGCCGAAAGCCTACCCCTGCACGACTTCCGGTGTTCCGAGTCCGCAGAAGTGCTCTTCCAGCGTCCTGCCGTCTTTCAGGAAATCGGTGACGCTGCCGTCGTATTTGAGCCTTCCTTCAGCGATGAAGAGGATCCGGTTCGTCATGGCTTCAACTTCCTGAAGGATGTGCGTCGAGAGCAGGATCGTTTTTGTCTCTCCCAGTGCACGGATCGTTTTGCGTACTTCGTGGATCTGGATCGGATCGAGTCCGGAGGTCGGTTCGTCCAAAATCAGAACGTCCGGATCATGAAGCAGGACCTGCGCCATTCCGACACGCTGGCGGAATCCGCGGGACAGTTTTCCGATCGGTTTTCCGAGCACCGTTTCCAGCCGGCACATTTCAATGACCCACTCCATTCGTTTTTTTCGGCTTTTAGGCGACAGGCCGCGTACGGATGCGAAGAATTCCAGCAGACTCTTCGGCGTCATGTCCGGATAAAGCGGCCCATTTTCCGGCAGGTAGCCGAGATGGCGTGCTCCGTTGATCCGGTCTGAATTCATGTCAGATCCTGCGATCCGCGCCGTTCCGGAACTCGGAGCCAGATACCCGGTCAGGATCTTCATCGTCGTGCTTTTTCCTGCTCCGTTCGGTCCAAGAAATGCCGTGATCTCGCCGCGCCGGATCTGAAACGAAACGTTTTCGATCGCCGTAAAGGGACCATAGTATTTGGAAAGCCCCGATGCTTCGATCAGAATTGGAGCTTCTTGCGTCTGGGTGGAAGAGCCTGCCATGAGTTCCTTTCTTTTTCCTCTTTCCCTGTCGTCTTTTTTTACCGCTTTTTCGAATCCGCTTTTCCGAATCCGCTTTTTCGAATTCCGGATCAGGCGGGGCATTTCATTTTACGTCGGATGCCGTTCCGTTCTGAGGTTCCGGAAGTCCCTTGAAGAGTTTCCGCTGAAGAGAAGCCTGAAACGTGGTCCAGGGACTTGACGAATTCAGATCCTCTTCCAGAAGCTGGTGGAATGCCGCGAGTTTCGAGTCCAGAAGATCGATACAGTGCAGTGCCTGCGCCTCGACGGTCATGGGGAGTTTGGGACTGCCGTACTCGTACTCTCCATGGTGGCTCGCGATCATGTGCTTGAGCTGAAACGCCAGCGCGTCGGGGAATTTTTCTTCCGTTTCGGTCTCGTATTGCCGGATCTTGGTCTCGAGCATCGAGATCCCGAGCGGAATGTGTCCGAGAAGCTGCCCGATGTCCGTGTACGCGAATTCCGGATCGCAGACCAGTTCCACCGTCTTGCCCGTATCGTGCAGAAACGTTCCCAGGAGCAGAAGTTCTGTGTCGAGGTACTCGTACGAATCGCCGATGAGTTTGGCCAGCTCCATCATCTTCACGATGTGCTCAAGAAGTCCGCCCCGGTAGGCATGATGGTGCTTCACTCCGGCAGGGTAAAGCGTGAGCCGGTCCATGAATTCCTGGTCTTCCAGATAGCATTTCACCAGTCCGCGAAGTGCCGGACGCTGAATGGAATCGAGCAGAACGTTCATCGTGTTCAGCAGTTTCTCGACACAGATACCGGTCGTTTGGATGAATTCGGTTTCGTCGACTTCTTCCGGCTTCACGCGGCAAAAGCGTTTTGCGATGATCTGCATCGCACCCTGAAAGACCTGCGCCTTGCCTTCCACCTGAAGATAGTCGCCGTTCTCGAACAGATGGTAGATATTTTCATTCGCGTTCCACAATCGGGCCGTTACGGTACCGGTTTTGTCCGAAAGATCGACCTGAAGGTAAAGGGCACCGTTTCGATTGGGACGGAGCTGTTTGTTGGAGGCGCGGAAAACTTCATTTACGTTTTCCTGTTCCTGAAGCTCGTTGATATATTTTCTCGTCATGCCTGGATCCGGATTTTTTCAAAATATTGATCGGGAAAAGGGAATTCACACGCTCTGCGCGGCTCGTGCAAAAAACGTTGGACCTATTTTAAACCGCAGAAGCATTTTTGCCAAGGGGGGAGGGGACCGTCTTGCCCACTTTCTTGAAAATTCTTGCCGATTTTCCTAAAAAAGCCTGAACGCTTTCTTTTCGTCCAGGCTTCAGATCGGAATATCGGCGGAATGGAAAAATTTTTTCGTTCCGCGATCTTTCGGCAAAGAAACTTCAGCGGCTCTATTGGTCCGCACTTTTTTTCAGGCCGCAGCCTTCAAGGCACTGTTCCGGCCAGTCGGTGGCGAAGGATTGGACCCCAAGCTCGATCAGTCGGCGGTACGTTTCCGGTTCGTCCCCCTGCGTCCAGGAAAGACTCTGGAAAATAATGCCGTGTTTTTTGACCTGCTCACCCGCACGGCGCATGAAATCGCTTCCCGGGATAAACGGATCCTCTTTCGAAAGGTCCGTCTTCACGTGGATCTGCAGAATGTCGATCCCCGCAAATCCAGCTTCTTCCAGTTTGTCCAGACGGGCCTGGAGCATTTTTTCTGAATCTTCTTTCGCGGCTCCCCAGGATCCCATCCAGTGAAGCGCCTTGGATTTCGGGGCGATCTTCTTCCAGTTCACGATCAGTTCGTAGTTCGTGCTGGCGAAGATGATCTGCTCCTGCACGCCGTACTTCTCCGCGAGTTTCGCGATCAGCTCGGGCGTCGCCCCTTTTTCATCGACGTAGAGAAGCCGTTCCGGCCGGTCTTTCATGCTCGCGAAGACGGCTTCGATCGTCGAGATGCGCTGCGTGGAGTACTCCGGCCCCATATACGAGCCGACGTCCACGTTTTTGATCTCCTCCCAGTTCAGCTGGCTGATCGGCATTTTCTGCATCTCCGGGGAGATCCCGCGGCCAAGACGCTGCAGATTGCCGTCATGGAAGGCGATCGCGACTCCGTCTTTCGTCAGACGGCAATCCGCTTCCGGGATCCCTCCCATGCCCCATGCCCAAAGGAATGTTTCCAGCGTATTGTCCGGCCGAACACTTCCGCCGCCGCGGTGAAACTGGATCAGCACGGCCTTCGGACCGCCTGCCTGCGGAGGCGCAAACGGATCTGCTGTCCTCTCTTCCGCCCGAAGCGCAGAAGATGCCGTAAATGCCAGGATCAGAGACGCAAATGTCAAAAGGAAAAATGGTTTTTTCATGATTCGATCCTCTGTAAAGAATGAATGGAAAGGTTGAGATCCGCAAATACACCATTTCTCCGTATCGGAGAGGCTTTGAATACTTTCCTGTTCAAAATGGCGGGATTTTTTTTGCAGGATCTGCTTACGATCTGTATTGTACGGCAATGTTAAAAAAAAGTCAAGGAACGGGAATGTTATTTTGAAAAAAATTTACCCAAATATTGGATCGATTTTTGTTTTGAAATTGTGTCAAAATACTCAACTATTCAATTAAAACGAGGCCGGTTTTAAGCGTGCCTAAGATAAATGTGCATATATATATATATACGTTAAGTGGTTATTATTCTTACGCTTATTGAATATTGTAATATTTTTTAAAATTTTTTAAATTTTTTTACGTGTTTAAGTTGTGATATAAAAATAATTTATAATTTTTTAATTTAAAAATATTAGCGTACGTATCTTTAAGTTTCCTCAAAAACCATTGCAATTTGAACGATTTATGGTAGAATAGAGGAAAAGGAAAAAGTTGGTGATTGCTGAACTTTTGATCACGTTCGGTCTTCAGGATGGCATCGTGAGGATTTTGGCCTCCATACATTTCCGGCTTTTAGTTCTTTCTTTTTGTTGAGAAGAAAGGACTGCATGGATGCAAAAAATTTTGTTTCATTTTGAGATACGTTATTATAGGGAGCATATCATGTCCAAACCCAATCAGTCCAAATCGATGAAAAGCCTTCGTAATGGCCGCAGCCTCCGTCTGGAAGGCCTTGAGACCCGTCAGCTGCTGAGCGCCAATATGCTCGGAGCCATGCAGAGTGATGCAGTGGAAAGCGCGATCGTTTCTTCGGAAACCACTACCGACTGCACCGCCGAAGCCATGCTCGCCATTGCGCAGCAGACTGCCCCCCAGTCCTATGCCTCTGCGCAGCTGGCGGATCTCCTTCCTACTAGTGGTGGTCCAGAACAGGGTGAAGGTACTGGCGACGAAGAAGAAGCGGCCAAACCGCAGCCGAATCCGGCCCTTGCCAAGGTCAGCGTCAACTACACGGTGACGGCTACGAACAACGACATGGCGGTCACGATCAAAAATATGGACAAACTGTCCAGAGCCGCGTCGATCACGATCCGTGTTGTCGATGCCGCGAATGAAAATGTCGTGGAATCGGTACTGACCAATAATGAAGGCGTTTGGGAAGGTGAAAACGGTGAGATCGTTTACTTTACGAACTACAAGACCATGACGGTCCAGATCAACAATCTGGAAGACAGTGAAGATGCGCTTCAGGACAATACGAAGTACACGGTCGCGGTCGTTGCTGAAGACGCAGCCGGAGAGTATCAGTCCAAGATCGCCTCGAAGACCTTCAAGACGGCCAAAGCAGATTCCTTTGAAGTGGCTGGAGATGTTGAAGTTGCTGTCAATGAAGCAGATCCCACCAGTTCCGTTGTCGTGACGTGGAATGCTCCTGAGATCGGTCAGGAGAAATCGGGTGAGACCCGTTATGCCGAAGATTACACGGTGACGCTTTACACCGTCAAACGCGGCATCGATGGAAATATCGTCGAATACAAAAAAGCCCGTACGGTCACGGTCCGCGACCTGGCTAATGAAGAGGGCGTCTGCTCCCTGGTGGTCAAGAATCTGAAGGCTGGTACGGAGTATACAGCTACGATCAAAGCCGCGGCGGATGCTGGTAAGACGGTCTCCCTGGAAAGTGCTCTCACTGACGCTACGGTGGTCACCCTGGAGAAACTCCCGAAACTGAGCCTCAAGAAAGCCGCCGTTACGGATTCTGCAGTTTCGTTCGAGATCCGCAATGCTGGAAATTATTACAAGTACGCCGATTTCAACGCGGAAACGCCGCTTGATGAAGTCGTTGATTTCGCTGTCGTCTGCACGGATACGAAAGCGAAGGAGATCGTGGAAGTGGACGCCCACGTCGTTGAGGAAAATGGTAAAGTTTATCTTGTGATCGCAAGCGAAGATTTCAAACCCTCCACGAACTATAGCTTCGAGATCAGCGGCACGATCGCTGATGTCGGTGCGACTCCTGTCACCAAAATGAGTGTCAAGACTGAAAAGGTCGCCTATGAGGCTCCTGCCGTTCTGGAACAGGTCGTTGAGGAATCCACCTACAACAGCATGAAGATCACTTGGGAAACCTCTTCGATGGATGTGAAAGGCAATGACGTGGCGCCTGCGAAACGTTACACCATCAGCTATGCTGAAGTTATCGTGAACAAGCAGGGAGAAGAGGTCCTTGGAAAAGTGAAGAATGTTACCGCTACCGTGAAGAGCGGTGCCATGAACGGAGAATACACGATCAAAGGCCTGAAGGCCAACACGACGTATGTTGTGACGGTCGCCGCTGCGAAAGACAGCAACTACAATGCCTCGGCACATTCTGACATCCTGATGGCGACGACGGCTGAAAAACTCGAACGTCCGTCCCTTTCCTACAACTATAATGGAACTGTCAATATCGACTGCGGTGTTGATCTGTCGGCGATGAATGATGTTGTTATCCTGGGTAAAGTCAATGGTTCCGCCAAATACCTCGATGAAAATGGCCGTACCAAGACCGCTACGTTCAAAGGGACTGGTACCCTGACTGACGGTATAGATCTCACGCTCAAGATCAATGGCATCACGGAACTCTACACGGTCTACCTTGATGAGGAAGGCAACCTCACTGGACTTGAAGGAGTTGCGGGTCTCGAATCTTTGAATCTGACGCTCACTCTCACCCAGATCACCGGTATCAATGCTGATGGTCAGATGCTTAGCTGGAAAGGTACTTCTACCCTCAAGATCAAGATGTAGATCCTTCCAAAATTCCGGCGGTATGGTCTCTGAAAGAACGAGGTCAATCTGAAAGAGCCGTGCCTGCCGGAAATTAACGATGCACCATAGGTCCTGCCAAAAACTGCCCCATTCAGTTTCTGGTTTTCGGACAGCCGTCTGAATGCGGTCACGTATTCAGGTCTCTACAGGGACACTGTTTGCAGTGATGGGACAGGCGGTTCGGAATGTCAGGGCCTTGTGGTTCGCCGGAAATTTGAAAGTTTCAGATTTTCGTAATTCTCTATGTGAACCGCAGCGCGGACGGTCGTATTTTTCGGCCGTCTGCGTTGTTTTTATTTCTCTTCCAGAAATTTCGAGAGGATCGGGACCATTTCTTCCCATTTTTCTTCGATGAGGTAATGGCCGGCGTCGTGGAATGGGTGGGATTGCGCGTTCGGGAAAAAATCCTGGAAACGTTTCATGAATGCCGGGGTGAAGCACCAGTCTTTCATTCCCCACATCAGACAGACCGGATAGTCCCGGAACTGTGCCAGTCCGTTTTCCACCTCACAGAGCGTTTCCCAGCTTCGGTCCCGCGGCCCCATCGGAATGTCGTGCACGAACTCGCACGTTGCCCGCCGGGCGTTCCATGACGAATACGGAGCCAGAAGCCCCGCTTTTACTTCCGGAGCCAGCGGTTTTTCGACCGCCATCCAGACGGCTGCGCCCGCGAAAAGATTGAATCCCTGGATCCCAAGGCGTCCCAGACCGGGGATCCGGCACAGCGCGATGCGGAACGGGATCCGTGCAAATCGGAACGCCCCGGTATTGCAGAGTGCGAAACGGATAAAACGTTCCGGATTTCTGACGGCAGTTCCCATTCCGACCGCTCCGCCCCAGTCGTGGGCCAGCAGCGTAATGTTCCGAAGATCCAGAGCTTCAAGCAGTGCCGTCAGATCGCGGATCCGCTGATCGAGCGTGAAAGCGTACTCCCCGTTTCGCGGACGGGATGACAGTCCGCAGCCCTGGTGGTCTGGTACGATGACACGGTACTTTTCCCGAAACGCGAGAACAAGATTCCGCCAGTAGAAAGACCAGGTCGGATTCCCGTGGACCATGAGAATGACCGGCGCATCCCGCGGACCTTCATCCAGATAGTGCAGACGCAGGTCGGCACCGAGATCGAGGAAATGGGATTCAAACGGATACAGCGAATGCCAGTCTTTCATGATTTTTGGGAATTCCGAAACCAAAACGGTCAAACTTTAAAACGTAGCCAGTGCGTCTGCTTCGTTGGAGCAGATCGTGAAAATACGGTCCAGATTCATCATCGTGAACAGTTCGCGGATGTCCGGGGTAATGTTGCAGAGTTTCAGCACACCGCTGCGGACGGCGACTTTTTTGTAGAGCATGATCAGCTTACCCAGTGCCGCGCTGGAAAGGAAACCGACGTTCGAGAAATTGAGGAGGATCTTCTCGTAGCCGTTCTGTTCCACCAGAGCGAAGAGTTCCGTACCCAGCTCGTAAATGTTCATATCGTCCACGATCCGGTTGTCGAGGAGATGAACGACGCAAATATCATTGACGACATTGATGGAAATGTGCCGAAGTTCCGACATGAAATAAACTCCTTAAAGTCAAGTCTGGCAAAAGCGGAAAGCCCTGCCGGTTCATTAGTGTTTTGATTCTGGATCCCTGCTCTGGAAATTTCCGCATGGAAACGCGTTCCTCGCGGCATGGGATACGAGAAATGTTTCGCTCAAAGAGAGGAAACATCATCGAGGTCTTCGTCGGCAGTTTCCTGAGAAGGAGACTGGACCGTTTCGGTCACCGACGGAGCCGGAGCTGCCGCTTCGGAAGATTCCGGCATTTCCTCTTTCCGAAAACGTTCCGGAAGGGGATTGGAACGGAATTTCTCGAGCGTCACGGCATTACCCAGCTCGTTGAATTCCACGGACGACATAAACGAGCGCATGAGTTTGACTCCGCGGCCGCACGGTCGTTCCAGAAAATCCTCGAGCGTCGGGTCCGGAAGATCGTCCGGATCAAAACCGGCTCCTTCGTCCGAGATCTGGGCGAGAAAATGTTCCGGCGAAATTTCGAGATGGACCTGCACTCCCAGCCGGTTGTTCGACTGATTGCCGTGGCGGATGGCGTTTACCAGTGCTTCCTCAAAAGCAAGCTGGATCGCGAAAATGTCTTTCTGCGACCACTCAAAATCCTGAAGCTGAAGCACGACGCCGTCAAGGATCGCGTGTCCTGCCTCCGTTTTGCTGGGAATACAAAAATCTTTTTTCCAAATAAAGTCGCCAACCGTACTCATAAAAATTACCGTTTCTTTCCAATTTACCGATCATGGAATCTCTGAAACGTGCCGGGCCGGGACTTTTTCAAAACTTTTTTCCCGAAAATGAGGGAAATATTCCTGAAAGTCTCCGAAATCGGCAGAAATCCATTCTTTTTTTCGGTCAAATTTCCTTCCGGCTTGAATTTTCCCCATTTTTTCCGTTTTCAGCATCCTTCCGCCGGCAGATCTTTCTTTTTTCTGAAATTTTCTTTTTCTTCCCGGTATACAAAATGGCGAAATCTGATATAATGGAAGAATATCCGGTTTCGTTTTCTTCGTTCGGAGGTGCATCCTATCGCCGTAAGGAAACGATTTCCGAACGGTTCCGGGGCGGAGACCTCCGATCGGAATCAGCAGTTGACGCAGACACACAGGAACAGACGCATGAAACTGAATTACGAAAAACGCGGAACCGGTCCGACGGTCCTTCTGCTCGGGCACGGATTTCCATTTGACCACCGGATGTGGGAGGCGCAGCTTGCGGGACTTTCTGATGAATTCACCGTTTTGGCTCCCGATTTTCGTGGAATGGGGAAAAGCTCGCCGTCCGGCACGCCGCTCACGACGATGGCGGACATGGCGGACGATCTGGCGGAACTGCTCGACTCGCTCGGCATCGAGAAATGCACGTACTGCGGACTTTCCATGGGAGGGTACGTCGGTCTGGAATTCTGGAGCCGGCACGCGGCGCGTCTGGAACGCTTCATTCTCTGCGATTCCAATGCACGGTGCGACACGCCGGAAGCTGCCGCCAACCGTCTTTTGACCGCTGACCGGATCGAAAAGGAAGCGTCCTGCGCATTCATGGCGGAAGGAATGAAGAAAAATCTCATGACCGACGCGACGCTCCGTACTGCAGAAGATCCAAACGGCGGCCCGGCGAACGGCGTTTATTCGGTCTATCTTCGGATGGTTTCCGAAAATTCTCCGCTGGGTGTCGCCGCTGCTGCCCGCGGAATGGCGCAGCGTCGGGATTTCACGCAGCTCGTGACGCAATTCGACATTCCGGTCCTCATCCTGACGGGGGAACTGGATGTGCTTTCTCCGCCGTCCGCGATGGAGGAACTTGCGCACACCATCCCTGGAGCAGAACTGGCCGTCATTCCGAATGCCGCGCATCTTTCTCCGATGGAACAGCCCGAAGAAGTTGACCGGGCGATCCGCGCATTTCTCCGAAAATGATTCCTGGCCCTGATCCCGACGGTTCCCCCGTTTATTTCGTAGAGAGGAAACTTTCATGAGCAAAAAGAACTCCAGCAGCAAAAAAGCTGCACACGCACATACTCATGCACGCCGCAATGCCGGGCAGAACGGCACCGACTCCCAGGTCTCCGCGAATCCGCAGGGACGCAGACGCCGCTACCATCGCCGGGCCACGATCCTTCATGCGTTCACGTTCATCACGTGCTTCACGCTGTTCATTTTCTTTTCCTTCCGTATCGCGAACCAGCCGCTGATCGAAATGCAGCCGATCGGGGCCGAGGGATGGATCCAGGTGACGGATCCGGCGACCGGAACGTCGGAAAAGAAGGAATTCAACGTTTCTCAGGGGGCTGCCTGTGAGCTGGCGCAGCTCATCGATGCGACGGAATCAACTTTCACGACAGAAAAACTGCAGAAGTACGGCGAGATCCGCTTCGCGTTCGTGCGGACTAAAAAAGTCCGGACCTACTTTATTTCGCAGAACGGCATTCGGGACTCCAAGGGCCTCAAACGGCACAAGGAGATCGCTTTCGAGACCGTGAAACAGATCGTTCTGGAAGAAAAAACGGAAAAATAGCGGCTCTTCCGGCAATTGTGTACCGAACCAGATCCGATTTGACCACTGAGTCCACAGAAGGATCTGCGGTGAGATTTCGGCGAAAGGTCCTACGCGCGACGGCACTCTTCGAGAGCCGTCTGGCTGCCCGTCATGTCGTGAACGGCCGAGAGGGAAAAACATTTTGGAAATTGTTTTTCCCTCTGGACGCTCTTTTCAAAAACTTTTTGATGTTTTGTGTATTTTGAATATTTTTGTGCTTTTCGTGTTTCCCTTCTGTCGGCCGTACATTGGAAACGCCAAAATTTAAACGTCAAGAAAACGTAAAAGTTCTGCTCCTCGGTAAATTTTATGTAAAATTTCCGTCTTTTTTTTCAAATGGGTTGACTTGAAAATCTATATGGTGTACAATAAAGAGGCGCAGGGAAAACCTGGTCCATTTTTTTGCATTCTCCCGCAGTTCCCATGTTTCCAAGGAGTTCCTCATGAGCACACGACCTGAGAAGAAATGCCGGATCCTGACGCCATTTTGCGTGTACTGGCTGATCTACATTTGTGTTTTTGCTGGATTTTGGCAGTGGACTTCCAATTTTCGGGCATTGCACTCGCTGCACTGTTCCGATGACGGGAAATACGCGCTTGCGTGGACCCATTCGGATCCATTGGGCGAAAATCTTAATCTTTGGGACACGCGGACCGGAGAATATCTCGGAAAAACGTCCCATTCTCTTTCGGCCATCATGTACCAGCCGTACTCAAGATTCATATTTCGCGGCGAGCCCGTTTGCGTTCAGGATCACCGGCCGAATGAAATACAGAACAGACGGGTGACGCGCTGGACACCGGACCGAAAATTCCGGGTGGACTATTCCCGGGGAAGAGCGGAAATACTCCCTCGCCTTCAGGTGCTCGATGTCCTGACGCGGGAATCGAAAATCGATTTTGAGCTGGAAAAGTGTTTCGATGTTTCCGCCGCGGCCGTTTCCCGCGGACAGCGCATTGCGTATGCCTACTTTTCGACGAAAGACTCTCAGGCGAAACTCTGGATCCGCTCTTTTGGCGAAGAGGCAGTTCCGCACTACTTCCCGATTGCCGAGAGGGGGCTTTACTGTATGGCCTGGTCTCCCGATGAACGATTTCTGGTGCTGGGAGGAAACGAGCTGCTCATCCTCTTCGATACGCTGGCGGAATGGACGTGGGAGGATCGAAAGACGGAGCTTCGGGAAATGTTCCGTGGGGAACTCGAAGCGGAATGGGGACTCACCAGCGGCGAGGGCCTTTCAGAAGACGCCCGGATCCAGGAAGTGGAAAAGTGCGTCTCTGCCGCACTGCCGTCCGAGGAGATCATGGCCGAGACCAGGCCGCTGAAAGTCGTTTGGGAAACGAGAAGAGAAACGTCCAGACCGCCCCTTTCCGAAAATGGGAAAAACGGGATCCCGGCTGGTGAAACAGAGAGCGGGGAAACACAGAGTGAAGGATCCCAGAGCGAAGGATCTCAGAGCGAAGGATCTCAGAGCGATGGATCTCAGAGTGATGGATCTCAGAGTGATGGATCTCAGAGTGATGGATCTCAGAGTGAAGGATCGAAAATCGTCTGGCCGTCGAATCTCTACATTTCCAGCCTTCAATGGCTTCCGGACGGCTCGGGGATCGTCGCGCAGATGCAGTCTGATCTTGGGACCTTCGACGCGAAAACGGGTGAACTTCTCCGGATGTTGAAGATTCCGTCGAGTGTTGGAGAACCCGGAAAAGAATTTCAGTTTTCGTCCGACATGCGGTACTCGGCAGGCCTGGAGTGGAATGGGAAAGAAGGAAAGAGCGTGCTTGCCGTTCGCGAAGTCGAAACAGGACGGCTGGCCGCGGAATTCCACAAACCGTTTTTCGGCAGGGTGAAAGAATTCTGCTGGTCGCCCGATGGACGGATGCTCGTCATCCTCCTCACGACCGGGCAGATCCGGACACTTCGGATGCCGGATGGACCGGACGTCGCCCCGGATCTGAAAGGATCGCATTGAGGCACACTTTCGCATTTTCCGCACCCGTTTCCGGCTCGGAGAAATGCCCTGACGCACGCAATGCCAACGTACCTGCACACTCCCCAACCGCACATTTTGTTTGATTTTAAGGAGACGAACGATGAAAATTGACTTCCGCCGACGTATCCAATTGCCCGCCATCCTTCGGGATCCCATGTTGTATGCGTTCCTTTGGGAAACTTTCGGCTTTCTTTTTGCTGCGTTCCTGTGGTGCTGCTATGCACATGGAATGAGCAACGGGCACATCAGCTTGTGGACCGATTTCGGAAAAGTTCTCTGGGTCCCGCCGATCGCCTGCCTGTTCATTTTCGGCCTGCGTCTGCTCATGCCGCGTATTTGGCCGACCCTCCTTTTTCTCGGACATCTTGGATCCTGCGGGTACCTGGTCTGGAATTTCATTTGGACTCTGGAGCATGGAATGGAGCACGGAAACTTTGCGAACACATTCGGTCTGCTCATTCTGATCGGCTATTTTTCGCTTCCGACGTGGCTGCTCTGGTTTGAAGTCCGGAAACAGCTGGATCCGGAGTTTTCCGCGATATTTCGCTTTTTCCGAGGTGCGTCTTCCGTTGAAGCGTCATCTGTAGAAACGTCCGGCACGGATCTGGCAGACGGCGGTCTGGCGGACCAGATGCCCCGGCTCGTTCCTTGGGACGATGAGCCGGGCCGGTCAACGCACGTCTCCTGGCGTTTCGAGCTCTGCGTCTTCCTGGTGTTTGCGTCCCTTTGTGCCTGGGTATTCTGGTACTTTGGGCCTGGCTGGCACGTATGATGCGATCCTGGGGGACGGAGCGCGAAAATTCCCGATGTGTGTCCCCCTTGAAATTTTTTTCTGCACGGGGTAGAATGAATGGAAGTTCAGGAGCGTGAGCGTTTGGGTATGGCGTTCCGTTTTATTTTGCGAGCCTTCCGCGTTTGTTTCGCCTTTCGTTTGGGAGGTTTCCTGCCGTTTTCCCTATTTTTTCCATTCCCTTCCTTCATTTTAAAGGTGCCCGCATGAAAAGATCCGCGTTTCTTCTGTTTTGGTGTCTGGTCTGGACATTTTCGGCATTCGGTTTGTTTGGTTCTTCGGCCCAGGCTGACGGGCAGGGGAAAGAGCCGGTCTGGATCCTGAATCACGGCGATGCTTTTCCCCGGGCGGTCGTGAATCAGGGGGATCTCATGCAGCAGCTGGGGCTGACCATGCTTCGCACGACGGGGAGCGACACGACGTTTTCGATCCCGATGGAGGAAGAGGAACATTTTTCGGCGGAAGAACGTCCGTTTCTGGCATTTCGCTGCCGAATGAAAACGAAGCAGAAGATCGGCGGTCTCTTCTTCACGACAGATACGCTCCAGACACTTTCCGACGCGAGTTTCACTCCGTTTCCGGTACAGGGGGACGGACAGTGGCGCGATCTGGTCTTTGATATGCGGACGGCAAAACATGGAAACTGGAAAGGGACCGTCACGTCGTTTCGTCTGGATCCGATCAATCCGAGCGATCTGAATGCCGAGATCGAGATCTCTCGGCTGGGATTCTTCCCTTCCGAGGAAACCGCGAAAGCATTTCTGGCCGATGCGTGCGACCGCCCCGACTACACGCAGGAAACGATCCTGTGCCGGCAGGGGATCCGGTGTCTGATCCCGGGCGGAACGCTTTCAGACGGATGGAAGGAATCGGAGTTTCTCTTCGAGCGGACTCCGGAGCATGCAGAGGCTGCGCGCAGCGGGATCGCCCTGACAGTCTGCTGCGATGGAAAACCGGTCCCGTCGTGCGTCAACCGCCGCGGTTTCGTCTGGTACATTGCGGAGAAAGCGGGGCGGTACTCTCTGGAAAAAGTTTCGCCGGAACGTCCCGCAATTCCGCTTCCCGAGGCGGTTGCCGACCGGTTTGGATGCCGCGTTTCGAGTCCGTTCCCGCCGGAGTATTTCACGCGTGAGCGTATCCGGATCGGAGCCTGGGGGAGTTTCAATGCGCGATATTTTGATGAACGGCAGCTCCGGGATCTCCGGGACTGCGGGTTTGATCTGCTCATCGCGACGAATGGATCGGCAGCGTCGAGGCACCGCGGGATGCTCTTCCGGGAATGTGATCGGCTGGGGATCGAGGTCTACATCAATGACGGCGGCTGGCGTTATCCCGAGACCGCCGGGGAAGAGTATTTCGACCATCCTTCTTTCTGCGGACACTACATTACCGACGAGCCGGGAACGGATTCCTATCCGCATTTCGGAAAGGCTTGCGGGGAGTACGCCAAAGCGACCGGAAAGGTCCCCTACATCAATCTCCTTCCAATGTACGCAAACGCCGCCCAGCTGAAATTCGGTGCGCACGCCGCTGCGATCGAGTACTACGATCCGGACCCGGAACTTTACCGAAAGTACTGCGAGAGCTATTGCGATCTTGTGCCGACGGATTATATCTGCACGGACATTTACCCTCTGAACTGGCGGAACGGGCTGCGGTACACGTATTCGGAGTACATCGAGTCGATCAACGTCATTGCGTCGGTCGCGCGGGAGCGAAATAAGGAATTCTGGTGCTGTATCCAGACATTCGGCTGGATCCCGTCGAAACGAACGCCGAATGCTGCGGAATTCCGCTGGCAGTGTTATTCGCTCCTCTCTTTCGGCGCACGCGGCATCCTTTGCTGGACGTATGCCCGGCCGAATCCGGAACGCACGTCGCTTCTTGACTATCAGGGGAACCGGATGCCCGCATGGTTCGACGCCCGGACGGTCTTTCAGGAGATCCGGAACATTTCGGACGTTTTCTGCCGCTACCGGAATCTGGGAGCCTTTACGCACAATGCGTCGGAGAAGGTCCCGTACCTTCGCATGACGAATGAGTACCGCGATTTTGAAACGATCCGCGAGATCTCCTGTCCGGATCCTTTGCTGATCGGCTGTTTTGCGAGGGATGAAGATGAAAAAGACCTGCACGGGACGGCATTCACGCTCGTGAACATGACGGAATTGGAAGCGGCGCAGAGTACGCTCGTGAAACTGCGTCTGAACGCGAAAAAGGTGACGTCGTGGCGCAAGGGGATCCCGGAAGTACAGGAACCGGACAAAGATGGATCCTACGTTTTCCCGCTGGAGACGGGGGAAGGCGTTTTCGTGACGTGTGAGTAAAATGGAAGAGCTTCCACGCGAAATTCACGAAATGACGCGGAACTCCTGAGTGTTTTAGGATCTTTCGATCTGCTTGGGGTGTTTTCGGGGCTTTCGTGAATTTCGTGTCGGGATGTGTTTCCGTCCGTCTCCATGGGTCGAGCCTCTCCATTCGTTTTCTCTTCTTCTAAATCTCTGAATTTTTTTATGATTCTTATTTTTTTGAAACTATTACGTATTGACAAAATTTGATTTTATTGTATAATCAGCTCTAATCGATTAATTTTTAATCCTCATTCAGGAGACATAGTATATGGTTCGCAAATCCATTTTCAGCCTTGTGTGCGCTGTCCTTGCCGCGCAGTCTCTTTTTCTGACTGGCTGCAAGAATTCTGAGGGAGAAGCCGCTCCGGAACAGCAGCGGCCCGTCATGCCGGCGCCGCTGGTGACGGCAGAGAGAGTCGAAGCCTCTATTCCGGAAACGGTCAAGAAATACGTCGGTACGTTTGAAGCGATCGAGACGGTCGATGTCGTGGCGCGCGTTGCCGGGAAAATCACGGAAATGAACGTTGAGGAAGGGAAAAACGTTCAGGCTGGCGAACAGCTTTTCAAAATCGAAGACACGGTCTACAAAGCGAATCTTGCTTCTGCAGCCGCGAGCGTAGCGACGAGTGAAGCGAACATCAAAACGAGTGAAGCGAATCTGAAATCGGCGACTGCCACGGTGGAAGATCTGGAAGCGAAACTGCGTTACGCGATCAATAATTATCTGCGCAATACACGACTGTACTGCGGCGACAACGAAGCTCTGAAAGCTCCGTTTACGGCACTTTACGGTGCGGAACTGAACAGTGAAACGATCCTTGGCGGTCTGAAAAAGATCAATGAAGTCGTCGCGAATATCGAGATCCCGACGGCGGCTGTTTCGAAAGATTCCTATGAAAACGCGGAAACGACCGTGAAGAGTGCCGTCGCCGCTCTGGAAAGCGCCCGCGCCGCCATGCAGGCTGCGGAAGGAACTCTCGGCAGTGCGCGTGCGTCGCTGGACGTCGCGAAGGCGAAGCTGGAACTTGCGGAGTTCGACAATAAATACACGGTGGTCACGTCGGACATCTCCGGGCGTGTCGGCCGAACGAATACGACGCTGGGCAACTACGTGACTCCGGCCAGCGGTGCGCTGATCACCGTCACGCAGATGAGTCCGGTCTACGTCCGCTTTTCGATGAGCGAACAGGATTTTGCGGAAATGTTCGGGAATGTGCAGAATATGCAGGACAGCCGCATCAAGGTGGAAGTTCAGCTTCTGAACAAAAATCCGAACGGCGTGAATGAAGAAGAAAAAACCAAATTCGCGGTCAAAACTGACGAAAACGGCAAAAACATGATCTTCCTCGATAACTCGGTCCACACGAACATGGGGGCTGTTTACCTTTGGGCGACGATCGATAACGAGCACGAAAACTTCAATCCCGGCGGTCTGTGCCGCGTCATCGTGACGAAATTCGGTGCGGAAAAATGTGCGTTCGTCCGCAACACGGCGATCCAGCATGACCCGCAGGGGACGTTCGTTTATGTCGTTGGAAACGGCAATCTCGTGGAAATGCGCCGCGTGAAGCTCGGTCCTGCCACGGAACAGTACCAGGCGATCCTGCCGAATGATGACCTGACCCAGACGGTTCGTGAAGGGGAAGTCGTCGTGACCACCGGCACGCACAAGATCATCATGATGCCGGGTGTCCAGCCGAAAGTCGACCTTGCGCTTCCGAGCGGTTTGACTGCAGAACAGGCTCCGCTGAACGTCACGGGTGTCGTCGGCGGCGCTCCGGCTGAAAAAATGGCGGCTGCTCCGGTTGAGAATGCACCGGCCCAGGCTCCTGCCGAAGAAAAACCGGTTTCCAATGAACAGCCTTCTGAAAACTGAAAGGACTGAACGATGATTTCTGGTATTTTTATCCAAAGACCAAAATTCGCCATCGTCATCAGTCTGCTGATGATCCTGGCCGGATGTCTGGTCATCCCAAACATGCCGATCGCGGAGTATCCTGAAGTCGCTCCGCCGGAAGTCCAAGTCTCGGCCGTCTACCCCGGCGCGAGTGCCGAAGATATTGCCGATACCGTTGCGGCTCCGATCGAATCGCAGATGAACGGTCTGGAAAACCTGCTGTACTACAAATCGACGTCCAGCAACACCGGACAGTACAACTTGAGCGTTTACTTCAAATATGGTGCAGACGCCGACATTTCGCAGGTCAACGTGCAGAATGCTGTTTCCCGCGCGGAACCGGTCCTTCCGCAGGAAGTCATTGCACGCGGTGTTCAGGTCCGCAAGAAATCTTCCGACATGCTTTGCGTGTTTTCGTTCGAGTCGAAAACGATGAACCTTCGTGACCTGGCGTCCTACGTTAAGATCAACATCATGGATGAAGTCTCCCGTGTTGACGGTATTTCCGACTGCATGATGTGGTCCAACGAGTTCTACAGTATGCGAATCTGGCTCGACCCGGCTAAAATGGCCGCGATGGGGATCACGCCAAGTGAAGTTGCTGCTGCCATTCAGGGGCAGAACGTTCAGGCCGCTGCCGGCTCTGTCGGTATTGAGGCAAGCAACGACCTGATGCAGTACAAGATCAACGTCAAAGGACGTCTCGTGACTGAAGAAGAATTCGGCAACATCATCGTTCGCTCCGACGGTAAGGGGAACATCGTCAAGATGAGCCATATTGCACGGATCGAGCTTGGGGCTGAATCCTACGCGGCTCACGGTAAACATAATATGAAGAACTGTGTTCCGGTCGTTATTTTCCGTACGGCAGGCTCCAACGCACTGAATACGGTAAACGGAACGCTGAAGAAGATCGAACAGCTTCGTCCGGAATTTGAAAAGGCGGGAATCGATTTCTCCATTATTTATAATCCGACGGAATACATCACGATCTCGCTGAAGGAGATCATTCGCACGCTGATCGAAGCCCTCGTGCTGGTCATTGCCGTGACGTATCTCTTCCTTCAGGACTGGCGTGCTACGATCATTCCGTCGATCGCCATTCCGGTCGCACTTATTGGTACGTTCCCGTTCCTGATGGTTCTCGGCTACAGCGTAAATACCCTGACGATGTTCGGTCTGATCCTCGTTATTGGGTCGCTCGTGGATGACGCCATCATCGTGGTAGAGAGCGTCATGTCGAACATCGAGGAAGGAATGTCCCCGCGCGAAGCGACGTACAAAAGTATGGGACAGATCACCGGCGCCATCATCGCGACGACGCTCGTGACGCTGGCCATTTACGTTCCGATCTGCTTCAACGGCGGTATGGTCGGGGTCATTTACAAACAGTTCGCCGTGACGATGTGCGTGGCTCTGGTCCTTTCCGGCGTCAACGCGCTGACGCTCAGCCCTGCGCTCTGTGTTCTGATCCTCAAGGCAAAGAGCGAAAAGAAAAAACGCAGTATCATGGACGTGATCTTCGTCCCGTTCAACTTCGGTCTGGATAAATTCCGCTCGGGATTCCTCTTCTTCAGCGGGATCCTTGTCCGCCGCTCGCTCTTGACGCTGGCGGTCCTGGGGCTGGTACTTTGGGCGAACGGATCCAAGTTCACGTCCATGCCGACCTCCTTCCTTCCGGAAGAAGATAAAGGCGCCATCATGTGCAACGTGGAACTGGCGCCGGGAACCGCACTTTCCGAAACACAGCGGGTCATTAATGCTCTTGAAGAAAGTTTCTTCCATGAGGAAGGGGTGAACGAAACGCTGGCGGTCGCGGGCTATAGTATGATGGGCGGTCTGGGGGAAAATAACGCGATGCTGATCGTCGACCTTTTGGATTGGGATGAGCGTACGACTCCGGAAATGCAGATCAACGCGATCAACGCAAGATTCCAAGCGAAAGCCTCCCAGTTCCCGGAAGCGCGGATCATGTGCTTCAAACCGCCGGCGATCGCCGGTATGGGAACTACGAGCGGTGCGTCCTTCATGCTCAGCTCTTCCGGCGGCGTGACTGCGGATGAACTCTCCATGATGGGAAAAGTACTCGGCGGTGAACTGATGAGCGATCCGGAAGTGCAATTCGCCATGACGTCGTACAACTCGGACATGCCGCAGCTTCGTCTGGAGATCGACCGCGAAAAAGCCGAGCTGATGAAAGTTCCGATCTCCGCGATCTTCGGAACGCTCCAGAGTCAGCTGTCGTCCTACTACGTGAACGACTTCAACATTCAGGGGTACACGTTCAAGGTCCAGGTCCAGGCTATCGCGGGTGAGCGAAGTATCATGGACGACGTGAAGAATCTTTACATCCAGAACCTGGAAGGTCAGATGGTACCGGTCACGAGTGTTGCGGACATTCACTTTGAGGTAGGTCCGCAGACGATCACTCGATTCAACCAGTACATGTCGGCACCGTTTAACGCGACGCTAAAACCGGGAACGCTGAAGAGTTCCGGGGAGTTCATGAAGCAGATCAAAGCCGCCAATTCGATCAAACCGAAGGAAGGCGAAGCCACGCGTTACTCCATCAACTGGACGGATATCACGCTTCAGGAAAGCATGAACGAAGGGAAGATCGTCGGTCTGCTCGCGACGGCCATCGTGTTCGGCTACCTGTTCCTTGTGGCGCAGTATGAAAGCTGGACGATCCCGGTGCCGGTCATGCTCTCGGTCTCCGTGGCGACGCTCGGCGCTCTGTTGGGTCTGGGACTTTCCCAGCTTGACCTGAGCATTTACGCGCAGCTCGGTCTGCTGATGCTCATCGGTCTGGCGAGTAAAAACGCGATTTTGATGGTCGAGTTCGCAAAAGTCCAGCACGAAGAAGAAGGCCTGAATATCGTGGATTCCGCTCTGGAAGGCGCAAGTCAGCGATTCCGCGCGGTGCTCATGACGGCGTTCTCGTTCGTTCTGGGCGTGCTGCCGCTCGTTACCGCGACGGGTGCAGGTGCTGCGAGCCGAAGAGCCATCGGTATTCCGACGTTCTACGGAATGCTCATCGCGACGGTTTTCGGTATCGCGCTGATCCCGGCACTCTACGCGCTGTGCCAGCGTGTTCGTGAATTCGTCTCCCGCCGCGACTACGCTGCGGAAGCACTTGCCGCGAAAGCCGCGAAGGGCGAAAATGCCGCTTCGGCTGAATGATGTGAAGTGTGGAAAATAAAATGCGCCGGATGACAGAAACCTGACCGGCGCAGTGATCTTGAGGTTTCGGGCTCCCGGGCAAATTATGCTCCGAATGTCTGGGAGTACCGAGCCTCTTTTTTTGTCTTTTTCAGGAACGTTTTCGGAATGAAGCTCAGACGTTCCGTTTCATTTCGTCTTTCACGACCTGCCGATGCGCTTCCGGAATGTTGATCTTCTGCGGGCAGCGGTTCAGGCATTGCTTGCACGAGACGCACGTTTTAGCCTGTTCGAGCATCTTGAGTTCCATTTGGCGGATCCCGGGGAAGCGCGGTCGGATGTCGATGGTCCTTTTGAACTGATTGTAGATCGTGAAGACGGACGGAATGTCGATCTCCAGCGGACACGGGAGGCAATATTTGCAGTCGGTACACGGAATGAACCCCGTCGAGCCGTACGCTTCGAGGGCGGCCGTGATGATTTTTTTCTCTGCGTCGGTGATGGGCTTGAAATTGGAGAACGTCTGAATATTTTCTACCAGATGCTCCATGCAGTCCATGCCGCTCAGGACGGTAAAGACTCCAGGAAGAGACGCGACATAGCGGAATGCCCAGGACGCAATGGTCGCGTGCGGGTCCGCGTTTTTGAAGACGGCGTTTCCCTTTTCTCCCAAATTGGCCAGCAGACCGCCGCGAAGCGGTTCCATGACGCAGATCGGAATATTGCGTTTGCGCAGTACTTCATACTGTTCACCGCTGCGGTACGGGATCCAGTCGAAATAGTTGAGCTGGATGAGCGCGAAGTCCCACGGATGAAAATCGGCGATCTCGGCCAGAAGCTCCGGCGTGTCGTGGAACGAGAAACCGAGATTCCGGATCTTTCCTTCCTCTTTTTTCTTCTGAAGGAATTCGACCATGCCGACCCGTTTTGCGTGTGCCCACGAGTTGACCTGCAGATTATGGCAGAGGTAGAAATCGAAGTATTCGACGCGGCTTTTTTGGAGTTGGTCGTCGAAAATGCGCGTAAGGTCTGCCGGAGTGCTTCCGGGGTTCATCGGCGGCATTTTCGTGGCGAAAAAGTAGCTTTCCCGAGGATATTTGGCCAGAAGACGGGCACAGAGATCCTCTGCTTTTCCTCCGAGGTACGTGTATGCCGTGTCGAAATAGTTGATCCCGGATGCCATGGCTGTATCGACGAGCTTCTGCGAGATATTCGTGTCCATCGGCATTCGGAAAACGCCGAACCCCAGCGAAGGAAGCGAAAGACCGCCCTTGAACGGATTCCGAAAAACCTGCGGCGGAGCGTCCGGAGAAACCGCTGACGATGCGGAGGCCGATGGGGCGGGGACTGATTGTGCGGAGGCTGACTGACCTGATGCGGACGCATTTTCGGAGGTCGAGACCAGATTCACGGAAGAGGCGGCGGAAACCGCGGCCGCTGTCTGCAGAAAGTCACGTCGATTCATGCGTTTTCTCCTTCTTTTTTTTCTGATTTTGTTTCGGTTTCCGGAATCTCAAGGACCGTCTGTTCGACTGCCGGGATCACGCGCATGACGTTTTTGGGGCAGACGAGCTGGCACGCGCCGCACCCGGTGCAGAGATCGTCGTTGAATTTCGGGATCTTGCGTCCGCGAAAATCGACCATCGAGATCGCCTTTTGCGGGCAGGCCTGCTCGCATTTCGCGCACGGATGCGTTCCGAGAAACGCACGGCAGCCGAGCGGATCGTAGCTTCCGATGCCCAGCCGGAGTTTCTTTTTGGTTTCCAGTCCAATGTCTTCCAGTGCGCCGGTCGGACAGATCTTCATGCAGGCATCGCAGTCGGTCAGGCATTTCCCCTGATCGAAATTCAGGAACGGCTGAAGCGTGCCGTAGAGTCCGTGCTCTCCCATGGAGAGTGAAATAGCGTTTCCGCGGCAAACTCCGACGCACAGCCCGCAGCCGACACAGCGGGTCCGGAATTTTTCGTAGGACCACGCACCTGGCGGAAGGACCTGACGCTCAGTGTCTGCTTTCAGTTCATCCGGTTTCCGAATATTGTGCAGGTTCAGAAAATGCCCGACTCCCGCTCCTGCCGCCGTCGCTGAAGAAATAAGGATCGCGCGGCGGATCATGTTCGGTCCCTGGGATGAGCCGGATGGAGAGGACGCGGTTTCGGAACGTTTCTTTTCCGGGATGTTCACCGATCTTTCCGAAATGCATTCCGGATCTCCCGAAACGTTTTCCGACGGCATTTCATTGGAGTGGGCGGAGATCGGCGGGTCCTCTTTCCCCAGGGACGGCGGTGCGTAGGTGAGGGCGTTGACGCGGCATTCCGTCAGGCATTCCAGACAGAGGAGACATTCTGATGCATTCACTCGGCCGGTTTTTGAATCGAGGCAGCCTGCAGGGCATTTTTTCTCGCACATTCCGCAATGAACACAATTTTTGCGGACACGGATGCGAAAGAGCGAAAAACGGGAGACGAGCGAAAGGAACGCTCCGACCGGGCAGAGCGAATTGCAGTAGATCCGTCCGCGAAGCCTCACCAGAACGATCAGCAGGATCAGGAATCCCCACGCTGCGAAAAATGCGCCGCTTTCCGGAGAGGCTAAATGGTTCAGCATCATGACATAATTCGACGACGGCAAAAGCCACGTTGCGGGGAAAAGCGTTCCGGCCAGTGCGAGCGTCACGACGAACACCAGAAGCGGATAGCGGAGCCATTTGAAAGAACGTACGGTTCGGAGATCCGTTCGGGAGGGGCCGAAGACCTCCTGAAGTCCGCGTCCCAGAAGTTCCTGAAGGACCCCGAGCGGGCAGAAGACCGCGCAGTAAAGCCTGCCGAAAAGGAGCGTCAGGAAAAAAATGGTTCCCAGTGCCGTGAGGATCCCCCACGAAAACGACGCCAGCAGACGCACAAACATTGGTCCGAGCTGAAGCTGGAGCAGTTCCGAGGCGGGTTGCCATCCCAGACTTGCGGCCGTAAAGCAGACCAGAAACAGGAGGGCGGCGGTAAATCGCAGTTTTTTCAGATTCTCAGTTTTTTTCATTTTGGGGTTCTTGGGGATCCAAATGGGGGAGACGGACCGGACCTGCCTGAAAAGGGACGACCGATACACGGAAATGGGACCTCTGACGGCAGGAGACCAAAATTATCTTTCGGTATTTTACCCTAAAAGAAGCGGTTCTGCAAGTGGTTTTCTGAAAATTTTCATAAAAAAGAGGGGCTTCCGGCAATTGCGTACCGGGGAAGGATCGGGAACGTACGCATTGGATGTGTTTCAGAAGAAATCATTGAATGGTTTGGGGCTGTTCAAAATGCTGTTTTGTTCGTGAATTTAACGGCTGGAGTCGAAAAATTTTCCAGAAAGTTACGCAAAAGTGAAATTTTTTGGTCTGCGGTACTGGAAAAAAGTTCGGGACGTGGTAGAATGGGGAAGATGATGCGATTCGAAACGTTCGTTTCTTTCGTTTTTTGTTTTTTGCCGATTTCCCCAATTCCCCGCCATCCTTAAAAGGGAAGAGATCGGAAAACGGAAAGATTTTCAATTCAGGAGAAATTTTATGCTGAAAAAGCTCACCCTTGCGGCGTTCCTTTTTGCCGCGGCACTCTGTTCTTCAGTCATGGCTGCTGAGGAAGGTTTCGTTTCCCTGTTCAACGGCAAAGACCTTGACGGCTGGACCATCCGCGGCGGCAGTGCGAAATACCATGTGGAAGACGGCTGCATCGTCGGCGTCTGCACTCCGAATACTCCGCACAATACGTTTGCCTGCACGAACAAAGAGTACTCCAACTTCATTCTGAAGCTGGAATTCAAATTCCTCGAATCCGGCAACTCGGGCGTTCAGTTCCGTTCCAAGGCCCGCGAAAACGGTCTCGTGTACGGATACCAGTGCGAACTGGCGGAATATCCGGCACTGGGGCAGATCTATGATGAAGGCCGCCGCGGATTCAAGCACGGCCGTACGTTCCTCGACGACCAGCTGACCACCGATGCGGCGAAGAATGAAGCCTTCGCCACGTACAAAAAAGGCGAGTGGAACGAAGTCGAGATCCAGTGTGTCGGTCCGTCCCTCCGTACGTGGGTCAATGGAAAACCGGTCGCGAACGTTCTGGATGTCGTGGAATCTACCGGTTTCATCGGACTTCAGATCCATGCTGGTAAATCCGGCAAAATGGCGTGGCGCAACATCCGCATCAAGGAACTCCCCGCTTCCGAGTGGAAGCCGTTCTTCGTCAAGGGAGAAGACGGCAAATGGGCTCTGAACGAATGCCGCTACGTACTTCCGGAATGCTGGGAATTCAACGAAGCCGGTGAACTTCGCGGAAGCCACGATAAAGGGGAAGTCCGCGACGGTTTGGTCGTGACGGACAAGAACTACGATGATTTTGCCGTTCGCTGCGATTATCGCTTCATCGCCGGAAACAGTGCGCTCTACTATCGCGCGGAAGAAGTCCCGACTTCCTGGCTGCTGCGCGGCAATCAGAACGAGATCGCCGGTAATGCGAAAGACTCCGCACTCTGGCACACGGCCGGACACAAGACCCGCGGCCGCGGCTGGCTCGCCACCAATGATGAGTACATCATGAAGGTCCGTAAGGAAAACGGCGAATGGAACAGCCTCTGCACCGTCGCTGTTGGAAAGCGTCTCTGCCATCTGCTGAATGATTTCCGCACCGTCGACTTCGTGGATGAACAGGCGGAACTGACCGGAAAATTCGGTCTTCAGCTTCACGGAAGTGCGGATGCCGAAGTCTGGTTCCGTAACTTCGAGTACATGGAGATCACGCCTGAAATGCGCGCTCTGATCGAACGCTAGATCCTGCACGGTCCCCTGATTGAAATGCAAGGCATTCGGAAATCATTTCCGGATGCCTTTTTTGGTTCATCTGTGAACTGGAGCACTTTTGGCGAAAGAACTGTTTTTTTGTGTTTTTTTCTTCCTGCCGTGTCGAAAATATTGAATGCCGGGATCCTGTTGCGGATGGTGTTTTATGGGACGCGGAAAGTGCGGCGGAGGCGAAATTCCGCCCTGAACGGTAAAGGAACGATTTTTCATGTTGATGCAGAAAAAATGCTTTGGCTGTCTTTTTCGTCAGGCAGTCGATGCTGCGTGGCTTTTGACGAACGATGAAGAAAAGCGCGAGGCGATCATTCGCGGTGCGGGACGTTTTATGAGCGAGACCGATTTCCGCCGGACTCCGCCGGAACTTGGAGCGGAACTTCACGCCATGATCCGGAACGTTTTGGAAGATCCGGATCCTTATCTTGAGATCAAACGCGAGATGAATTCCGTGACCCGGTCGCTTCTTCCGATGCTTCGTGAACGGATCCGTATCTCAAAGCGGCCATTGGAGACGGCGATCCGGTATGCGATCGCGGGAAATGTGATCGATTTTTCGACTTTTCATGAGATTTCAGCCGATGAGATCGCAAAAACTGTTGAAGAGGCCGCCAATCGTCCGATAATTGGACTGGACGTCTCTGCTTTTGAGGCAGAACTTCAGAAGCCGGAGGTCCGATCGCTTCTCTACGTCTGCGATAATTGCGGCGAGATCGTATGGGACGCTCTCCTGATCGCCGAGCTGACCCGGTATGTTTCCGTGACGGCTGCGGTCCGGGGAGGTGCTGCGGTGAATGACGCGCTTCTGGAAGATGCCGAATTTGCCGGACTTCCGGAGATCGCCCGCGTCATCACGACCGGATGCAGTGTGCCCGGTGCGCCGGACTCCATGGTTTCCGGGGAATTTCGCGAGATCTTCCGAAGTGCAGATCTGGTCATCGCTAAAGGGCAGGGGAATCTGGAGACGATGCAGCCTGCAGTTCGCCCGGTACTCCACCTTTTCATGGTGAAGTGCCCGGTGATCGAACAACTGGTCGGACTTCCGAAAGGAACGCTTGTTGTGCAGACTCTGCCGGAAGCGGTCTCTTGATTAAACAGACAGAATGAGCAGTCCTGCCGGATCTGACGGTCCGTGTGGAATGCAATTTTTTCCCTTTCAGAGGAACCATAAAATGAGAGATTTGGATCGATTTGAAAATCGGAAATCCGTTGCGCACAGTACGGCATACCGTTCTTCCGACCCGTCGGATATTTCGTGGGGAATGGTGATCCTGCGTCTGTTTGTCGTGCTGCTTGTCGTGGCTCTTTTCATCTGGTTTGCGCTCATTATTTACCGGCCGACGAACATTTGGGTGACTCAGCAGGAGATCGACCGGATGGAGCAGAGCATCCTCACGACACGGCAGGAAGTCGAGAAGATCCGACGTGAAAAAATGATCGAGATCGCCGAGGGGAAAAAGGTGACTCCGTTTGAGATCATCTACAAAGTGTCGGTCGATAAAAGCTACGTTCTGACGCAGGAAGAAAAGGACATCGTCCGTGATGGATGGCACGATTTTCTGCGGGAGGAGACGCAGGTCGCGGATCCGGAGCTCCTTCTCTTCCAGATGGGGATGCGCTACGGCGAAAATGGAGCCATCGTGGACATTCCGCAGGAAGAATGGGAAAGAGAGAAAAAAGTCCGTGAGATGAAGGCGCAGGAGGTCAGTATTCAGGCTCTGATCTACCGGGCGTTGAGTGAAAAAGAGAAACTTGCCGAAGAAGAGCGTGCGTTCATCCGGGCGAATTGGGATCAGTTCGTGCAGGAAGCGAATGTTTCCAATCCTGAAGAGCTGATGTTCCAGCTGAGGATCCAGTATTCGGAATCCGGCAAGGTCGTGGACATTCCGATGAAGGAGTGGGAGGAAGAAAAGGCGCTCCGCGATAAAGAACGGGGACCAAAATCGGAAGAAGAAGCTCTTGCTGAGACCATGAAGGAGATCGCTTTAGATGTCGCCGAGCGTGACCAGATGATCCAGAGTGCCCGAACTGGGATCCAGGACCGCGCCAAAAGAAAAAAGTACGACGCCCGCGCGAATCGCCGAATGGTGAAGGAAGCCGCCCTGGACTACATTGAAAGCATTGGGAATCAGGAAGATTTCTTCGAAGAAGAGGATGAAGGATCTTCAGATGACGCCGACGGGAAGGACGCGGACGCTCCGGATGCCGAACTGCCGGAAGATGCAGAGGAGGCTGATGCGGAGGATGCTGATGCGGAGGAGGCTGATGCGGAGGATGCTGATGCGGAGGATGCTGATGCGGAGGAGGCTGATGCGGATGTGGGGGCAGAAGCTGATGCTGATGCAGAGACCGAGACGTCCGGAACCAATGCTGAAACTGGGGATGGTGCGTCGGAAACCGAAACCAGGCAGGAAAGCGATGCACAGAAGGACGCAAAAGACCCCTTGGATGAAGAGGGACCGAATGTAGATCCTGGGCAGGAGAGTTCCAGGTCGACGGAGTGAATTCCGCCTGGAAGATAGAATGTTTTCAAAATATTGAGAAAGTGAAGAGGAGCGATCCATGAGCAATGCGAATGTGGCGTGCCGTCTTGCCGGGTTTGCGAAGATCCAGCCGGATAAAATTGCGGTGGTGGAGCCGCTCGGTCACCGCGGCGGAAAGCGGCAGTACCGGACCATCACGTTTCGTGAACTGGATGAGGACAGTGACCGGATCGCGGCGGGATTGAAGGAGATCGGAGTCCGGAAAGGGATGCGCATGGCACTTCTGGTGACCCCGGGGATCGATTTCGTTTCGTGTGTCTTTGGACTCTTGAAGTCGGGGGCTCCGATGATTTTGATCGATCCGGGGATGGGAAAGGGAAACCTGATCCAGTGCCTTCAGGATGCAGATCCCAATGGATTTGTTGCGATTTCAAAGGTTCAGGCGATTTGCCGTCTCATGCCGTTCCGGTTTCCGCATTCGGAGTACTCGCTGACGGTCGGACGCCGCTGGTTCTGGGGCGGGCCGACACTTCGGATGCTGCGCGAACGTCCCTGGCCCGGACCGTGCATCGAGGAAGTGACGGACGATGATCCGGCCGCCATCATCTTCACGACGGGAAGTACCGGCGCGCCGAAAGGCGTTCTGTACCAGCACCGCACGTTCAATACGCAGGTGGATGAGATCTCCCGCCAGTACGGCATCCAGCCCGGACAGACTGACCTGCCGGGGTTCCCGATGTTTGGGCTTTTCAACTGTGCGATGGGGTCTACGGCCGTCATTCCGGATATGGATGCGAGTCGGCCTGCTTCGGTCGATCCGCGCAATATTCTGGAAGCGGTCCGCGACTGGAATGCTTCGCAGTCCTTTGCGTCTCCTGCCGTTTGGAAAGCGGTCGGAAAATGGTGCCATGAAAATGGCGAGAAACTCGAAAATGTACGTATGATCCTCTCTGCGGGAGCTCCGGTTCAGGAGAATGTTCTGCAGAGTATCCGGGAGATCATCCATCCGGACGGAGAGATCCACACGCCGTACGGTGCGACGGAGGCTCTGCCGGTCGCGACGATCTCTTCGCGTGAGATCCTAGGCGAAACGGCACTTTTGAGCCGAAAAGGGGCTGGCGTCTGCGTTGGACGGAAGTTCCCCTCGATCCGGTGGCGCGTCATTCGGATCACGGACGAACCGATCGAGACTCTGGAAGAGACGGAAGAACTCCCTGCCGGCGAGATCGGAGAGCTGATGGTCACCGGCCCGCAGATCACGCGGGAGTACGTCACGCGCACCGAGGCGAACGCTTTGGCGAAAGTTTACGAAAAGGGACCGGACGGCAAAGAGATCGTCTGGCATCGAATGGGAGACGTTGGCTATCTGGACGCGCAGGAACGTTTTTGGTTCTGCGGTCGAAAAGCCCATCGGGTCGAGACCGTACACGGTCCGTGTTTTACGATCTGCTGCGAGGCGATCTTTAACGAGCATCCCGGCGTAAACCGATCGGCGCTGGTCGGTGTTTCGGAACCGGGACTTCCGGAAGGAAAATTCAGGCCGGTGCTGATCATTGAGCCGAAAGATCCCAGCATACTTCAGGATCGGACGAAGCTGGCGAAGATGAAAGAAGAGCTTCTTGTACTTGGCGCGGCCAGTCCGCTGACGGAGAAGATCGGGACGCTTCTTTTCCATCCCTCCTTCCCGGTCGACATCCGCCACAATGCGAAGATCTTCCGCGAAAAGCTCGCCGTCTGGGCTGCAGAACAGAAGTAGGAGACGGTCGGCCTGCCGAAGTGATTCGGAATGTGTTTTTGAATGGTTCATCGGACTGCATTTGTCGGATGAACCATTTTTCTTAAATTTTTGACGTTTTTCTGTGTGCGTGAGGAATTGCTCTTGATTTTTTTCCAATTTTCGATTAATTAATGAATTTCAGTTTACTTTCGTTCGCGATCGGTACTTTGGTGCCATTTTATTTTTTTCAGATTCAGAAATCATGAAACGATTTGTTTTTTGGGTGCTTTTTTGTGCCGCCTTTTCCGTTTCCGCATCGTTTTTGACCGGCTGCAGATCACAGACGGGCACGGTCCTGCGTCCGGGAAGCAAACAGCTGGTCGGCAGCCACAAAGCGGGACAGGAAGTCTTTAAACCGCTGGTCGAGGAATCCGTCGCGCGTCTTCTGGGTGCGGAAGAAGAGCGCGGGACGGGGCCGGCACCGAAAAAGATCTGCTTCGTCGGCGTTGAGAATTACTCGGCGGAGGAACTGGCGGATTTCAAGGAACAGCTCTACGAAATGATCGAAACCTCGGTAAGTTCCAGCGGGAAGTACGTTTCGGTCAGCCGTCGTTTTGTAGATGCCGCACTCCGGCAGGAACGTTTCCGGATGGACGATCTGTTCATTCCGGAGAATCAGAGAAAACTCCAGGCTGCACTCGAAAAGGACGGCCAGCCGTTTGAGTATCTGCTTTTTGCGAAGCTGACGAGCGGCACAACGGTCGACAATAAAGACAAACAGCGCGACTATCGTTTGACGCTGGAGCTGATCAACATCAACGACGGAACTTCCATTAAGGAAGGCTGCGATCTGAGCAAAGCATACAATGTGTCGCTCGGAGCAAAAATGCGGAATCGCTGAAGTCCTGGATCCGGAGGGAATGCAGCGTGTGAACGGAACCGCCGACTATGAAGCGAAAAAGCTGGTCAGCGGGGATCGGCGGAATTTTAGGACAGTTTAGAAACAGGCAGTCGAAAATGCGGAATTTTGAAAAAAAAAGAACGGCTGGAAACGGGAATGCTCAGGCATTTGTGTTTTTTTGCGTCTTTTTTCTGTCGATCTTTTCTGTCGGCTGCCAGACATACACAAAACGGGTCTTTCGGGCGCGTGAGGCATTCTACTGCAATCAGCTGGATGCAGCGGTCTCAACGGTCCAGGAACTTCGAGAGAGACCCGCGAATGCCAAAAACCGCGATGTTCTGAAACTGGAAGAAGCGATGATGCGGATGTGCCGTGGAGAGTTTCAGGAATCAGAACGGCTTCTGCGGGATGTGCGCGATTCTTTCGACGAACTGGAAAACCGGAAAATGAAGAAGGGGGCGGAAGCCGCTGCCTCGATGCTGGCGGATGATAAAGTGCTTTCCTATCCCGGGGAAGACTACGAAAAAGTCATGGTCCGCGTCATGCTTGCGATCAACAGTCTGATGAAAGACGGAGCCGATGCGCGTGCGTATGCACATCAGATCAATCAGAAGCAGGAAGAGATCATTGCACAGAGTCCGGAAGATCCTGAAACGAAAGAAAAGATCAAAAAATCTTACCGAAATCTCAGCATTGGTCCATTCATCAGCGGGATCCTGCTCGATTCCGACGTGACGGCGCGGCAGGAGCAGATACGCGATTTCACGAAAGTGACGCAGTGGAGTCCGGATTTCATCGGCGGCCATGAGCTTCTGGATCGTGCGCAGAACGGGATCCATTCTGAAAAAGGAAACGGCGTCGTCTACGTTTTTGCCTTGGTCGGGCATGGTCCGTTCAAGGTGGAGAAAAATGCAGAGACGACCCAGGCCGCGATGCTCTGTGCCGACATTCTGATCTCGGCGACGTCAAAGCACACCGTCACTCCGACGATCGCGTCCGTGCCGATCCCCGAAGTCCTCACTTCTCCCATACGCTACCGTGCCGCCAAAATTACCGTGAACGGTGCAGATCCCATCCTGACGGAAAAGATCACGGACGTGAATCGAATGGCACTGGATCAGTTTGAGGCAAACAAACCGTGGATCATGGCCCGTGCGATCGCCCGCCGAGCCGTGAAAAAAGCTGGACTCTACGGCCTGAAGGAAGTTTCGGGTATTTCTTCTCCGGAAGGGGAACTTCTGGTCGATCTTGCGGGGATCCTTTGGGAGGCGTCTGAGGAAGCAGACACTCGGTGCTGGAATCTTCTTCCCGGATCGATCCAGGTCGCCCGGCTGGAGCTGCCGGCTGGAGAGCATGACCTGACCCTTGCGGCAAGTGAAACGGCGGCGAACCGTTCGCTGGATGAACTGCGGAACATTGCGCGATACGATGCCGGCGGAGTCCGCGTTTCTCTCTCGACTCCCCTTCCTCCTCCAGCCGGCCCGGTTCCGCATCATGGTCCGGTACCATATCATGGCGCAGCTGGGCATTCGGTGAACATTTCGTTCCAGGAGCATCCGCCGCATCCGCCTGTTTCGGCACCGTATCGTCGGTCTCTTCGTCCGGGAGACGGAGCGTTTTCGCGGGATCGTGGACATCATGTGCACAAAGTTTGGAAAAACCTGCTTCAGGAAAAGACGGAAAGTCCCAATTCATGCAGTCTGCATCTGACGGTGGAAGATGGGCGGAACACATACGTTTTCGTCTATTTCGGCGACCATGGTCTGATCGGCCGGCCGTATGTGAATACGCCGTGATGCGGAATCGCCGTCTTTCGGATCCTCTCTGCTGCGTGATGGAGGAACTGTTCAGAGAAGATCCATTGCTGTTTCATTCTGAAAATATGGGGTAGAAACTGACGGATAACGGGGCGGACAAAAATATGTCAGCTCAGAAATTTGAAAAAATCTGAAATCTAACGCAATTTTGAAAAAAGAGAGATTTCTTTCAGAAGACGATAAAAGTGCGTAAAATGCGCTGGATGGAAAATTTAAGAAAGAGAGGATGTGTGGGAGTTTGACGAATTTCGGAGGGAAAATCATGAAATTTCGGTGGGCCCCCCTTGAAAAAAATCAAAAATCTGCAATAATAGGCACTTCCATAGCGTATATTTGGCTATCGGAAATAGTGGGGACTGCCCCGCTTGAACAAAAGCAAGCACGTGAAACGTTTCCTGCAGTGATGCAGCAGACGTTTCGAAACCATTCAAATCGTATGTATTTTTTTAGTTGAGGTCGTTCATGTCGGAATTGGAAGTTTTGGAAGTCAAAGTTCGGGATACGTTTGGGAAACGCAGAATTCGTCGCCTTCGCGCTGACGGTTTTGTTCCGGCTAACCTCTATGGACACAAACAGGAAACGCTCAGCCTCCAGGTTGACGCCGCCGCTCTGTTCATGCTTCTCCGCCGCGGTCACCAGATCATCAAGCTGTCTGGCGCCTGCACGGATGAAGTGCTCATCAAAGAAGTTCAGTGGAACGTTTGGGGCAATGAGATCCTGCACGTCGATTTCACCCGCATCAATGCGAATGAAAAACTCACCGTCACCGTTCCGGTCGTCCTGAAGGGCGAAGCTGCCGGCGTCCATGAAGGCGGAGTCGTTGAAGTTCTCGTTCACGAAGTGGAAGTCGAATGCAGCGCAGTCAACGTTCCGGATAACGTGACCGTCAGTGTTGCGAAGCTCGGTCTTGGCCAGCAGATCACCGTCGCTGACGTGGTCCTTCCGGAAGGCATTACGCTCAACGCCGCTGCGGAAACCGTCCTGGTCCAGTGTGCCGCGAAGAATGAAGAAGTGAACATGGAAACGGGAATGGCTGAAGGCGCCGAGCCGGAAGTCATTGGCCGCAAAAAGGAAGCCGAAGAAGAATAATTTTCGGTTTATCCTCCGTTTTGCGTGTTCGTGAAGCGGAAGTTTGCGAAAGGGGTGTGCGTCATGGGAATTGGCGAATGGTTCAAGTCGCTGTTTTTAGGAAAACGCACATCCGGTCTGCATGAACAGACGGTAGATTCCCTTTTTGCAGACGGTTCCGATGTGTGGAATGAAGAGGAAAACGGGCATACTCATCCTGCGGATAAAGTGTTTGCAGAAGATTTCGAGAATTCCCGTCCCCGGGCAGAAAATGTCGACAGGATCCTCTCGACGCGTAAAGGAACTGCGGAACTTCTTGCTTCCGTGAAGGAGCAGGGGACGAAGATGAAATTGATCGTCGGATTGGGAAATCCCGGAGCCAAATACGTCGGAACGCGCCATAATGTGGGATACGAAGTTCTCGCGGAGGCTGCGAAGCGTTTTGGCGATGGACGTGCCCGCTCCAAATTTCAGGGTGAGGTCATGGAAGGCTCGATCGCGGGACAGAAAGTCGTTTTTCTGAGTCCCGTGACGTACATGAACCTCAGCGGACAGAGTGTCCGTCCCTGTATGGATTTTTATCGGGTGAATGTGAAGGATGTGCTGATCATCTGCGATGACGTTCACCTTCCAACGGGCCATCTTCGGATCCGGACGCAGGGATCTTCCGGCGGTCAGAAAGGACTGGCGGACTGTATTCGGGCACTGGGGACGGAGAACGTGACCCGGCTGCGGGTCGGAGTCGGCGAAAAGCCGGCTGGCTGGGATATGGCAGACTATGTTCTGTCGAAGTACAATAAAGCAGACCGGGAATTGATCGACGTTGCGGTTCAGCGTGCGGCAGATGCCGTAGAATCGTGGGTCAAAGAAGGCGTAGACCGGTGCATGACGCGATTCAATGGAAATTGACTTGCATTCGGCATCCCGCCTGTTCCGACTTGTTGCGGGTCGGAAGATTAAAAATCAAAACAGCAGGACCTTTTGGGGAAATGCTGATCCATTTAGTAGTTAGTGTGTTTTTTTAATCAGGAGTTTTGCTTTGGCACTCAACGTTTACGAAGGAATGTTTATTCTGGATTCCGGCCGTTTCGCCCGTGATCCGGAAGGTATCGCCGCTCAGGTCGATAAAATGGTCCAGGATGCTGGCGGTGAGATTCTCGTCAGCCGTCAGTGGGAAGAACGCCGTCTTGCCTATCCGATCAACGGACAGCGCAAGGGCCTCTACTGGCTGATGTACTTCCGTCTTGACAGTCTGAAACTTGCCGAACTGAATCGTCAGTTCAGCCTGTTTGACGCGAATATCCGCAACCTGTTCATCAAAATTGATCCGCGCATCGTCGACCAGCTCGTCGCGCACGCGGAAGCCGGTCCGGCCGCGATGGCGGAACGTCAGCTTCCCGAAATCGATGAAGATGAAGACGGAACCGAAGAAGATTTTGAAGGCGACGAAGAGTAATTTTTCAGAAATCCGAAATTCAGCTTAAAGGAGATTGACGATGGCCAGTTTCAACCGGGTGATCCTCGTTGGCAATTTGACCCGCGATCCGGATCTGCGCTACACGCCGTCCGGAATGCCGGTTTGTGAAATCGGTCTGGCGGTGAATGACCGTCGGCGTACTCCTGAAGGCGAATGGATCGAAGAAGCTACCTTCATTGACGTTACGTTTTGGGCGAAGCAGGCGGAAGTCTGCAGCCAGTATCTCACCAAAGGCTCGCCGATCCTGGTTGAAGGACGGCTGAAGCTGGATCAGTGGGAGCAGGACGGTATGAAACGTTCCAAGCTCCGGGTGGTCGGTGAGCGGATGCAGATGCTCAGTACCCGCGGTGCCGGCGGAAATGGCGGCGGTGCGCCCCGTTCCACGCGCAATGAGTCCGAAGCGTACGGAAGCTATGATGACTCGTATTCCCAGGTACCGCCCCAGAGAGGCGGCGGGATGGCTGGAAATCCGGGTCCCTCGGACGATATTCCGTTCTGAGTTCGTTTCCAAAACGGACGGCGGACGAATATCCGATTTGCTTTAAGACAGCGGCACAGAACGTCCTTTCACCGGACATCTGGAAGACGTTGCCAAAAAAGCTGGCGGAATGTTTCCGTCTAACTTGCGAAAGCAAGGACACCTCGCTGCTGAACATGAGTTAGACTCCTTCATCAGCGTGCACGTTTCATTCACCTGTTGGCGAATTTTTTCACCGGAGGTTCCTGATCGAAAGGGAACTTACTGTATGGTCCGTTAGTTTTTACTGACCTTGGGCGAACGAAATGCCTGACCTGCACCAAAAGTCCGGTGTTGAGAATATAGAAAGGATCAATCATGCCCAACACTAAAAAACAGAAGAAAATCAAGAGAAATTCCTTCAAAATGAAGCGTCTGCCGAAAGGCCCGAACGGCGGTATCGAACTGCTGCTCATCCAGTCGGTCGACAATCTTGGCAAACAGGGCGATGTCGTCGAAGTGAAACCCGGTTACGCGCACAACTACCTGATCCCGCAGGGACTGGCCACCGTCGCGACCGATCACCACAAGCGCATGGTCGAGAAGCACAAGGCACTTCTGGCTGCCATTTACGAGCAGAAGAATGCCGAATGCAAAGCCCTCTATGAACAGCTTCAGAACGTCAGTGTTTCCATCCCGGCGAATGCCAACGACGAAGGCCGTCTCTACGGTTCCGTCGGTGCTCCGGAAATCCTGGCCGCTCTGAAAGAGCAGAACATCACGCTGGCTGAGGACCAGGTCCGCCTGCCGAGCACGCTCCAGGAACTGGGTCTCTACAAAGTGAAGATCCACCTCTCTGCCGAATATGAAACGGAACTGAGCGTCTGGGTCGTCCCGACCGTCACCGTGAAATAAGAAACTACGACTAAATGCGCACGCCGGTCTTGTGCCGGTGTGCGGAAAGTCAAAAATGGAACCGCTGTTTCTGTTTTTGACTTTTTTTATGGGGATGGCCGACTGAAAATGACGTAATTGTGTGAGTGTTTCTATTCTGAATGTTTCTAATATCGATCAGCCCATGATGTCAAGAACGGACGAGTGAATATTTTTTGAGAATTTCGTGTTTCCCTGTGTATTTCTGCGGACCGTCTGTGATTTCAGTGGTGGAGTTTTTGGGCTAAAGGTTCCACGCGCGACGGCACTCTGCGAGAGCCGTCTTGCTGCCCGCCATGTCATGAACGCTCGTGAGGGAGGAACATTTTGAAAATCGTTCCTCCCTCAGACTCCCTCTTCAAAAACTTTTTGATGGTTCTGTTTCAGTGTGTTTCTGCAGATCTTCTGTGTTCTCGGCAGTTGAAATTTTCGGCGCAAGCGGTCCCACGCGCGATTTCACCCTTCGGGAGAAATCTGGCTGCCCGTCATGTCATGAACGCTCGTGAGGGAGGAACATTTTGAAAATCGTTCCTCCCTCAGACTCCCTCTTCAAAAACTTTTTGATGTTTTGATGTTTTGATGTTTTATTTGGAGGGCGGCACAACGACTTTCACGACCACTGCCGTATCCGGAAATTTGCCGGAATAGTATGCCAGCGCATGGACATTTCCAAGAACGACGGCATTCACGTTTCCGGAGTCAAACGTAACGGTACTTCCTTCTGCGACGGCTTCCGGAGCCGGCCAGTTGAGCGGGGAGGTAAAGACGGCCTCCGGTTTTACGCTGCGTCGGAGGAGGATCCCACGTCCGCGATGGTAGTAGTAGTTACTCAGCAGACCGGTTTTCGGATCGAGGATCAGGCTTGGCGTGGAACAGCGGACATCGCCGATATTCGTTCGACTTCGCGTCCAGGTCTTTCCGCCGTCGGTGGAGGTGAGCTGAAACTGTGCCTGCTCTGTCGTATTTTTTCCGAACTCGGTCCTGCCGATCGCGAGGATCTTTCCGTCACCGAGATAAACGGCCGACTGTTCAGTTGGCCAATCGGCTTTCGTAAGCCCTTTTTCGACGACATTTTGCGTCCAGGTCGCTCCGTTGTCCGTGCTGACGAGCGTTCCCCACGAATTGTCGTTTGCGTCGTCGCTGTATTGCCCGGCAAACCAGAGTGCCATAAGGCCCGTCCCCGGCACGGCAAAGACGTCCGTGATCTGGATCGGCATGGGATCGAGCTTCGGTCGAACGATGTGCGTGAAGTGGACGCCGTCAGTCGATCGGTAGAGATCGTGGCTGAAGCCGTCCGGACCCACATTTCGGACCCAGAGGAGCATTGCGCCGTTTTCATCGAGGCCTTTTCCGATGGTGACTTCGCCGACTTCCGGTGTATTCACGACGAGTGTTTCGGGGGTCCAGGTCTTCCCCCCGTCGGTGGAGGTCCGGGCATAGACGCCGCGTTTTCCTTCTCCGATGGAATGGGCGGTTCCCCGGCTGTAGACACAGACCAGCCGATTGTCGAGAGACTGCATGACGGGCCACGAATTGTATCCGGGAGCATCCTGGACGGTGTGTGCGGCCTCGATCGGCGGGAGAGGCGTCACGCGGACGGCAGCGAGTCCGACTGGGCGGGGGAACGTGTCGGCCGGATCGTTGGGGTCGCGCTGGATCCGGATCGTCAGGGGAAGGGACGGATCCACAGGATAGCGGGTTTCCAGCTGAATGGTGCGTGTGCGGAATGGTTCCGGCGGGATCGGCGTCCGGACCGGAGTCCCGCAGACGTGACCGGACGTAAACGGCCCGTCATTCGGCATCTGGGAAAGGTGGATACGGTAGACGTCTTCCAGAGGCGCGGTATTTCCAGGCTCGGTTTCGGCTTTCTCGTTCGTCGTCATGAGGATCTCGATCTTGACGGCAGCGCAGTTTTGGGGAAGGTCCGGGATGATCCCCGCAATGGACTGTCCAGGAGTTTTTCCGGAAAGCGACCAGATCGGAATGTGCGTTGAGCCGTTCGACATGAGCTGGATAGACGGATTACCGGTCGCGAGGGTGAAGTCATTCACCGTCATGCAGATCGGTTTCATTTCTTCGCACAGGCATTCAGGAGAAAGATCTGCTTCGGCGGCAAACACGGAGAGCAGGGAGACTGTGAGTGCAAATTTTCTGAACATGAGGGACTCCTTTGATCTTCAGGCGGGATGGAACGGACTCTGGGAAAATTTTTGGCTGTTCTCTATCTCTTATTTTACCGGATCCTGGATTTTTGTAAAGGGAGGCGATGCCGTTTATGCCATAATTTTACTGCGAAAAGAGCGATGAGACACGGAAACACACGGCAAGGGGCGAAACCTGTTCGGACACGAATTTTGCCAAAATACGAAAACACTCGAAATGGATTTTTGGAAATTTTGAGATCTTTTCGCAGTATTCGTGTTTTTTTGGGGGAAAAACAGAAAATTTCTTCTCCGGGAAGTTTCAGAAGATATTGAGAAATTTTGAGGGGTCCCTTTACTTTTTTTGCGAATTGTGGTATCCTGAAAGGAGAATGATTTTTTGTCCTGCCTTTTTTCGGAAACGGATTTTGCCATGAAAAGAAATATTTTGAAAGGTCTTGCTTTTTCTTCCATTTTTGCACTGGGACTGCTCGGCGGAAGTCTTTTGGCGTCTGAGGCAGCGGAACTGGAAGCTGCCGGCGCGAAAGTGCGTCTGACTCCGGACGGTCAGGTGCTGGTCATCGATGCACGGAAAGCTCCGGAATTCACGGGCGAATCTCTTGTAGATCTGCCGGCTTTGAAGGATCTGAAGCTCAACGGAATGCAGGTCACGGACGCGACTTTGCCGAATCTGGCATCTTTCACGTCGCTTGCGAGCCTCGCGCTGGACAAGACGGCGGTTTCGGACGCGGTGATGGAGAAGATCGCGCAGCTTCCGGCACTCACGCAGCTTTTCATGGCCGAAACGAACGTGACGGATGCCGGGACGGTGAAATTGGATCTTTCCCGTTTCGTACGGCTTCGGCTGGCTGGGACGAAGATCACGGACGCGACGCTTAAACGGCTGGGGAACTCGCAGAAGCTCCAGTCGCTGGACGTCAGCAGCACGCAGGTCACGTCGGCAGGAGCGGCGGCTCTGGCGGGGATCGAAACGCTTGCGGATGTGAATTTTTACGCGACGCAGCTGGATGATGCGGCGTGTAATGTTTTCGCGCGGATGCCGCAGCTCGTGAAACTCAATCTCGACAAAACGTTCGTGACGGACGCGGGAGTCGGGAAACTTGCAGGGCTGGAAAATCTGGAATTTCTCCACTTGGGACGGACGTCCGTGACCGATGCATGCATTCCGGCACTTCTGAAGCTGAAAAATCTCAAGACGCTTCACGTGACGCGCACGCAGATCACTCCCGAAGGCGCCGCACAGTTGGAAGCCGGTCTGCCGGAATGTCAGGTCATTTCCAAAGTGGAAGGAGAATGACTTCCGAATGGGATCCGTTTGAGAAGATTTTTGACGGCCCTGTGCTGAAAAAAGTCTGAATATGCCGAAAATGTGGAAATTTGCGAATGATTTTCGGTGCAATTCAGACTTTTTTTGTTTTTCTTGTTGACTTTATGTGATCTTGAAGTAAAATCTTTATTGGATTTTTGGATGATCTTCCTGCCCTAAGTTTTTTAGGAGATTTTTTTATGGACCGTATTTCAAAGTATTGTGCCGTCGGACTGTTCGGTTTATCGTGTATTGCCGCGGCGGAACTTGCACTGGCGCAGTCGCCGGTCATTACGCAGTTCCACGTTCAGGAAAAAGAGACCATCACTTCCGGAAACGCGAACGATTTTGGGCAGTATACCTACCAGATCTACGGGACACCAGGCGTTACGCTTGGCGGGAACCGGGCGGACTGGAGCATGAAGGTGAATAATGGGAACGTCAGTGCGAATAACTGGCTCCTTCTGACCAATACCGCTGAGGGATTCCGTACGGCGAATACGGTAAACGCGAACGACTTCGCCATTACCGGCGCGAATATCAACAGCAGCGGCAACTGGGAGATCTCCTCCGTCCGTGCCAGCGATAAAAATGAAGAGCTGCCGAACAACACGAACGTTCTCCTGATCCCGAAAGCCTCGACAAATCTCCATTTCGGACAGACGGTCACGTCGGCTGCAGCAGTTGAGGGACTGAAAAATTTCTTCGCGGAAGGTAACTTCAACCCGATGGACGGCGTCGTCATCGCCAGTGCTGCCGTGCCGTACGCTAATGTCGGGCATTTCGGATGGAATCCGGATTATATCATCAACAGTTCCGTGAACACTGCGAACGGAACCTTTGATTTCAAGATCTGCGACAATTCCGGCGATGCCGGTAAAAGCGGCAGTAAATACACGATGAACTACGCCTTCATCCCGCATGGAACTGAAGGTACCGTCACGGGAAGTGTCGCGATTCGAAATATCAATAAGACGCAGCCTTTCCTCTACGGCGGGACCGGGTATTCCGTGGAGATCATCAAAAACGGACAGTATCGACTGACGCTGGATGACTACATGCCGGCGGACGGGATCCTTCTGATCAACGGAACGACCGGTTCGCTGGATGATTCTTCCATTTCGGCCTGGAACGCGGACAATGCCATTTTCGCGCAGCCCTCTGACGACGGGAAATCATTCATCATCAACAGCGTGGACATGCAAAGCGGAAAAACGTGTACAGCAACAGATCTTCAAAACTCTTCGTTCAATTTCGCGTTCATTTCCTACGATGCCGCTCTCACGGCTCCCGAAAAAGGCTTTTATCGTTCCGATTACGACCCGGCCGGGAAAGACTACGCCGGCGGTCTGCTCACGACAGATAAAGGAAGAAACGGCAACATCACCTTCCAGGCGTTTGAGTCCTCCTCCAGCTACCTGTCCGTCAACCAGTGGAACATGGGCGACTTTCATCTCTACGTCAATGGGCGGCCCATCGCCATGGCAGACGGAGTGACGATCGCGACGGTCGCGCAGAACGACAAACGGGCGGTCGCGCAGGTCTGGAACGAAGGAACTGCCTGTGTGACCTACACGAACGTAAACGGCGGTGAGTTGGACGGAAATGTCTCGGTCGGCTATTTCCCGAACAGATCGAACCAGTGGATGACCGCGACTGTGAACACAAACGGCGTTCTCTCGAACCGCTCAAGTGCGTACACTGCGGAAATGACGAACGTCTCGGCCGGTGTGCAGACGCTGAAGATCGACGGAGTCGATTCCACGAAAGACGGCATCCTGTTCGCCACGGGATTGACGAATAATGGGAATCACGTCACCAGTGCGGCTCCTCAGGCGGACGGTACGTGGCTGATCGATACGTACGGCGCGAATGACGGCGCGGCGAAAACGAACAATTACGGCCTCGTATTCCTTCCGTACGGATCGAATGACGGTGCGTTCCTCAGCGGGTGGATCGACGGTTTCGACGGCAGCGTGAACAGCGGTTTCGGCTATTTCGATGTGGAGCGCATCGAGGAAGGCATCTACGAACTGACGCTTGGCGAAGGCCTCACCGCAGACGACGGTTTCCTCCTTCTCGGTCTTGCGGGCGGAGAAGACGGCGACCCCTTCCATGGTCTGATCTCTTACGAAGTAACGGATTCCGGTACGTTTGAGATCAACACATTTGCTGCGTTGGCGGGGAATCCGCTGGCAGACGCGGATTTCACGTTTGCGTTCCTGACGACGAACGCCGATTTCAAGAGTGCCGTTCCGGAACCGGGAACGATGACGCTTCTGGTCGTAGGGCTTGGGGCGTTAGGATTTGTTTGCCGCCGCCAAACAAACAAAAACAAACAAAAATAAACAGAAACATCAAAAAGTTTTTGAAGAGGGAGTCTGAGGGAGGAACAATTTTCAAAATGTTCCTCCCTCACGAGCGTTCATGACATGACGGGCAGCCAGATTTCTCCCGAAGGGTGAAATCGCGCGTGGGACCGCTTGCGCCGAAAATTTCAACTGCCGAGAACACAGAAGCTCCGCAGAAACACACTGAAACAGAAACATCAAAAAGTTTTTGAAGAGGGAGTCTGAGGG
>JAGBAA010000126.1 GCA_017939795.1 Thermoguttaceae bacterium
CGCGCGACGGCACTCTTCGAGAGCCGTCTGGCTGCCCGTCATGTCGCGGCGTTCGTGAGGGAGGAACATTTTGAGAATTGTTCCTCCCTCAGACACCCTCTTCAAAAACTTTTTGATGTTCTTGTATCGGTGTGATTCTGCGGATTTTCTATGGATTCTGTGGTTGGGATCCATCGGCGCAAGCGGTCCCACGCGCGACGGCACTCTTCGAGAGCCGTCTGGCTGCCCGTCATGTCGCGGCGACCGTGAGGGAGGAACATTTTGAAAATTGTTCCTCCCTCAGACTCCCTCTTCAAAAACTTTTTGATGTTCTTGTGTGTTTGGTTTCTTTTCGAGAATTTTTGGAAAATAGAGGGAATACGGGATGTTTTCGGATGACCATTTTAGAATTTTCTGAAATTTATGGAGATTGGGAACTTTTCGATTTGACAGAATGGGAGTATGGGATAAAATAGGAGACAGGTTTTCAGATTTGCGTGCTGCTGATTTAAGTCAGACTGCTCATTTGGGAGGCGGGCTATTTAAAGATCAGGGGGCATATTGTGTGAGATTTTCCAGATCGGGAGAGAGAAAATGATTTTCAGGACGTTGATTCATGCGTTTTTAGCTGGGATCGCACTCGGAATTGCCGGGACGGTCAACCTTTCTGTCGGCGGCGGGATCCCAGGGGCATTTCTCTTCGGATTTGGCCTTTTTCTGATCCTTTGTTTTGCTTTCAAGCTCTATACCGGAGCGATCGGCTATCTTGTGCAGAAATCCGGTCGGGAATTCGTACCATATCTTGGGACTCTTTTAGCGATCTGGATCGGAAATTTTGCCGGGACTGCGGCGGTCGGTATGTTGGTACGTCAGACCCGTATCGCGGATAAGATCGTTCCTGCGGCTCAGGGACTTTGTGCAGTCAAGCTGGCAGATTCCCCGGCGAGCATTTTGATTTTGGCATTTTTTTGCGGAATTTTGATGTTTTCGGCCGTAGATTGTTTTCGTCGGGAGGAATTTCCGCCGATTTATCGAATGGGGATGGTATTTCTGTGCGTCATGATTTTTATTTTGTCCGGTTTCGAGCACTGTATTGCGAATATGTACTACTTTAGTGCCTCGGGAATGCTGTTTTCGCCGGAAGAGACGGCACGTGTTCTTGGTGCGATCCTGCTCATGACGCTTGGAAATTCCTTGGGCGGCTGGTTTTTCCCGCTGGCATGGAAGATCGCGCCGGCCCGCTGAGACATTTTTCATGGACTGTTCCGCATCATCCGATCTTTGAGCGTGAACGGACGGATTGTTGTTTGGAATTTTGTTTGATTGGAATCGACCTGAATTTTACTGGCATGAACATGCAAAAGACACTTGACGTAAAAATTGCGCGGATCCTTGCGGACCGGAGCTGCGGAGATTTTATTCTGGCGGATGCGAAGGATGCCGACATGGCGTACGGTCTGGCTGCGCCGGGGCTGAGTCCGGAGGCGCATGGAAAAGAGGCAAAGTTCCGCACTCTGGATCAGTATCGTACCCAGATCCGCGAAGTCATTGCGCAGGGGCTGGTCGACATCGTGCTGATGAGTGCCAGTACGAGCGAGATACTCACGCTGAAAGAGCGTCTTTTTGAAAATTCGCCGATCACGCCGGCGATCCGCGCGAATGATGCGACAGACATTTGGCTTGCGGGGGCTGAGGGGGTTTACACTTCGACGCCGTCTCGCCCATTTCGTTCCGCGTCGCTGGACTATGCCATGTGCGGGAAAGGGACCTGTCGGCCGGAGGAACGGAAATTAGGGGCTGACCTGGGGCTGTATTCCGTCACGTTCAACAATGATCTGGAACGCGATATGGAAACGCTCCTTGCATACAAACAGTTCCGCTCGGAAGCTGCGTCGAAGGGATTTCGGTACTTTCTGGAAGTCTTTGCGCCGAACGCTCCGTCTGCTGCGATCGCGGACGTGCCGAAATTCGTGAACGACCATATTGTGCGTACCTTGGCGGGTGTCGCTGGGGCAGAGCGTCCTGTTTTCCTCAAGATCCCCTACTTTGGACCGAAGGCGATGGAGGATCTCGCGGGCTTTGATTCTTCACTCGTCGTGGGGATCCTCGGCGGGTCGGCCGGGACGACTTTTGATGCATTTCAGATGCTCTGGGAGGCGAAAAAGTATGGCGCGCGCGTGGCTCTTTACGGACGAAAGATCAATTCTGCGGAGCATCAGCTGACGTTCATTCACATTTTGCGTCAGATCGCGGACGGGTATCTCATGCCGGTCGACGGCGTGAAACTTTACCATGCGGAACTGAAAAAACTCGGCATTTCTCCGCGCCGTCCGCTTGAAGACGATCTCCGCTCCATGGCGCAGGTGCTGAGCTACGAGTCTGCCGTTCACCCTTCGGCTGCGGTGCCGTCCGGAGCTGAAAAAACGATGGAAAATGCGCCTGCCAGACCGAATGCGTCTGCATCCATGCTTTCACGTCCCCGTGGAAATGCCGTTCCGGAAGAGATCGATGATGCGGCATCTCTCTCAGCTCAGGAAAAAGTGCAGCGGAATCTGGAGCGCCTGAATCGTATTTTTGGTTAGTTTGAAAAACAGCAAAAAAGGAAGGTCGAAAATGGAAAAGAAAATGACTCGCCGCGGTGTGATGGCCGGCGGTTTGGGATTGACGCTTGCGGGGCTGCTGAATGAAACTGCATTTGCCCGGGATGCGGCAGAAAACGAAAAGTGCTGGAAATACGTGAAACTCGACCCGCAGAAGGTCGCGCAGAGCGTCTACGAAACATTCGGAGCGCATGGCTGCATGTACGGAGCGGTGAAGGGAGCACTTAAAGTTTACGCAGAGCAGGCGGACGGAGTCGACGCGCAGGCTGCGAAAGCGTTTCCGTGTCAGGTCCTCCGATACGGGAGAGCGGGCGTGGCTCATTTGAAAGAGATCTGCGGGGCGGTCAGCGGCGGCGTGATGTTCATGAGTTTCTTTGTGGAAGATTACGCAGATATTCGTACGATGGCGGCGGAACTCGCGAAATTCTCCTCGGAAGCGGAATTGCCGACTTTTATTCCAGAAGTTGACGAGCATCCCGATTTCCTCCGTGTTGTTTCCAACGGCATTACCTGCCGGGAGATGGGAGGTGCGTGGGTGAAAGCCGCGAGCGAAGAGCAGATGAAGATCGTTCTGGAACGCTGTCGGCGTCATGCTGCTTCGATCATGGCGAAGGCGGTCGAAATCCTCAATGCGCATTATGCGTGATGCTGAAACAAAAAAGGGGGCTTTTGGCCCCTGATGTTCTGGTGAAAGATCCCGGCGGTCAGACGTCGGGATCTTTTATGAGATCATTTACTGGATCGTTGTTCCTTCCTTAGGTTCAGTAGCCAGCATTTCCTTGTTGCCCGGATCCATATTGCTTTCACGTCCGGGAGAGGTGGGGGAAGCCGATGGAATTGTCGGGAGCGTGTCTGAATAGCGCAGTGCGGCGACCCGGTTCTGGACTTCAGGCTGGTAGGGGTTCAGTGCAAGTGCATGTTCGTAGGCTGCGATCGCATTTTCCGTGTCTCCCATGCGTTCGCGAACGTGACCGAGTGCCGTGTATGCACGAAGGTTCCGATTATCGATCGCGACGGCATCGCTCAAACAGTCACGCGCTTTTCCGAGCTGCTTGTGTTCATCGTAAAGGCGTGCAAGCTCGATGCGCGGTTCCGCAGAGTTCGGGACACGTGCGACCCATTCTTCTACAAGACGGAAGGCATACTCGTTCTGTCCGATATCGCAGTAGAGCGTCGCGAGGGAACGATTGCATTCCACGTGATTCGGAGACCGCTGGAGACAAAGTTCGTAGCAGTACTTGGCCATCTGAAAATCATGTTCATGTCCCGTCTCGATCGCACGTTTATGATAAACGACGCCGCTATTGTAGTAAGCATCCGGACTTGACGGATCGGCATTCTTTGCTTTTTCGAAACAGTTAAGGGCATCTTCCGTTCGGTGTTGAGCAAGCATTCGGACTCCTTCCGCATTGTAATTATTAGCGGTGAATGAGCTGCATCCCGAAAGAGAGACACTGAAAAGTGCAAGAAATGCCGCAGAAAACAGGAGATCTCCCCTGCTGCAGTCAAAATAACGTGCGAAACAAGATGGAAGTGTACGTTTCATATTTTAAATGGCCCTTTGGAAATATTCTGCACAAACAGTCAATAAAAAATAGCAAAAAATGACGAAGAGTGCAAGGCCAAAATGCAGTTTTAGGAACATTTAAGAGAGAAAAAAGAGAAAAAGATGGGGGAAAGAATAAAATATGGAAGGTTTGTGAAAAATTTCCGAAGTGCGTTTGAGTCGGTAAAATACGGGATGAAGTGAGTGTTTTGGGGTGGTGATCTTGAGAAAAATGGAAAAATTTAAGGGGACCCCCCTTGAAGGAAATCGGGATTGTGGTATATTATCTCGCATCTTAAGTGAAAGCAATGACACTTAAGGAAAAGTCAAGTCTCAAGAGGCTGGCTGATCTTTGAAAAGATAA
>JAGBAA010000127.1 GCA_017939795.1 Thermoguttaceae bacterium
ACCGGCGGTACGCTCGTGACGCAGCAGATCACCAGGGGCGGCCTGACCAACAATGGCGGTACGATCGAGATCGCGCCGAACTACCTGACGCAGGAACGCTACGATTCCCTGAAGGACGGCGAGAATTACTTCGAGAAATACCAGAAGGGTCTCGTCGGCACCATGAGCATCGAAGGTGCGCTGAAGCAGATGGACGGACGTCTGGTCATCGACATCCTCAAGGATGACCAGGGGAACTACACCTACGACAAAGTCGCGGCGCAGGCGTTCGACATTTCCGGAGGTGAACTGTTCATCAACATCGACTCGCTTCCGGAAGAGGGCATGATGTTCGAGATCTTCGAAAGCGGCGGTGAAAATGACCGATTCGTTTTCGAGTCGATCCTCTCCTCCGCGGATGAAGCCACCACGGTGTGGGAAGTTTCCGCAGACGGCGTCCTGTCATTCCGCTCCGACATGACGCTCGTTCCGGAGCCTTCCGCCTGGGCACTTCTGGTCATCGGGACCGGGATGCTGCTCGGCATCCGCAGAAGAGATCGAAAAACGGCGTAAAGCCGAACCTTTCCCCAAACGTAACGCGGTACCGTTTTTTGCGATACCGCGTTTTATTTCCCGCCATTTCCACTTCTCTCTAAAAGGACTTTTGAAATGAAAAAAGGATTTACGCTCGTTGAGCTGCTCGTCGTCATCGCCATCATCGGGATGCTCGTCGGTCTTCTCCTTCCCGCCGTTCAGCAGGCACGCGAATCCGCCCGGCTCCTTCAGTGCAACAACAACCTGAAGCAGATGGGTCTGGCATCACTGAATCACGTGGACACCGCCAAGACCTACCCTTCCGGCGGCTGGCACTGGCGTGTCGTCGGGGATGCCGACTGGGGTCTGGGACCGGATCAGCCCGGCGGCTGGGCGTTCTCGCTCCTGCCGTTTCTGGAACAGGAAGCACTTTACCAGTCCGGCTCCAACGGCGACAAGACCAACACCCCGAACGCCGCGAAAAAGCAGGGTGCCCGCGTCTGTGTCGAAACGCCGCTGAGCGTCTTCATCTGCCCCTCACGCCGTGCGGCCAAACTCTACCCGTTCGCCCACGGAACGAACCATTCCTCACTCTACAACTGCACGCCGTCTCCGACTCTCACAGAAGTCGCCAAGATCGACTACGCAGGGAACTTCGGAAGCCGGAAAACGGAAACGAATGCCGTGAAATTCACTCCCGCGACCTACGCGGAGGCGCAGGACTTCAACTGCGGCGATTCCCCCGAATCGGGCGTCATTTACCGATGCAGTAAAGTCACGATGCAGCAGATCAAGGACGGAACGAGCAATACGTACCTCCTCGGCGAGAAGTACCTCATGTCGAACGACTACGATACGGGAAAGAACGATTCGGATAATGAAGGCGCATTTTTCGGTGCCGTGAACGACACGCTCCGCACGACCTGCGTGAGCAAATCCTCGCAGAATCAGATGCCTGACCAGGACCGCGAAGGATACGATACGCCGAAACACGCATTCGGAAGCACCCACTCCGCCGGCTTCGGCATGGCGATGTGCGATGGTTCCGCGCAGCGTATCTCCTACGAGATCACGCCGGAGATCCACAATCGTCTTGGGGACCGCCGCGACGGAGAAAAAGCCAGCATTCCGGAGTGATCCCCGTTTCTCATTCCCTACACAAAAAAGGCCGGGACCTTCACGCTCCCGGCTTTTTTATTCACGGTGTCTTTTTTCAGCTTTTCACGCCGTTCTGCGGGAAGCGCGTCTGCGCAGAAGTCCCACGCCAGCCGTCCCCAGCACGAGCAGCATCCATGCCGACGGTTCCGGGACGGTACTCGCGATCAGCCCCGCATTCCCCACGACCACAAAATCTCCCATGACGGCCGCGGAAATTTCGTATCCGCTCAGGGAGTCGGAAAGTTTCAGCTCCAAAGCCCCGGCATGGAAGTCGTCCGCATTTTCGATCCGGATCAGCTCGTAGATCATGGAATCGTCGAACACGCTCCCGTCTGCCAGATCCAGCCCAAGCTGCGTCATGGCGGCGCCGCCGTAGACCGTCATGGTCTGCGTGCCGACATCGAGCATCAGAAGTCCATCATTCTGCTGATAGTCACCGTAGACCGTCAGCGAATTTCCGGAGGGGGTCAGGATCCCGCCGTTCTGCACGAGGTCCATCGGCATGGTTTCCGTCCCCCACTGGTCCGTTTTGAGCGTCCCGCCGGTGAAATTGAAGTTCACGGTCTCTTTTCCCGTGCTGGTCCCGCGCTGGATCGTCTTCACATCGAGCATTCCGCCCTCAAGATCGACCGTCACCGTCACGGCACCGTTCCCGCCTTCATGCGTGCCGAGGACCATTTTCTCTGCCGTCACCGTCCCGGCATCCATCGAGAAAGCCGCTTTGGCGTGTCCGGCCAGACTGTTTTTCCGCGCCATGTCGATGAGTCCAAACTTCATGACGGAATCGTCCGTCACGCCGCGCAGATCCACCGTTCCGTCCGAACCGCCGCCCGTGGAGATCGGCGCCCAGCCGAGATAGAGATCCGCGCCCCCCGTTCCGGCAGTGTCGGTGAGGGTCAGCTTCCCGCCTTCCGCCGCCTGAATGAGCGCGATGCCTTTCGTGCCGGTCTTTTCAGAACCGTCCGCGGAATAGTATTTCCCGCCGGCGATGTACATCGTATCGACCGCGAGCGTCGTCTCCTCCGAACTAAGGTAAAGCGCGTTCGTCTGGTTCTGAAGTCCGACATTATCCGAAGAGGCCATCGACAGCGTATCCGCGATGACCGTGGAATTCGGCGCGAGCCGGACGGTTCCCTGCGGCGCAACGTCATTTCCGCCGGCGATCGTCGCGATCTCGAAACGCTTCACCTTAATGACCGCGGAATCCGCCCCGGAAAGGTCCAGAGCCGTTTTGTAGAACGTCTGCGGAGTCAATTCCGAATTGTACGCCGAGTCCACATACGGCACGGAAAGCGACGTGTCGCGGGCATCGGAACCGATGACGACATCACCGCCGGAAACGACGACGTTCGCTGCGCGCAGACGGAGTTCTCCGGTCGAGAAACCGTTCTCGAACGTCACGTCCGCGGTGGATCCTTCCTTCGTGTATCCCGCCGACGGGAAAATGCTGATCCGGTCTGCCGTGAGCGTCCCGGTCCCCTTCACGAGGGTCGATTTTCCGGTAATGTCCACCGTCTCAGCCGTCAGGGAGTCGGAGATCTCCAGCGTATTGAGCGCCGTTGAACCGCTGTTCGCGATCGCGACGGCCTTCACCGACTGCACGCCGCCGAGCTGGACCTGTCCTTCGCCGTTCATGGTGAAACCGCCGGTCCCCAGCGCACCGTCTGCCGTCGTTTTGAGCCACGTGGAGCGTTCCATGATGAACGAGCCGCTCAACCCGGAATTGTCCGCCGTCAGAAGGAGCGTCGGTTTCGTCGACTTTTTGTACGCGGCATTCGAGCTTCCGCGGTCCTGCTTCACATGGAGGTTCGCCGTCCCGGAGGGAGAATCTTCCAAAACCGCACGCAGTTCGATCGTCCGTTCCGGTTCCGCATAGAAACTGCTCTCTGCCTGCACGTAAATATGCCCGTCCAAAACGGTCGCCGTGTTGTCCGAGGATCCGTTGTACAGTGCGCCGCCGTTGAGGATCATATCCGGAACGCAGAGCACATTTTGGGGGTTCTTCATCAGGAAGGAGCCGCCGTTGTCCAGATACACTTTTGCCAGCATATATTCTACCGGTCCGGAGTCTTTTTTCAGGAAACCGCGTATTTTTGCAGTCAGATGAATGGTGTCGCCCACCGTGGGAATGTACTGTGCCGCCACACCGTCCGCGCTCCCCGTGACCCAATACGAGATATTGTCCCAGCCGACGGAATCCTTCACATCCGCCCCCGCTTTGATGAAGTACGTATTCGGCGCGCGGTCCGAAATGGTCGAGGTGACCGTCGTTCCGATGGGAGCGTCGATCCCCGCGATGCGCAGTGCGTTCTGTTCCCAGGCGTTCGTGACGGTGACGGCGTTCGGCATGAGCTGCGTTTTGACGCCGGAGGTACTCTGCCATGCGGCCGTCCAGGTCCCGACCGTGAGATCTTCCGCCGTGTAGACTTTCGCGGTCTGCGAGGTGACGAGCTTGACCTGATCCGCCCCCAGCGTTCCGGCATTTTTCGTACTTCCGGCCGTCTCGTAGAGCCAGAGGTCCGTATCCGCTCCCACCGTCAGCGTGCCGGCGAAATCGTTCCCGCTGTTCAGGAACCAGATCTTCCCGGTCGACGCGGACTCCGCGAGCAGGCTGGAATCCGCGGCTCCGGAGATCTTTGCCTCCACTCTCAGACTCCGGCTGTCCGCCTGGTCTTTGGAAGTGCTGCTTCCTTCATAGGAAACGAGCTGTCCCTGCGAAGTGCCGATGATCCGAAGGTTTCCATCCAGCGTGATCGTCGCATTCGGCGTTTTGCCGTTCCGCAGTTTCGCGCCGTCCAAAATCAGATCGGAAACCAGCAGATTCCCCTTCATGATCAGCTGGGCATTGGCTCCGCGGATCGTCAGGGAATTTCCGGCAAAAGTGTTCGCGGTCACGGCCGCATCATTCTCCGGCGAGCGCAGCTGGAGACCTTCCACGAGATAATCATTCGCGGAAGACGGAGCTTTTCCGTCACTCCAGTCCGATGCCGTGTTCCATGAACGCCCGGACGGCTGAGTCTGGAGCAGCGTCACGGTCTCCGCCTCCGCAGCCGTCAGCGGAACCAGCGCCGCAGCGCAGGCAGTCAGGACAGTATTCCGATAAAATTCACGTTTTTTCATCTTTTATTTTCCCTGGCTAGATACCGACCACAACGAAAACGCATTTCCAATACATTTCCAATACATTTCCTCTTACAGTATACTCCCAAAATCTCATATTTCGCTGAAATTCAGGGAAAAATTTTCCCAAAAAGAAAAAAACGGCCGCAAGTTCTTTCCAAATATCCTATTTTCACACTCTTTGTTTCAAACGGCAGACCATCTCCAAAAAAGTACTGAAAACTCTGCCAAACAGTAAAGATTCCCCCTTGCCGAAACTGAAAATCCGACTATAATTAAACCAAGGGAAATTTATCATCGACAGAAGGGGAGTCTTCCTTCTTTCAAATCCACTATTCAGGAAAACCCATGAAGCAATTACTTTCAGGAAACGAAGCGCTCGCCCGCGGCATGTACGAAGGCGGCGTCACCCTCGCGGTCGGATACCCCGGCACGCCGTCCACCGAGATTTTGGAAAACTGCGCGAAACACTACAAAGATGCGTTCCGCTGCGAATGGGCGCCGAATGAAAAGGTCGCTCTCGAAGTCGCCGCCGGAGCCGCCATGGCCGGTGCGCGTGCGTGCGTCACGATGAAGCACGTCGGTCTGAACGTGGCTGCCGACCCGCTCCTCTCCATCGCGTATACCGGAACGCCCGGTGCGCTGGTGGTCATCGTCGCAGACGACCCCGGAATGCACTCCTCGCAGAACGAGCAGGATTCCCGCCACTACGCCCGGCTGGCGAAAGTCCCGGTGCTCGAACCTGCGGATTCAGCCGAAGCCCGTGATTTTCTCAAGAAAGCGTTTGAGATCTCGGAAACGTACCGGACCCCGGTCATTCTGCGTACATCCACGCGCGTGAGCCACAGCCGTTCGCTCGTCGAGCTGGGTGAGCGTCAGATGCCGGACCGCGAGATCGGTTTCCAGAAAGACCCGAAAAACTGCGTGCTGATCCCGGCGTTCGCCCGTCAGCGCCGTCTCGTCGTCGAGGAACGCCTTCAGCAGATCCAGGCGGACAACTCGGACAAATGGGGCATCAACCGGATCGAAAAAGGCTCGGAAAAACTCGGTATCGTGACGGAAGGGATCGCGTACCAGTACGTGAAGGAAGTCTTCCCGGAAGCCTCCGTCCTGAAACTTGGCTGCGCGTGGCCGCTTCCGGAAAAACTGATCCGCGAATTTGCCGACAGTGTGGAAAAAGTCCTGGTCGTGGAAGAAGTGGAAGACTTCACCGAAGTGAACATGAAAGCGGCTGGTATCGCGTGCGAAGGGAAGAAATACGTCCCGAATATCGGGGAACTTTCCGCCGATGTGCTGCGTGCCTCCAAAGCGAAAATGGAAGGGACCGAGTACCAGCCGTGCGCGAGCTGCCAAAATATGGCCGACGCTCCGCTTCCGAACCGTCCGCCGACGCTCTGTGCCGGCTGTCCGCACCGCGGGATCTTCTACGCGCTGAAAAAATTCGATGTGGACGTCGTCGGCGACATCGGATGCTATTCGCTCGGCGTTCAGCCTCCGTTGAGCGCGCTGGATACGATCATCTGCATGGGGACCGGTTTCTCCATGGCGCACGGTATGGCGCAGAGCGGTCAGAAACGCAAGGTCGTCGGCGTTCTGGGCGACTCGACGTTCTTCCACTCCGGGATCACGGGGCTGCTGAACATCGCGTGGAACAAAGCGAACTGCACGGTCATCGTGCTGGATAACCGGATCACCGCCATGACCGGACACCAGGACAATCCCGGCACGGGCCAGACGCTCATGGGTGAAGCCTCCGACGCGGCGGACATTGCGGCGATCGGAAAAGCGTGCGGGATGAAGAATATCGCGGAATTCGACCCGCTCAACTTCGAGGAAACCACAGCGATCCTGAAGAAATCGACGGAATCGGACGAACCGTGGCTCCTGATCTCGAAAAGCCCGTGCGTTCTGATCATGAAAGAGCGCGTCGGGAACGTGCGGAGCATCGACCCGGAAAAGTGCAAAAACTGCCGCGTCTGCGTGAAGACCGGCTGCCCGGCGATCGAGTGCACGGACAAAAACAAACCGACGATCAACCCGCTTTCCTGCAACGGCTGCTCCCTGTGCAATCAGGTCTGCAAATTCGGCGCGATCAGCGAGTGAGATCTCCCGAACAAAAAATTCCTTTGAATATTTTTAAAGAAAAACCATGAACAAAACTACCAGTATCGTTCTCGCCGGTGTCGGCGGTCAGGGGATCCTGCTCGCGAGTGAAATTCTTGCGAAGGCCGCAGGGTTTGCCGGTTTCGACGTGAAGACTAACGAAGTGCACGGCATGGCCCAGCGCGGAGGGTCGGTCATCGGACAGATCCGCTACGGCGAAAAAGTCTTCAGTCCGCTCGTCTCCAAGGGTGAGGCGACCGTTCTGATGTCGCTCGAGCGTATCGAAGCGCTCCGCTACGCCGACTTCCTTTCTCCGGACGGTCTTGCCGTCGTGAACAGTCAGGTCATCATCCCGACGACGGTCTCTTCCGGAAGCGCGGTCTATCCGGAAAACGCGAAAGAGATCCTGAAGCAGTCCTTCAAGCACCTCGTCTACCTCGACGCGAACCGCATCGCGCAGGAACTTGGAAATCCGAAGTGCGCGAACGTCGTGCTCCTCGGCGCCCTTTCGACCAAACTCGAAAACCTCACGCCCGAGATCTGGGAGCAGGCGATCCGCGAATGCGTCAAACCGAAGTTCATCGACCTGAACATCACGGCATTCCAGACCGGCGCGAAGGCTCCGTCGGAACTCTGATCCTTTTTCGAACGGGACCCGGCCTCTTTTTCGGAGCGGGTCCCGTTTTCGTTTCGTGAATTTTAAAATTCAGGTCCATTTCATTTTCCCATTTTCACCATTTTCCCTTTTTCACCCGGCAGCAAAGTGACTTCACGCAGAACGGAAGGAGTTCACGGAAAACCGCCGGTCCATGAATCATGTTTCGCAAGCTCCTGACCAAATTTCTCATCATCTGGCTCACGCTCACGTGTGTCCTGGCATGGTACTGGCCCAATTTCGGACTGGGTTTCGATCCGTTTATCCAGCCGTCGATCGACTGCGGGATCTTCAAGATCAGCATGGCGGAGATCTACATCGCGCTGACGATGCTGATGATCGGCTCGCTTCTTCCGGTCGACGAACTGCGTTCCGTCGCCAAACAGTGGCCGCAGGTCGCGGGAGGAACGTGTGCGCAGTACCTTTCCATGCCGCTTCTGGCGTTTCTCGCATCGTGCATTTTCGGGCTTGAGGGTCCGTACTTCATCGGCATGATGCTCGTCGGGTGCGTACCGGGAGCGATGGCGTCGAATATGCTCACGATGATCGCACGGGGCAACGTCAGTTACTCGGTAGGTCTGACGACCTCCGCGACGCTTCTTTCTCCGTTCATCGTGCCAATGACGCTTTACCTCGCGATCGCGATCCTCGGAACGTACTTCGGCTGCACGGACAGCGCGAATCAGAGCTACTTCAACGGTCAGGTCGTCATCGATATGGCGAAAACGCTTCTGCTCACCGTCGTCCTTCCGGTCGGTCTCGGTTTCTCTCTGGCGAGAATATCGGCACGGTGGAACCGTTTCGCGCAGAATTTCGGCGAGATCACCGCGAATCTGGTCATCATTCTGATCATCGCGTGCGCGGTGGCGGGCAATCGCGGCAAAAGTTTCCCGATGCAGATGCTCGCTCCGATGCTTCTCGTAAACTTTGGAGGCTACACAGCCGGATTTTTGGCTGCGAAACTCATGAAGCTCGATATGCGGAAAGCACGCGCACTCATGGTGGAAATCGGGATGCAGAATGCAGGACTCGGCGTCATGCTGGCGGGCATTTACTTCAAGACGCAGCCGGAAGTCGCACTCTGCTGCGCGATGTATACTTTCGGGTGCATGTTCACGGGGATCATTCTCGTGCAGATCCTTCGGTACCTTGCCGACCGGTCCGAGGCGTAGAAGATTTCCCGACTCCCCGGCAAAGCAGAGCAGCCGTTCCTGTCGTTTTCCTCAAGAGGCCATCCCATGAAAAAGAAACTTTTGTGCTTCATCCTGCTTCCGCTCGGACTTTTGGCCGGATTCCTGCTTCCTGCATTCATGCCGTTTTCCGGAACGGCTCCGGGTTCAGGAAACGGTTTTTCCACTTGGAGCACGTCTGAAAATTCCCGTGAGGCGGAAACCGTCCGGACAGATGCCGTCTCCGGTTCTTTGGAAGGGGGTCCTTCGGAAGAGAGTAAAGAAGAGCGTGAAGTCGAAAAACCGGCGATCCCGGCAGAACGCCCGCTGGAAGAGATCCCGTTTGACGGTCAGCTCGCACATCAGTACCTGACGGAACTCTGCGCCATGGGTCCGCGCCCGTCCGGGTCTGAGGGGATGAAAAAGCAGCAGGAATACCTGATCCGCCACTTCACGCAATGCGGAGCAGAAGTACAAAAGCAGGCATTTCGGTTCCCGTACCCTGGAAGTCCGACTCAAAAAGTCGACGGTCTGAATCTCATTTTCCGCTGGAGGCCGGAACGGAAAGAGCGGATCCTTTTCTGCGCCCACTACGACACGCTCCCGATCCCGACCGCAGATCCGATCCATATGCAGAACCTTCCGTTCGTCGGTGCCGAAGACAATGCGGGCGGGATCGGCATTCTGATGGTCCTGGCGAAGGAGCTTCCGGAAATTCTGGCAGAAGAGCAGACCCGCTACGGCGTAGACATCGTGATGCTCGATGCCGAGGAATTCATGTTCCGGCCCAGCCGTCAGCTTCTTCCCAACGAACGATTCTGCTGGGGATCCGAATATTTCGGGCGGGTCTATGCCTCTCAAAGTCCGGCAAAACGCGGATTTACGTACACTGCGGGCGTTCTTCTGGATCTCGTCACGCAGCATGATGTTCTTCTGATGAAGGAAGCTTTTTCCTTCAAAAATCAGCGGATCCGCATGATCCAGAGCGAGATCTGGAACACGGCGAAACAGCTCGGCGTGCGTGAGTTCGTCCCGCAGATCGGCACATTCATCACGGATGACCATCTGTACCTCTACGAGTTCGGCAAGATCCCGGTCGTGGACATCATCGATCTGGACTACGAATTCTGGCACACTCACGAAGACACGCCGGACAAATGCTCCCCGCTCTCCGCGGCACGAGTCGGCTGGGTGGTGAGCGAGTGGCTTCGGAACAAAAAATAGTTTGGCGGGCCTGAAATTTTCCCCACCCTTCTTGAAATTTTTTCAATTTATGGTAGAATGAAGGGAATATTCCGTTCTGCTGCCCGAAAGAATGATGGTGCAGTTCCTTTTTTTAGCATTCCATGAAAAAAATCATGAAATTTTCAACAATCGACGAAACGGCGGCCGCATTGGCCAAAGGTGAGATCGTCATCATGATGGATGATGAAGAACGCGAGAATGAAGGCGACTTCATTTTTGCCGCTCAGTTTGCGACTCCGGAGCTGGTGAATTTCTGCATTACGCACGGACGCGGACTCGTCTGTGTACCGATGCTTCCGGACGACTGCAAGCGTTTGGAACTGGAACCGATGGTCCGTGAAAATACGGCACCGCTTTCCACCCAGTTCACGGTCGCGGTGGATCACATCACGGCGAAGACCGGGATCACGGCACAGGAACGGGCCGTCGCCATCAAGGCACTTTCCAACCCGAATTCCAAGGTTTCCGACTTTACCCGTCCCGGACACATTTACCCGCTCATCGCAAAAGAAGGCGGTGTTCTGCGCCGTGCCGGCCACACAGAAGCCTCGGTGGACCTGATGAAGATCGCGGGATTGACTCCGACGGCAGTCTGCTGCGAGATCCTCAACGAATCTGGAAATCGTGCGACGCGGGATGAACTGGTCGAGATCGCGCACCGGTTTGACCTGAAATACTCGACGATCGAAGAACTCATCCGCTACCGCCGTTCCCGCGAAAAGCTCATCTACCGCATCGCCGACGCCAACCTTCCGACGAAGTATGGACCGGGCCACATTTACGCTTACGGCGTCAAGTACGAGAGCATGGAGCCGGTCGTCATTCAGATCGGATCGAAAGAAACTGCGAAAAACCCGGAGATCGCGGAAAATCCGCTCGTCCGGATGCACTCTTCCTGTTTCACCGGCGACCTGCTCGGATCGCTGCGCTGCGATTGCGGGGACCAGCTGATCAAATCGCTGGAAAGAATGAAAGAAGACGGCTACGGATACCTGATCTACCTCCCGCAGGAAGGCCGCGGCATCGGGCTGGCTGAGAAGATCAAGGCGTACAAACTGCAGGAGCAGGGGCTCGACACGGTGGAGGCCAATCTGGCACTCGGACATCGTGCGGACAGCCGCGACTATGGCGTGGGACTTCAGATCCTGAAAGATCTCGGGATCACGCACATGCGTCTGCTGACGAACAATCCGAAGAAGGTCGACGCGTTCATCTACAACAGTTTCGATCTGACCGTCACGGAGCAGGTCCGCATTCTGGGAGAGATCAATCCGTTCAATGAAGCCTACATTCGGACGAAAGTCGAGAAAATGGGGCACATCTGGCCGGGTCTTGAACCGAAAAACTGCGGCTGCGGCTGCGAAGAACACGAAAACTGACCCTGCGTAAAACGCGATAGAAATGCAGAAAAAAGCACGAGCCGGTCTGACTCGTGCTTTTTCGTTTTCCTGTCATCGGAACGCCCGCGGTTCCCTTTACGGAGCCGGCTGAGCGACCGTCACCGTACTGTGAATGCGCCCGGTCTGACCGTCCAGACGGAAATCGCACTGCACATCGATCAGGAGATCGTACGTTCCGAAACGCGCGTCCGTCTCCATCTCGCCCGGATCGAGCGTCAAAAGGACCTGGCTTCCCGACTCGATCTTTTCGACGAACCAGTTCGGTTTCCCGCCTTTCCATTTCAGCGGGAGGCGGACCTGGCCTTTGACGTCCGTGAGCGTTTTGCCGCTCTCGTTCGCGATGAAGACCGTCAGGACATTCTTCTCCATATCCATCTGCGCTCCGATCCGCAAACCGGGAAATTCCGCACTTTCCGCAGCCTGATCTGCCGGTGCATTCGCCGGATTGTCGATCCGGTCGATCCTCTTCGGAAGTTCCTGCTCTGCGGCATTCGGAAGCATGAAGCCTCCGTCTTCGGAAACGCGGAGCGTTTTTCCGCACGCGCATTCTGCTTTTTTCGGCGTCGGCACGGCCTTCAGACCAAGATCGACGACTGCGCCGAGTTCCTGCGGCTCAAATCTTCGGATCGTGAATTCCGCCCGGTTCCCATCCACTTTCTTCCCGCAGACCTGCGCCCAGACGTAATTCAGACGCCATGCCGTGAATTCATTGCACGTGCAGTACCAGATCTCGTTTTTTCCCGACTGTGTCGCCAAAATTCGGCTCAGACGCTCAAAGCCGTCCTTGTGCGTGTGTCTCTGCCAGGAATGCGTCCCCAGCGCCATGTACGGTCCCACGGTCGAACGGCCTGCTTCGATCTGCGCGATGCCGTTTTTCCACCCTTTTTCAAACGTCTCCAGATTCGGGTTTCGGTCATCCGCCACGAAACGGTACGGAGAAACGAATTCTTCCGGCTTCAGTCCCATTCGCTCCGCCATGTTGATCGTCTCCGGCCCGCCGAGCAGGCCGCAGCGTTTCAGAGCGATCCCCTGTTCCGCCGCAGTAGTCAGCGACGCTTCCGTATCGCGTCCCAGTCCAAACGGGAACGTAAACGTCGAAGCACACAGATCCGTTTTGCATTCCAGATCGATCCGGTTCCCCAGGATCTCTTCAAACATCCGGTTCGGCACGACCTGCTCAAGATGCGGATGCCGCAGGGTATGCACTCCGATGGAGTTTCCGTCCGCGATGATCTGCGAAACGATCTTTTGGACGTAATTCTCATCGCATTTATTGAGAAAAAACGTCCCTTTCCATCCATTTTCCGCCATGGTCTTCGACATGAAAAAGTGCTCGCCGCTGGAATCATCCCATCGTCCGCTCACTGCGAGCGTCTTGCCGACCGGCATTTCCAGTTTCGTGAGTTCCGCAGCCTGCGCCTCCTCGGGAGACGCGAATTCCAGAACGACTTTCTGCTCATACTGTGCCAGCCCGTAAACGAAACGCTGTCCGCCGGCTGTTTCCTGTGCCGAGACCGCAGAAACGGAAAGCATCAGAAGAAAAAGCAGGAATGAAAAAACCATCTCCAATGGAGCCATGAAAAAAATTCGTTTCATCGTTTGCCTCAAAACAGATCCCCAAAAGTCGGAATGAATTTTAAAATTGGGCAGGTCCGGAAAAGATCCGGCATATTCCAAACACTGTCCCCAATATACCAGCTCGGCGTCTGAAAGTCAAGGGGGGGAAGACGCATCTTAAGATCCCCCGGTTTTTCAACAAAAAAACATGGATCTGGCGTTCCGAAACGGCTTAAAATTCATTTTTTCGTTTCATTTGGGTACATTTCGGCAAAAATTTTAAAAAATTCAGGAAAAATCTCCAAATTTCGAAGTTTAGGATTTGACTTTTTGGCAGAATTGTGCAATACTGTATGTGTCGACAGGAGGCATGTTGGGCGGTCCATTCTTTTGAAAGGATCAAAATGAACATGATCGGTAAAACAGGCAAAATGTTGACGACTGTTTCTTGTCGGAGGAAGAAAGAAGATTTTTTTCTTTTTTCATGAAAAAAAAGAAGAGAGTCTAAAAGTTTTCCGACGATAAAAACAATAGAAACGACAAATAGATGGATAGGTTCCGTCCGATCGCAAGATCCTCAGATGTCCACGAACGCCGGAGGTCCCATTTCGGGTCGAATGTTTCCCCGCAGGGATCTCGGGCCCATCCCGGGCGCGGTCCAAACAAACGGCGCAGTGGAAAAAACGCCCCAATTGCGGCATGGTGAAGGATCGTTCGGCCATTCCATCAGAGTTTGAGGTCCGAACCGAGGCACCCTTCATTTTCCTGCACCATATCTTTCACGCACGGGAGATCCGGCGATTTATTTGACTTCGCAGGAAAATTGACTGGAAGTGTCCGGTCCGTTGGGGAAGAAGAAAGGCTCCCCGATAATTAGTCGTTCCTGAAAATTTGGGTTGGATCCTGACTCTCAGGCATTGAAGGAGGCTGCCGATGCTGCCTGGGAAAGTTTGAGTATCCCGGAATCCGTTTCCGAGTGTCAGTTCCCGAAAGGAGTCCTGCATGAAAATCCAACGAATCCGTTCCGGTCCTGGTTTCAGGGGGTGCTGAAAGATCGCATCCCGGCAGAAAATCGGTTTTTCCAGTTTTGTGCCTTTGACCCCAGGAGATTTTCAAAAACCTGACTATTTATTGATCGTTCAGAGAAACGTAACTGTTTGTTGGTTTCAGAGCGGTGAAAGACCGCAAAAAAAGATCAAACCATCCAAGTGACGTGCTTTCATTATTTCCGGCTTTTTGCAGTTTCATTTCGGAACAGGTTCCCTGCGCCCCGATCGGGTGTGCTGACGCACCGACGGCAGGTGAAAGACCGAATACGACGGGTTGCTAAGTTCCCTTGCAGGCTGAAATACTGAAAGCACGTCTTGATTTTTATCCCAATTTTTTATCCGACAGTTTCCCCGTTTTCTTCCTTTTCCGTAAAATATGGAATAAAAATATGAAAGAAAAGAAAACCGCCCCTTTGATCATTTCTGTTTCTGGACTTCGCGGACAGACCGGTTACGCTCTGACGCCGGAAGTCGTGCAGTGCTATATTTTCGCATTTGCGGAATTTCTGCGTTTCAAGTATCGTGAAACGGGCGGAATGGAAGGAAAGACCGTCCTGATCGCATCGGACGGACGGGAAAGCGGACTCTGGATCGCGGAAGAGGTCGAACGCGGTTTTCGCGCAGCCGGCGTGAAGGTCCTGAACATCGGGACCGCAGCGACACCGACTCTGGGTCTCATGATCCGTCATCTGGGAGCACCGGCCGGCGTCATGATCACCGCAAGCCATAATCCGGAGCCGTGGAATGGTCTGAAGCTCTTCAATGAGGAAGGGCGCGTCATTCCGAAAGAGAGCGGCGAGCGGGTCAAACGCTTCTACAGGACCCTGAAGGAAGAGGAGTTCGTCATCAATTCCGAGTTCGAGGCGAAGACGGAAGCGGAAGGTGAGGAAGAGATCCAGGAAGAAGTCCCGCAGCTCCCCAAACCCGCCGTTTTTCAGAAACCGCACATTGACGCGATTTTGAAACTGGTGGATACGAAAGCGATCAAGAAGCAGAAATTTCATGTTCTGCTGGACTCCAATCATGGGGCGGGAAGCGTCCTTGCGCCGGTCCTGATGAAGGCGCTGGGCTGCACGCTGACCTTTACGGATCCCAAAGAGAAACCGGACGGAAAATTCGCGCACACGCCGGAACCGACGGAAGAAAACCTGAAGACCATCTGCCCGCTCATGACGAAAAATCAGGCGGACGTCGGATTCTGCCAGGATCCGGATGCCGACCGGCTCGCGATTTTGGCGGAAGACGGAACGTACATCGGAGAGGAATGCACGGTGGCGCTCTGTGCGCTCGATCTCTTCCAGAACGGGAAAAAAGGCCCCGTCGTGACGAACTGCTCCACCAGTATGATGACCCGCGACATTGCGGCCCGATTCGGCGCGAAATACTTCATGAGTGCGGTCGGAGAAGCGAACGTCGTCGACAAAATGCTGGAAGTCGGCGCCCTTTTCGGCGGTGAAGGCAACGGCGGACCGATCCATCCGAAAGTCGGTTTCGTGCGGGACAGCTTCCTCGGAATGGCTCTCGTGCTGGACCTGATGGCGAAAACGGGCAAAAAAGTGAGCGGGCTGGCTGCTGAACTCCCGCAATACTATCTGGCGAAAGCAAAAGCGGATCTCCCGCGAAACTGCCTCGAGCCTCTTTACGATGAGATCCGCGCCAAATACCCGGATGCCGAGACGGACGAACAGGACGGTCTGCGCCTGACGTGGGAAAACAGCTGGCTTCTGGTCCGGCCGAGCAATACGGAACCGATCGTCCGGATCTTTGCGGAGGCTCCGACAAAGAAAGAGGCGGACAAGATCTGCAAGGCGGTCGTCAAGATGGCGAAAGCCTACTGATCCCCACACATTTCTACACCATGAACTGCAGAGGAACGGGACCATTCGTCCCCCGGTTCCTTTGCAGTCCGGTATTTTAGCGAATCCAATTCAGGACACCATCATGAAATTTTACCTGGTCGTTTTTCTGCTCATCTGCTCGAATACCTTCATGTCGTTTGCCTGGTACGCGCACCTGAAAAATCATGCGAATTCCCCGCTTTGGCAGGTGGTCCTGCTTTCCTGGTGCATCGCACTGTTTGAATACTCGCTCATGGTGCCGGCGAATCGGCTCGGAAACGGTTTTCTGACGCTTCCGCAGCTGAAGATCCTTCAGGAAGTCATCAGCCTGAGCGTTTTCGTGCCGTTCGTGCTTTTCTATATGCACAAACCGCTGACGTGGAACTACCTCTGGGCTGCGCTCTGCATTCTGGGAGCCGTGTTTTTCATCTTCCGCGATAAAGTGTGAGGCATCCATGGACCCCAACGCCGATCTTTCGAAAAAGTCTGCCGTTTCCTCTGAAAAAAAAGACGTTTCTTCCGAACTGGAACGTCTCGGAGAGCTGCGCAGAGAGCTGGCTCAGATCGGCTACGCCTACGAAGAACAGACCGCCGCGTCCAAAGAAGAAGATCCTGCCCACCCTGTCCGGGTCGGGATGCACTACACACCGCTGGAGACCGCGTCCAAAATCGTGAAGGAAACGCTGCGCCCACACCTTTTTCGGGAAGACGGCTCGCCCAAAAATTCGGAAGAGATCCTTCAGCTTCGGATCTTTGACCCTGCGCTGGGAGCCGGCGTTTTTCTTCTGGAGACCTGCTTCCAGCTGACAGAATTTCTCTGCACTCAGAATGGCTGGGACCCGGAGATCCCGGCAAAAATCGCGAGAAACTGCCTTTTTGGAGCCGACATCGATGCGCAGGCAGTCGAAATTTCGCGCTCGGTCCTGAAAAGATTCTGCGCACCCTATGAGGAGACCGCGGAACGCGCACTTGAAGAAAATCTGCTCTGCACCGACAGCCTGAAACTGCCGGTCCCGGAAGAAAACGCAAAATTCGACGCGATCCTCGGCAATCCCCCCTACCTCGGCGGCCGAAAGATCCGAAGAGTGCTTGGCGACGCGTACTTTCAGTACCTCACGCAGGAATTCCTTCCCGGAGCAAGCGGAAATGCGGACCTGAGCGTCTATTTTCTTCATCTTGCCGAGCGTTTTCTGAAACCGGGAGGCGTCTGCGGTCTCCTCATGACCAACACGATCGCAGAAGGCGATTCCCGCAAGACCGGTCTGGATCTCATTCTTGCCCGCGGCGGAGAGATCTACTCGGTCGACTCCTTTCCCTGGCACGGAAATGCGGCCGTCCACGTCACGGCGATCCATCTGTTCTTTCCAAAAGGAAAACCGCGTTCTCCGCAGCTCGTTCCCATCCTGAACGGGATCCGCGTGCCCCGCATTTTTGCGTCTTTGAAGCACCTGGATCCCACGCAGACATCCTATCGTTTTCCAGAAAATGAGACACTCTGCTACCAGGGATGCGTTTTGGCGGCGAAAGGATTCATCCTCACGATGGAGGAAGCCCGCGATCTTTGGGAAAAAGACGAAAAGTACCGGGAAGTCGTCCTTCCCTACTTTACCGGCGACGATATTTTCTCCGCACCGGATCCCATGAAAATGACGGCACGGCGATGCGTCATCTCGTTCCGCGACCTGCCGCTCGAGCAGGCGGAAGAGTACCCGCTGGCTCTTTCGATCGTCCGGGAACGTGTTTTGCCCGTCCGTCAAAATGTCCGCAGAGCCGCGCATCGGGAACGCTGGTGGCATTTCGGCGACAAACGGCCCGTTCTGATGAAAACGATCCAGGAAAAACGGCTGGAAAAACTCCTCATCCAGACACGGCACACGAAATTTCTCTCACCGGTCTGGGTCCCGACGGACGCGGTCTACTCCGAATCCGCGATCCTGTTTCCGACGGAATCACCGGAACTGCTGGCGGTCCTTAATTCCGGCGTGCATGAAACGTGGGTCCGCGAAACGAGCAGTTCCCTCGGAAATGAACTCCGCTACTCACCCACCGACTGTTTCGACACATTCGCGCTTCCGGAACTCAAACTGGCGGATCTCCGCTTCTTTGAACTGCGAAGCGAACTCTGCCGACGCCGGAAGTGCGGTCTGACGGCACTCCTGAACCGTTTCCATGATCCGCAGGATCCCGCTCCGGAACTTGAGACGCTCCGTGAACTCAAGACCGCAAACGAATCCGTCATTTTCCGCGCCTACGGCTGGACGGATCTGGAACCGGTCCATGAGTTCCACGAGACCCCGCGCGGGATCCGTTTCGAGCTGACGTTCCCGCTCCAGGAAGAGATCCTTCGCCGTCTGACGCAGGCACAAAACTTCCGTTTCCTCTACTCCTGAACGCCTTCATTTCCGGAAAACGCCTTCATTTCCGGAAAACGCCTTCATTTCCGGAAAACGCCTTCATTTCCGGAAAACGCCTTCATTTCCGGAAAACGCCTTCATTTCAAGGAAAGCCGATCCCTCAGGCGCAGAAGTTCCTGCACTTCATCAAAACACCGGCTCGCGACGTCATTCTGGTCCCACCAATCGGAGGGTTTGAAGTACAGTTCCGGAGCATTTTCTTCCCGGGCATCCTCCAGTTCCTCTTCACCGTTTCCAGCCCCGCACTCCGACTCAAACCCCGTCAAAAACCACTCTTCCGTCACGAGTGCCCAGCGTGCATTCTCCGCCAGGATCAAAAGCTCTTCCCGGTACTTTTCGTCCGGATTCCCAGCATCCAGTATCTTCTGGAAATCGCGGTCCGTCACGAGCTCCCGGGAACGCGTTCCCGCAAAAGACGGCTCCGAAAAACGGATCCACCACGGAAGCTGGACCTCAGAAGAATAGAGACGCACATCTCCGTCCGGAAGCTCGCCGCTGGTTCCAAGAATGGCCAAAATGCGATCCCGATCCGCCTCATTCATCAGCCAGGCATCAAGCTCTTCAAGCGTCCAGTTCTGAAAATGGACCCAAACCAGCCCAATGTCCTCCAGTCCGTGTACTTCGGCCTCCGCCATTTCCGCAGGATCCAGCATTTTGGAAATTTCCTGCGAAAAAAATGTCCCGGAGTCCACCGTCTTCCCGGCATCAAAGAAATCGGGAGCATCCACCGGCAGATCCGAAAGAAAGACCTTCTTTCCCGCAAACCGTTCCGCCGAAAAATCGCAGGACTCCCAAAGCTGAAAAAGCGTCTCAAGCCCATCCGCACGGGAACTGTACGCCCGGTCGAAGACCGTACTTTCCAGAGTGAATGCGTCCAGCCCCGGCATACTCTGCGTTTTGTTTCCGTAGGCTCCCGGCCAAAAAACAGGAAACTGCTCAAGCGTCAAAATGATCTTCATGAAAGAAACTCCGCGTCTCCCAAAGGAAAAAATCAGCGTCCCGATCCAGGACTTTTCTTTAAAGCGCGAAAAACACGAGATCTGAGATCTCGTGTCTTTCACTCCATTCCGCCTCAAAATCAGACCTCACGGCCCCATTTTGAGAAAAACTTCATCATTCGCCGTAGATCTTCTTCAGCTCTTCCACGAGAACTTCATCCCGGCGCATCGTCGGGATCTCGCGAATGACTTTTCCGTCCGGTCCCACAAGGATCAGGCACGGGATCGCCTGGATCCCATAATAGTAGACCGGTTCCTCACAGCCTGCCGCGCCGTCTTTCTGAAGGATCGTCTGCCACGGCAGCTTGCGGCGTTCAAGGAAAGCGCGAAGCTGGTTCCGGTCCACGTCGATGCTGAATCCGAGGATCTCGAACCCCTTTTCATGGTACTTCGCATAGTATTCGCGCTCCAGATTCGTGAGTTCCATGACGCACGGATTGCACCACGTCGCCCAGAAGTCCACGAGCACCACTTTCCCCGCGTAGTCTTTCTGAATGTCGACTTCCTGACCATCCAGCGTCACGCCGACCAGCTCCATTTTCTTTCCCGGAAGCGTCGCACGGCGCGCCATCCCGGTCAGAAAATCTGCCGTGTTCAGAAGCTGGGGATCCCCCGTCGCGACGACCGCATCGCGCAGAGCCGCACAGGTCCGGTTGATCTTCTCCGGAGCGACTCCGACGTCATTCGCATAAACGACCATCTGCATGAAATGTCCCATCATGTCGCCATCCATGCACTTCGCCGCTTTCGCACGAACGCAGATCTCCGCAAGCCGATCCAGCTTCTGCTCCATTTCTTCCAGACCGGGCATCTTCGCCGCGAAATGGGACGTCCCCATCAGCTGCGCGACCTGCGCCTGAACGACCGATTCCTGCGCATTCCGGGCATCCAGCACCTTGACGAGCGCATCAAAATCGGCATTTGCCTGCGCAAGGTCCATCGTCTGCTGATTCAGAAACAGAATGACGCCCGACTTCACCTCCACGGCAAGTTTCAGATCTTCCGCACCGGCGTTCGGATCCGCAATGACGGCGTCCGCAGCCTGACCGCGCACTTTCATGATCTTCTGAAACAGCGCGAACGCACTCGACTCATCCATCTGCGACAGAGCCATCTGGACCTCGTAGGCACGCTGGTCCCACTGGAGGAGGAAGTTCCGCATCGCATCCAGCCCCGCCGATCCCGGAAGTTTCGAGAACTCATCCAAAACAGCCGGAGTCTGTTCTGCGGCAGCTTCTTCCGTCGTGCTCATGGACTGAGACGAAGTGTCCTCATCCAGTGCTTTTTCAAGAGCCTCCGCCTCCGGAGCATCCAGCTGCAGCGACTTTTCAAGCTCCTCGGCAGCTTTCCGTTCGGCTTCCGCGGCTTTTGCGGCAGCTTCCGGGTAGATCTCCGAGAGCAGTTCCATCAGCTGTCCGCGAGCCTTCACCGTAAGGACCTTTCCATCCGCACCGACCAGAAACATCGTGGGGATCCCCGTGATGCCGTAGCGGTCGGAGAAACTCTGGATCTCGGAACCTTCCGGAATATTTTCCACCGCGACGATCCACGGAAGCTGCTCTTTTTCAACGAAAGTCCGGAGCCGTTCAAGGTCGGAATCGACACTCAATCCGATGATCTCAAACCCCGCGTCATGGAATGCGTCGTACGCCTTGCGCATATTCGGAATTTCCGCGCAGCACGGACCGCACCAGGTCGCCCAAACGTCCACGAGGACCGTTTTTCCGACGAAGTCCTGAATTTTGACCGGCTTGCCGTCCAGCGTTTCCGCCTCAAGGACCAGGGGCTTGCCCGGCAGCATCATCTGCGTGAGTTTGCCGGCAAGCTGCGCCTGAGCCTGCGGAGCCCACGGTTCCGAACTGCTCTTCAGGGCTTCCGTGACGGCTTCCAGAAGTGCTTTGGTGTGCGCTTCATCCAGCATACTCGCAAAATACATCGAGAACTGGACCGTATTCGCCAGCGTTTCCGTACGGAAGGCACGCATCTTCGTCCCCACCCGCACGATCTTCACGAAATCTTCGCTCAACGCATTGAGATCGGCATCGCGATCTGCCTGACGCAGCTTCACGCGGAAGAAATGGAAGTAGTGGACGTTCCATGCCGCAAACTGCGTCACGTCTTCATTCCCCAGTTTCTCGGCCGACTTCTGAACTTCCATGAGTTTGCCCATCGGATCTTCCGGATTTTTCTGGAGAACGTCGACCATCTGTTTCAAAACGATCTGCTGGATCTCTTCCGTCGACGCCCCCTGCGGGATCTGAAGTTCCGAAGATTCGGCAGCCGCTTCCGGAGAAACACCAGCCTCCGCGCCGGCCTCCGCGTTCGTCGTGTCTGCCGTCGTGTCTGCCGTCGAGACCGAGACCGTCACGGCACTGGAGGAGGCTTCCGCTTCACTTGCGGCGGACACACTCTCCATCATCGATGAAGTGGACTCCGACGAGACTTCCGCATCCAGATCGATCGCTTCCTGGGCCGCTTCCTGGGCCGCTTCGGTTTCCGGCTGTTTTTCAGCGTTTTCCGGTTTCGCGGCTGATTCGATCTCCGCGATCTTCTGCGCCAGAAGCTGGTCCAGCATCTCACCGTCTTCCATCTTCTGAGCCGCGGCGGCTTCCCGCAATGCCTGGAGGATCTCCACTTTCTGTTCCGGAGCCGTGAGGATCTCACTGACCGCGAAGACCGTCGAGAGCTGGAATCCGTCAAAGCACTTCATTTCGACGCACTTCTGAAGCAGTTCTTTCGACTTCGCCAGGATCTCCGCAGAATCCGCCTCCGAAAACGCCCCGGCCTTCATCTTTTCACCGATCGTCCCGCGCAGTGCCTGAGTATCTTCCCAGCATTCCACGAGCTGGGCCAGTCTCGGAAGCTCACGTTTTGCGATCTGCGCTTTCAGTGCTTCGGCATCTTCTTTCGTTCCTTCTGCACTCAGCCAGGCCAGCTTCATTTTCAGCGATCTTTCCAGCAACTCCGGAGAAACATCTTCCGCATTCAGCACAAAATCGACCGCAGTTTTCAGATTTTCTACCATCTGATCGAACTGCGCGTGCGCATACTGCGGGTCAGGGAACTGCTGCATCGCGGTGATGAGCGACTCGAATTCCGGACCTTCAAATTTTCCAATGAAAGCCGCCATTTTTTCCGCGTCCGCGTTTTCCGGCAGCGTCAGATACGGTTTCGTCGCCGCGTCAAGCTCGGCTTTCATCGCTTCGATCTGCGCCTTCATCGCTTCCGGATCCGGCATCGCTTCCGTTTCACCGTCCGTTTCCAGCGCAGCATCCTCTGCATCCGGTTCTTTCGGCGGATTTTTCAGCGTATCGATGACCTGCTCCAAAACGGGCAGGACCTGCTTCATCTCTTCCGAATCGTAAGTCTTCGCCAGGTTCTGGACCTTTTCCACGAAAGCGATCTTCGCTTCCGGCGTCCCCGGCGCAAAATTCAGGATCGAGAAGGAGATCTGCAGCATCCGCATGAAATCTGCTTCCGAGACCTTCAGCGACTCCGCCTGATCGACCAGATCGGTCAGCTGCGCAGTCAGCTCCTTTTTCTCCGCAGCGTCTGCGTCTTTCGCTCCTTCAGGATCTTCAAGCGAGTCCTCCATCATGCCGCCAAGCGCATTCTGGAAAATGGTGCAGAGTTCCGTCTGCCAGGCCGCGTAGGCATTCAGGTCTTCATTCTCCAGTTTCGCGACTGCGGCCTTGAGTTCTTCCATCTTCTTCCGGACGTCCTCGCCCTGCATGGAAGTGAAGATCATCTCGGCTTTTTTGGCGACTTCTGCACGAAGCTCTTCCTGCGACGCCCCATCCTTCACCGTGAACTCGACCGGCTGGGTCTCCAGCTTCAGGCGCGCGATACTCTGCTCCAGCTGCGCCGTAAGCGCCTGCCAGAGCTCACCTTCCTTTTCCTTCACGCTGTCGAGGAGCATCTGGACGATCTCGAGCTGCAGCGCCTCATCTTCAAGGAAGACTTCCATCGCATTCAGCAGGAACAGAACGACCGTTTCATCCCCCTCGCCGCAGACTTTCGTGACTTCAGAAACCAGCGTTCCGGCCTCTTTCATCAGCTGGGAAATTTCATCTTTTCCGATTTTTTCCAGATCCAATGCCGTGGTCTTCTGCTTGAATTTCAGGATCTTCAGTCCAGCGTCCACCGCAGCGGCACGTTCCGGGAATCTGCTTTTTTCGACGACGGCTTTCAGTTCACGGAGACCATCGCCCAACTGTCCGTAATCCGGAGTATCGACGGCACTCGAAAGCGTCTTGGCCATCACGGCTTCCATTTTAATGGAGAAAGCCCGTTCCCAGACCTCTTTTTCTGCATCTGCTGCCGTGAGGATCTGATCTGCCGCCAACTCGGAATTCTCGATCGCTTTTTCGACCACTGCCTGAACCAGAGCCTGATCCGCGCTCTGTCCGAGCTGCATCGCAAGCTCCTGCATATTCTGGCTCAGATTTTCGAGGAATTCGCCGAGCTGAGCCGTCTTCGCATTTTCAGGCGGCGTGATGAGCGCAAGGATCGGAGCGGGGATCTCGACGGACGGAGCCGCAGTTTCCGAAGTTTCCGCGGTTTCCGAAGTTTCTTCCGCAGCAGGAGCCGCAGTTTCCTCGACCGCAGACGTCGATTCGGACGGCGTGACGGTCTCCTCCGCAGGCGCGGCCTTTTCAGCTTCCGCCGGAGCATTTTCCGCCGGAGTATTTTCCGCCGGAGTTTCCTCAGCCGGAGCATTTTCCGCCGGAGCAGGCAGTGCTTCCGCTGCCGGAGCCTCCGCGGCCGGCGTTTCTTCCGACGAAGCGTCTTCCAGCTGAATGGCGTCCGGAAGGGCTTCCGTATTCGCCGGAGCGGCCGAGTCTGCCGGAGCATTTTCCGCCGGCATTTCAGGCAGGCTGTTCTGGAGCGGATTCGGCACATCCGCCGGTTTCTGCACTTCTTCCATCAGACGCTGGATCTCCTGACGGAACGTCTCCGTTTCCGGAGCCTTCACCAGATCGCAGACCGGCAGGAGAGAGCGGAACATTTCCAGAACGGCTTCCTTTCCCTCTGCGTTCAATTCATTTCCCGGTTTCTGCCACGCGACGGCCGCCATCTGGAGGCACATCTGGAGGCAGTTCAGGTTGAAGAGATCCTTTTCCGTGCCCGTCTTCACGCATTCCAGATAGCGCGTTTTGAAGGCCTGAAGGTCAAAATCCGGACCGCTGAGGCTCGGGATCAGGTGGATCAGGTCGATCTGCCATCCCGTGTAGGCCGTGAGGTCCGCGTTGCCGAATTTTTCCACCGCAGCAAGGAATTCCGCGAGTTTTTCAGACGGAACGTCACCGCGCATGGAGCGCATGATGATCTCCATCTTTTCCGTCACGATTTTTTTCAGCTCTTCCAGACCCGTCCCTTCCGGAGCCGTGAATTCCATCGGTTTCGTCAGGAATTCGATCTCTCCGAGGCGTTTCTGGAACATTTCGCGCATCTGGCTGGACTGTTCGTCCGTCTTGCCTTCCAGACCTTTGAGCATCTTCGTGCAGAACTCGCCGATCTTCGCATTATCTTCCATGAAGATCGTGGAGACCTGCATCAAGACCTGAAGCTGCGGACCTTCGAGCATTCCGGAGGCCAGCACTTTGTCGAGGTAGGCGGTAAATTTGGCGAAAAGCGCATCTTTCTGTTCCGCCGTCGGTTCAGCTTCACCCGAAAAGAGCGCGCTGGCGTCATTCATGAGCGACTGGGAAGCCGCATCCATTTCGACCATCGAAACGAGTGCCGGGAAACGGCTCGCCTTCACTTCTTCCGTCAGAGCGGCATAGTCCGGCTCGATATTCTTGCGCACTTTATCCGAACGCATGACGTCAAGACGGAACTGAAGCGCTTCCTTGAACTGCTCTTCCGTCGCGTCCGCCGACTTGCAGATCAGAACGAGAGCTTCCTTGAGCGCATCATTCAGACGTCCCATCGTTTCGGTGAGCCAATCCTGATGCTCTTTTTCCTGGATCCGGAGAAGCGGACCAACGACCGTCTGGAATTCCTGACCGTCAAGCGAGTGAATATACTGCGAAAGCGCGGCGGCCGAGCGGTCTTCCGGAAGCACGGCAAACGCTTCGAGTTTCTTTTTGTTCTCCGCGAGCTGTTCCGGCGTCAGTTCCGGTTCTGCCGGAGCGGCATTCTGCGCACCGGTATTTCCAGCGTTCATTCCCTGCGGATCGTCGAGCATCGCGAGCTGCATTTTCATCGACGAAAGCAGCATTTTCGCATTTTCATCCGTCTTGCCTTCCAGCCCCTGGATCATGGTTTCAAACAGCGGACGGATCTTCTCTTTCTCCGTTCGGTAAAGAGAGGCACACTGCATGAACGCTTCCATCGGAAGACCTTCCAGTGTGTTCGAGCTGAGCATGCTTTCCGTCAGTTTCGTCAGTTCCGGATAAAGAGCCTCCTTCTGTTCCGGAGTCGGTTCCGCCGTTCCCATGAAGAACGGTTCCGCCTTTTCCAGGATGCCGACCGCCTCGGCATAGCACGCCGCCTGGGAAGCCAGCTGCGGGAAACGGCTCTTTTCCACCTCGCCCTGAAGCGCGATGTAGCGTTCTTTCAGCTCGGCGAGCGAAACTTTTTCTTCCGGAGACGCATACGCCATCGCGAGATGAAGCCGCATTTCCAGAGCCGACCTGAATTCTTCTTCCGCAGCATCTTCCGCCTTGAAGATCGCCTCTGCCGCAGCGAGTGAATTCGCCTCCACTTTCTGAAGTTCCGCGATCACCGCCTTTTCGACCTCTTCGTTTCTCACGGCAAAGAGTGCCTGAACGGTCTCCTGAAATTCTTCCGTCTTAAAGAGAGCCAGATACTCTGCATATTTTTTCGCCGTTTTTTCTTCCGGAAGCTGGAGATACGGAGCCAGGAATTCCTTCACCTGTTCCGGCGTCGTGGACTGGATCTTCGCATCGCGTTCCAGCATCTCCACTCGCTGCGAGACCATCGTACGCAGCTGCGTCCATTTCTCTTCCGTCTTCTTTTCCAAAGCCGCATTCAGCTTTTTGAAGACGTCCAGGACCCGTTCCGGTTTATCCTGAAACGCCTGCGCAAGCCCCATGATCATCTGGAGCTGGTAGTCGCTGAGCATATCCGCCTCAAGGACTTTCCCGACCTGCGCAGTGTAGTCCGCGTAGAAAGCGTCCAGATCTTCCGGTTTCGGTTCGCCTGTCCCCAGGAGAGAAGAGGCGCGCTCCATCAGTTTCACAGAATCCAGCTGGAGATCCGCAAGTTTCGCCAGTTCCGGGAATCGGCTTCCCGCGATCCGGTCGCGATAGACCTTCAGCTCCATTTCCATCGCTTCGGCGGACGCATTGGAAGACGCCATTTCATCCAAACGGACCAGCAGAGCCGCGCGGTACTGTTCTTCCGTTGCGTCAGAGGCTCCGAGGATCAGATCCGCCGCGAGTTTTTTATTGTCGCTGATGATCTTCTGCGCCGCCATCAGACCAAGACGCGATTCTTCATCCTGCGCCTGAAGCAGAGAAAGATAAACGGCCTGAAATTCCGAACTGCTGACCCGGTCGAGATAGTTTTTCAGTGCTTCGGTCGTCTTGTCCGCAGGGAATTCCGTGAAACTCTTCAACGCTTCCGGAACGATGTCCATCGAGGCATCTGTCTGGCGGGGTTCTTCCTGGGCAGGAGTGGAAACTGCCGTTCCTTCCGCACTCGCGGCGTTTTCTTCCGTCCCGACGGCATCCGGAGTCACGGCATTGCGATCTACCGGAGGTTCGCATCCGGTCAAAAGCGCGGCCGTCGAAACGACCAGCGACATGATCTTCCAATTTGACTTCATATTTTAATTCCTTTTATTTTAATTCCTTTAAATGAGTGCCGGGCCTTCTTCCGAAAAAACATCCAGAAGAAGATCCGGCCTGTAATTCAAGATCTTTCAGATTCGATCCATCTAAAATTTTCGCTACATTTTCCATCCGTCCGGGATGCTGTTCCCTTTCTGGACTACGACGATGCCGTCCACGATCTGGCAAAATTCGTTTTCCTCGGAATTCTCGACCCCCTCCCGGTTCAGGATCTCGACATTTTCGCCGATCCGGCAGTTTTTGTCGATGATCGCATTCTCGATCCGGCTTCCCTGACCGATCCCCAGCGGAATGGGATTCCCTGCGTCTTCCGTGTTCTCCTCATGATCGTAGAAATCCGCACCCATCACGATGCAGTTCCGGATCGTAACGTTCTCGCCGATCTGGCACCGAACGCCGATGACCGAGTTTTCGATCACCGCTCCTTTCCCGATCTGGCATCCGTCCGCGATGAGAGAATCCGTGACCGTCGCGCCTGAGATCGTCGTGGAGGGCAGGAACCGCGCATTCGTGTAGATCGGAGCGGACGGCTCAAACATTTTGAACGGCGGATCCGGTTTCGCAAGACTCAGGTTCGCCTCAAAGAACGAACGGATCGTTCCGATGTCTTCCCAGTAGCCGTCAAACACATACGTCGAGACCTTTTTGCTGTGGATGAGCGCCGGGAAGACCTCTTTCCCGAAATCTTTGTACTCCGTCTTCCGAAGCGCATGGATCAGCATCTCCTTATTGAAAATGTAGATGCCCATGCTGGCAAGATAATCCCGTCCCGGTGCTTCCACATTCTGCGTGCGGAGCCATTCCGGATCCGTTTCAAATCCGCGAAGCTCTTCCGCATCCCGAGGCTTTTCGAGAAAACCGCCGACTCTTCCTGTCTCCGGATCGATGCGCATGATGCCGAGTCCGGCTGTTTCTTCCGCTCGGACCGGGATCGACGCGATCGTCGCGTCCGCGCCCGATTCTTTATGCACGCGAAGCATTTCCCGAAAATCCATTCGGTAAAGCTGGTCGCCGGAGAGGATCACGACATGATCCACATTGCTGCTTTCGATATGATGCAGACTCTTCTTCACTGCGTCCGCCGTCCCCTGATACCAGTTCGGGTTCTCGATCGTCTGTTCCGCCGCAAGGATCTCAATGTATCCGTTCCGGTAGCAGTCAAACAGATACGTACTGCGGATATGCCGATGAAGACTCATGGAATTGAACTGCGTCAAAACATAGACCTTCAGGATCCCGCTGTTGATGCAGTTGGAGATCGGAATGTCGATCAGACGGTACTTTCCCGCGACCGGGACAGCCGGTTTGGAACGCACTTTGGTCAATGGATACAGACGGGTACCGCGGCCGCCGCCGAGAACTAACGCTAATACTTTATCCATAAGGGATCCTTTAAATTAATCCTGTACTCCTTACTCTGATTGGGCATCAATGCCGGGTATTGCCGGAACCGTTTCGCAAGAACTCGATCTGTGAAACAGCCGACGATACCTGAATTTTAACAAATATTTCAAGGTTTGCAAAGGGGACCGCCTGCAGAACAGACGATTTCCGGCAAAAATTGCGGGAAAATCCTCGTTTTTCTTAAAAAAAACGGTTTTACCCTGAAATTTCAAAGCAAAACCGGTCACTCTCCTTCCTGCCAGGCCTGCTCTCAGCCCCGACGCATCACATCCCGCGCACGGGAAAGTGTCGGACCGACGGTATTCACCGGAATGCTGAGGATCTCGGCGATCTCCGCATACGATTTCTGTTCGAGATGGTACATCCTGACGATCTTTGCCTCACGCTCCGGAAGACGCGAGATCAGAAAAAGGACCTCATCCATATTTTCGATCACTTCTTCAGCCGGAGCCGTCCCGTCCGGAAATTCCTCCAGCGGTCCCGACGTTCCGGAAGAGGGCTGCGGCACATACTTCTGAAGAATGACCCGGACCACCGCACGGCGGGCGATCACCGTCAGATAGGCCGCAAGACTGCAATTCCCGCGAAATCGGCGAAGCACCACAAAATTCTCCGAAAGGATCACCAAAAAGACTTCCTGGATCAGATCCTCCTGAGCCGACGGATCCAGCGAAAGACCCCGATCCCGGCACGTACTGTAGACGACGAAAGAGATCAGACCGGCAAAACGGTCTACGAATTCATTCCACGCCTGCGGCTGTTTCTGCAGGCAGCGGTCGATCAGATTCCGGTCAAATTCAGAAAGTGCCATTTTCGTTTTCCTCCATAGGGGAACTCAAACCATCATGCGGAAATTATGCGGAAATCTTTCGGGAAAACTGTCCGGAAAAACCGAACTTTCCTTTTTGATTATATATTGTATTTACGAAAATAGCAAGAAAAAAAAGCGGATTTCTTTCAACTTTCTTTAAAATAAAGAAAAAAAACGCGAAAATTCCGAAACCGCCGTCTCTCTCCCGCGTTTCTGTCCCGATTCACCGATCCCGCCAGAAATCGCCCCAGTCCAGACGCAGTTCCTCCATTTTTTCCGCGATCTCACTCCGAAAACGCCGCGCATCTTCCGGATACCCCGCCGTCGGCGTCAGTCCCGGGATACGCTCTCTCCACCACGCATTGAACCGGTCCATCGAGACCTCGCGGAGGTACTTGCTCACCATCGAAGCCAGCGCGGTCGGCAGGATACTTTCGCCTTTCGCCTGGAAACGGATCCGCAGCACCGCACGCTCGCCGTAGTGGACGTACTCGCTCACCGCCCGGCCTTCCTGAACGACGCAGAACGGCAGATCCGGAAAATGCTCCATCAGAGCGGGCAGATAGAAATTCCGGCCGCCGTGTTTGTCGCAGAAAATACGCACTTCCGGAACGCCGCCGTCCGGAGAAGTGTCCGGATGCTGACGCAGGATCTCTTCCCAGAAATGGACCGCCAGTCCCAGCGTCGTGTCGGAAAGAAAAACGCCTTTCGAGCCGCACGCCTCCGTCTGCACATTGAACCGGCGCGGAAAGACCAGCTCGGACCGGATGCCGAGAAGGGAAACTCCGCGTTCCTCCAGCGTCCGCGAGAACATTTCGCCCAGCTCTGCCGCACGTTCCGAAGAAAGATCCCGCGGAAGCATTTCCTCCGTCTCCGGCGTGTGCCACGGGATCTCACGGCGCTCCCGCATTTGCGCAGGTCCGCAGAGAAGATCGCAGAGCAGCTCGGAAGAAAGCGGCAGCTCCAGCTCCGGATCCAGCACACAAAGAGACGCGAAGATCCCCATTTCGAGCGGCTCAAGCGTTCCGCGGCGATGGAGTTTTTTGGAATCCGCGATGGGGATCCCGGCCGTTTTTTTCCCGTACTGCGTCACGACGGCCGGCGCGAGGACGTCAAAAAGAGATTCCAGACACAGCGCATCCTCCTCCGCCCGCCACAATGTCGCCGTGACCGCCAGCGGACCAAGATTCGGACCGTAGCCCGCTTCATCTGTACCGATCAGGTAAAACATCCCGCATCCGTTCTCCTTTTCTCGATCGATCTAAAATACTTTACCCTATTTCCAGGGAACACACATGTCGCTTTGGGGAGACGGCGCGTCTCGCGTTGCTCTGGGAGGCGGCGCGTCTCGCGTCGCTTTGAGAGGCGGCGCATCTCGCGTCGCTTTTGGGAGACGGCGCGTCTCGTGTCGATTTTGGGAGACGGCGCGTCTCGCGTCGCTTTTGGGAGGCGGCGCGTCTCGCGTCGCTTTGGGGAGGCGGCACGTCTCGCGTTGCTCTGGGAGGCGGCGCGTCTCGCGTCGCTTTTGGGAGACGGCGCGTCTCGCGTCGATTTTGGGAGGCGGCGCGTCTCGCGTCGATTTTGGGAGGCGGCACGTCTCGTGTCGCTTTTGGGAGGCGGCGCGTCTCGCGTCGCTTTGGGGAGGCAGCGCGTCTCGTGTC
>JAGBAA010000128.1 GCA_017939795.1 Thermoguttaceae bacterium
CAGTTCCGACGGAATACGAAGACCGCCCCAGCGTCCAAGCGTGAAAATCAGTCTCCATCGGGAATCCGGACACGCTCCCAAAACTCTTTCCGCCAGTTCCGGACCCACGAAGAAAAAGCGTGAGGCGTTCGCCGGAGCCGTGCCGCGCAAATGGCCGAACGGGTTGATTTCCATCCAATGAAGGGAAACCGCATACTCAAACATTCTCTGTAAATGCTTGATTCTGCGTCCCCACGTTGCGGGCTGGTAGGTTTCCTGCATCGTGGTGAATATCTCGTTTGCTTTCTCGATCGTGATAGAATCTGCTGAAAGTGCGCCCGCCTCCTCAACTGCTTTTTCGTTCCCCTTGATATTTCCAAGAGGCTGATTGGCCAAAATATGAAGAAACATACTGCACGCGACCTGACGATTCCGGATCGTGCGTTTTTTCGGAAGCCGTCCCGCAATTTGAAGAACGACATACCGACTGATCAATTCGTTGAGCGTTCCGCACTCTTCACGCGGTTCTGCCATTTTCAGGTTTATCAGCTTCTGATATAAGGCCGGATTATGACGCCAAACATCCAGAAGCCAGTATTTGACCTCACGAGAAAGACAGCCGATTTCAAGACAATCTTTCAGCAGTTCGAGCTTTTCACCAACGAAGCAGGCCTGCTTTTTGGTCTTGAAACCGTAGATTTTCCGACGTTTGCCTTTCCAAACGATTTGAATATACCACGAATCGGAAATACGATTTTTGGTAATGGAAGCCATTGCCACCCCTTTCAGTATAACATATTTGGGAATCGGGGACAAGCCCCGGTCCCGTACTATTTGTAAAATTTTGCAAAAAAATCAGTCACCCGATATTTTTCGATTTTTCAAACACCATTCTGCGATGTCATCACGGCGAAAATAGACCTTTCGGCCCAGTGTTATCCAGGGCAAACCCCGTTCTTTACGCCAGTTCAAAATCGTTCTGCGCGAACATCCCAGCACAAGGGCCAAGTCCTCGATACTGTAAATATCCATGTTCCAAACTCCCGCGGCAGTGGACACCGAGTAAATTTCACGAGCATTTTTCATCGTTTTTTTCTCCTGCGTTTTCTGGTATCATTTTCTTCTGTTTTGCATTCCGGGGGAACTGTCCCCGAATGTTGATTTAATTATACCATAATTTCGCGCAAGAGGAATATGTTCAATATTTGATAACGTCCACTTTTCAAAAGAAAGTTGAAAATATTTTCACCTTCTTTTTCATGTCCCGTAAAAACAAGGATTAAAACGATTCCAAACCTAAAAAAATTTTTCCAAACCATTGAAAAACAACGTCCGTTTTTCCCCAATAGCCCTCTCTGTCGAGGTTCCTGTTACAATAACCCATTTAATGTAACGATAATTTTTCTGATTTGCCTGTTTTTTACCCTTCTCAACTCTCTCCCGCGAACTCCAACAAACACGACCAGCGGGCATCGCCGAGGGCCTGCTGGACCTCTGGGAGACAGTCAAAACGGCGTTGACGGTAGAAGGAATGAACGATTTCATTTTCTATCTGACGTTCAATGACTTTCTGGTACAGTTCATCCACGAACCGCCCCGCCTGCTCATGGATGAACGCCACGACCTCCTCGCC
>JAGBAA010000129.1 GCA_017939795.1 Thermoguttaceae bacterium
AGGGAGGTAAAACTGCCAAAACCTCCCTTTTCAAGGGAGGTGCCGAACGAAGTGAGGCGGAGGGTTACGGGGGAACTCTTTTTCGGCGTGAGGTCCGAAAAAAGGCTCGTGGAAAAACCCTCCACCGCCTACGGCGGTCCCCCTCCCTTTCCAAGGGAGGTGCCGAACGGAGTGAGGCGGAGGGTTACGGGGGAACTCTTTTTCGGCGTGAAGTCCGGAAAAAAAGGCTCGCGGAAAAACCCTCCACCGCCTACGGCGGTCCCCCTCCCTTAAAAAGGGAGGTCGCGCTGCGCGCCGGGGCGCTGCCCCGGACCCCGGGAACGATCTGCGGACTGCGTGCGCTCCGCGTAACTGCGGCTTGCGGGAGCCGGCTCCGCATCGGCTCCTGCCAGCCTTGCACGCTACGCTTACTTGTCCGATACTGCCAGAACTATGCGGAAGCCCAGGTTGTGGTCCCGAAAGCCCGGAACGTTGAAGTACCGGCCCGCGGAGCGGCAGCTCTCGGCGCCGCTGCTCCAGCCGCCGCCGCGGAGGACCCGGTCCGAGCCGCTATTTTCATCTTCCCAGTTGCACGGGTCGCTCGATGGCGACCTGGCGTAAAAGTCTTTATCGTACACATCCAAGCACCACTCCCAAACGTTACCGTGCATGTCTTTAAGACCCCACTCGTTCGCTTTCTTCTGGCCGACTGGATGAGTTTTTCCTCCACTGTTGTCCTCGTACCAGCCCATCGCGTCAAGGTCCCCAGCATACGCTCCCGTCGTACCCGCCCGGCACGCATACTCCCACTGCGCCTCCGTCGGGAGACTCACCTGAACGCCAAGTTTCGATGAAAGTTTCTCGCAAAATCTCCTGCTCTCTTCCCAATTCACATAGTAAATCGGATACTCAGCTCCTTCACCTTTCAGCGGCCAGTCTGGCCCCCCCTTGTCCCGCTGCTGTCGGACGGTCGTCCCCATCACGCTCTTCCACATCGCCTGCGTCACTTCCGTCTCAAGCATCCAGAACCCCTTCGTCAGCGTGACACTGTGCGGTTTCTCATCGGATCCAGTACCCCCCATCGTGAACGTCCCCGCAGGGCACCAGCGGAAGGCGTATTCGATGCCGTCAACGGTCTTCACCATGCGAGCACCAGGTCCCACACATGGACGGGCCGTTAACCAGAAATTTTCAGCAGCGTCAACAACCTTTTTTTCATTCCATCCAAATTTCTCCACAAGTGCGTCGATCGGAGGAATGAGTTCCTCAAGCGGGAAATCCGCGTTCATGTCGTTGTATCCGGGACAATCTTCCATCAGTTTCAGAAGGATTTCCGCCTTCTTTTCATCAACGGCCTGTTCGAGTCCGGCCAACGATGTCGCTACAAAGGTATCTCCCAGTTCCTTCGCTTTGTCATTGGCGGCCTCTGCAAAAATATACTCCCGAATAGCAGGCGCACAACGCTTACCGACGTTGACCATTTTGAGAAAATCAGTCAAAGAGATATTTTCAGGACAGAGACTGCGGACCGAAGAAATTTTCAATTCCGGGTCTTCAACAAGCCGTTGAAGAAGTTTGACCGCCACGTCCTCAGGAAGCGCAGCCCAACTTTGACGCAGCTCTTCCTGATTTTTCTCCATTTCCGCTTTGGCTTCCTCAAACTTTTTCCCAACAGCGGCGATCATCTTCCTGTTCTCTTCATGAACAGCTCCCTCGCCTTCACAAAGTTCCTCGATCCGGCTCTCAAGTTCTTCCAGATCCGCGATTTCTTCTGATACTGCAGAAAGTACATCTTCCTCGGCACTCAGTCTTTCCGTGCAGCCAGTCAGCGCACACGAAAACAAAAACAAGAACGCAAACAAAATACGTTTCATGAATTTTCTCCTGATTTTCAATGGATAATAAAATCTGATTGTATGTGCATGATACATCAGAAATAGAATTTTGTCAAGGGACACATAGAGGGCGTTTTATTAAAATTTCGAAATTATTTCAAAAAAATAACAAGACCCACATCTTTTAACGTTTGTATCGGCTGCAGCACGGTTTCCATCTCCGCCGGATAGAATAAAAAAAGTCAGCGGCCCGAAGGATCCCGCTGACTTTTCATTCATTGGAATAATGAAAATTCTATTTCCTTTCCGCCATGACCTTCAGCAGAACGTCCGGGCAGTCCGTCGTGACGCTCGCGACACCGGCGTCGAGGCATTCTTTCATCCGTTTCGCATCGTTCACCGTCCAGCAGAAGACCGTCAGACCGGCAGCATTCAGACGCTTCACCACGTCCGGCGTCACGCCGTTGTGGGCCATGTCGACTGCGTTGACCCGGCAATCCGAGCAGACCGAGATGATGCGGTCGCAGTACGCTTCCCAGGATTCGCCTTTTTTCTGGGTGCAGAGCCACGCGATGAAGATGTCTTTGTTCAGTTCGCGCATTTTCTTGCAGACATTCGCGGAGAACGCAATGACGACGCATTTGTCGACCATGTCGTATTTTTCCAGAATTTTCAGCGTATCCGCTTCAATGTTTTCCTGTTTGATCTCAACGACCGGAACGGTTTTCGTACCGACGTGCATTTTGATGGCGTCATCAAACGTCGGGACCGGTTCGCCCTTGAACTGCGCGCCTTTGTGGCTGCCGACATCGCGTTTCGCAAGTTCTTCCATCGTGAGATCGGTCGCGCGGATATTTTCGCCCGTGTAGCGCTTCAGGCTGCCGTCGTGCATCAGGAAAACGACGCCGTCACTCGAACGGTAAATGTCCATTTCGTTGCCGCTTGCGCCGACATCGATCCCGCCTTTCATCGAGGCGAGCGTGTTTTCGGGGAACTGCGACGAGAAACCGCGGTGCGCCACACACGGAGCGGAGACCGGAGCGGGATGGGACGGGATCTCAGCAAAAACGGCGGAAGAAGCCAGAAGGAGGCAAAGGCTCCAGAGACCGGCGGCGGGGACAAAACGACTTTTTTTCATTTTTTTAATTCCTTTCAGGATCCTGATTTACCTGTACCGGGACCAGCGCGCACGTTTTTGACCCAAGATCCAGGCACTCGCGCATGGTTTCCAAAGGCACATTTGAAACTTCAGACATACGCATTATAGCACACCCCGCCCAAAAAGTCAACCGCTTCCCCGTATCTTCCAAAAATACTTTCAATATTTGTCGAAAATGTGCAAAAGACATCGATTATCCATCTTTACCATCTTTCCCATTTTCCAACAAAAAATCACTCTTTCAGAAATTTTCTTTTTTCCGGAAAAATTTTTTGAAAAAAATTTTCAGCATTCTTCCACACGGTCTGCCTTCCATATTCGATAGAAAAACACCGATTTCAGCGGACTTTTCTTTCCGTCCGACACACCAACGGCCCTTCGTCCCCGTTTCGCCGGCGTCCGCTCCCCCTTGAAATTTTTCAAATTTCTGGTATGATCGACCCTCAAACCAAGAAACCTTTTCTTTCCTCGTGAGTAGTTCGTGGACTCCTTTGGCAGCAGAAAGGGAACCGCCGGTCATTCCGGATTCCCACTGTTTCATGTTTCCAACGGGAATTTATGATTCACCCAGTTTATTGAAAACCACAGATCCTGTTTCAGTTTATTTCCAGGGAGTCAAATATGGAAACCGCCGCTTACTTCGTTCAGGAATGCCCAACCTGTGGCAAGAGAATGCAGATCCGCAGTCAGTATCTCGGCATGAGTCTGACCTGCCCGAACTGCATGGATCAGTTCGTCGCCTGCGATGAGACTACTGAGGACCACCGCTTCGTGCCGTCCTCCGGCAATCTGTGCGGCAGCATGACCGGACATGAATTCCAGGAACTCACTGCCGGCAGTCAGACCGTTTGCCGCTGAGCGCGTTCCGGTTTTCGGACCGGATCTTGCCATTTTCCACATTCGCCGTTTTCGAACTCATCCCGGAAACGGTTTTTTTATGGTCCATTCGGCAGGCGGGCCGCGGTCTGTACCGTGATCCTCAGCACGAAATTCGTTTCAGGAGCTGCTTCTTTGCCTACCCGGCCATTTTCTTACTGCTGAAATTTCCGTCTTCTTCCTTCCTCTTTCAATAAAAGATCCGCAGACACCGAAAAAGCATTTTCCGGCATCTGCGGATCGCTGAACGCATTCCGTTCCTGGAAATTTACGGATTTAGTGGATCCTCTGTCCCGGAAGTGCTCCGGAATCCGGCGAAAGCACGAAAATGTCTTTTCCGCCGGGGCCTGCCGCACAGATCATCGCTTCCGAGAGACCAAATTTCATCTGTCTCGGCTGGAGGTTCGCAACACAGACGACCAGACGTCCAAGAAGATCTTCCGGTTTGTACGCCGACTTGATCCCGGCAAAGACATTTTTCGTCACGCCGCCGCCCAGCGAAAGGGTCAGGTGCAGGAGCTTACGCGCTTCCGGAACTTCCTCCGCCATGATGATGCGGGCAACACGGAGGTCCACCTTGCAGAAATCATCGATCGTGCAGAGAGCATCCAGCGGCTCATCTTCGAGCGGCTGCGCACTGTCGTCCCACTGGGATCCTGTTTCTTCCGCATTCTGTCCTTCTGCGGGCTGATTTTCAATTTTCGTTTCTTCGATCATCGCTTCGATCGCTTTCTCGTCCATACGGGTCATCAAATGGGTAAATTCATTCACTTTCGTGCCGGCAAGCGGCGTCTTGACCGACTCAAACGTCCAGTCGGCCGCATTCTCGTTCAGAAGCTCAGCGGACTGTTTCGCGAGTTTCGGAAGGATCGGCGCCAGATAGATCACCATCTGACGGTAAAGATTCAGCGCGACGGAACAGACGTCCTGCAGTTCCTGCGCACGTTCCGGATCCTTGCGCAGGACCCACGGTGCGTGCTCTTCAACGAATTTGTTCGCCCGGTCGCCAAGTGCCATGACGAGCCGCGTGACTTTGGCGAAATCGCATTCTTCGTACGCCTGCGCAATTTCGTCCGCCTGTGCTGCGCCTGCCGCAAAGAGTCCGCCGTCTTCCGGATAGGATGCCGACGTGCCCTGCTCGCGGATGAATTTCGCCGTCCGGCTCGCAAGATTCACGAGCTTGCCGACGAGGTCCGCGTTCACTTTATCGCGAATGTCCGTGAAGTTCAGGTCCACATCGTCCACGCTTCCGGTCAGTTTCGAGGCGAAATAGTAGCGGAGGTACGCCGGGTCAAGGTGACGGAGATAGGTATCCGCCTTGATGAACGTTCCCTTCGACTTCGACATTTTCTCGCCGTTGGTCGTGAGCATTCCGTGAATGTGGATCTTTTCCGGGAGATTGAAACCGGCGACCTTAAGCATCGCAGGCCAGAAGAGCGTGTGGAAGTACGTAATGTCCTTTCCGATGAAATGATGGATCTCGGTTTCCGGATCTTTCCACCACTTTTCCCAGTTCTCGCCGTTTTTCGCACACCAGACGCGCGTCGATCCCACGTACCCGATCGGCGCATCGAACCAGACGTACCAGTAATTTCCGGGAGAATCCGGGATCTCAAATCCAAAGTACGGTGCCGGCCGGGAAATGTCCCAGTCGCGCAGTTCGTCTTTCAGGAAGAAGTTCGCGAGGTAATTGGCGATCTCCTCCTGCAAGTGTCCGCCGTTCTGCGTCCATTCGGTCAGGAACGGACGAAGGCGTTCGATCTCGACCATGAGGTGTTCCGCATCCCGCAGTTCCGGAGTCGTGCCGGAAAGCGTACTGACCGGATTTTTCAGGTCGGCCGGAGTGTACGTCGCGCCGCACTTGTCGCAGGAATCGCCGTACTGGTCTTCCGCCCCGCATTTCGGACAGGTCCCCTTCACGAACCGGTCGGCAAGGAAGGTCCCTTCCTTCGTGTCGAACAGCTGGGAGATCTTCTTCTCATGCACCAGCCCCTCCCGGCGCAGCGCAGCCCAGATCTCTGCGCAGGTCTCGCGGCTCTCCGCATCATTGGTGCTTCCGTAGTGATCGAACTCAATGTCCATCCCGCGGAAAGAGGCCTGATGCTGCTCACGCACATTGGCGATCAGCTCTTCCGGCGTGATCCCTTCTTTATTCGCCCGGATCATGATGGCAGTACCGTGTGTATCATCCGCGCAAATGTAAATGCAGCGGTTTCCGCGCAGACGCTGGGCGCGGACCCAAATGTCCGTCTGGATATATTCTACGAGGTGTCCGATATGGATCGGTCCGTTGGCGTACGGAAGGGCGCTCGTGACTAGAATTTTTCTCATGTGCGTTCCTCAGGAATGACTGGATGAAGTGGACTATCGAAAACATTTTCGATCCTGCTCCCATTATACGCCATTTTAAAAGAAACACAATACCCGCCCTGTTGAAATTTCGCTGAAAATGTGGAGATTACACAATTTCCGATAAAAACAGAAAAAATCGCCTCCCCCCTCTTGCAAAAAAATCAAATTCGTGTAAGATAAAAATGTTGTATCGGGGCATAGCGCAGTCTGGCTAGCGCATCTGCTTTGGGAGCAGAGGGTCGGAGGTTCGAATCCTCTTGCCCCGACTTTTCCGCCTGAAATTTCGTCAGAGATCTCAGGCGTTTTTTATTTTAAAGACTCCCAGCGCTTAAAATTTCTTCATTCCTGCCGAAAAAGTAAAAATTTAAAAGATTTCTTCTGTTTATGCGAAACATAAAAACCGATGAACGAAAAAGCGCGAAGTATTTTTCTGCCCCAAACCATGAAAGCAGGCCATTTTTGCAGGACGCTGCAAAAGATACGGTCCGCCGGAACCGGTGTTCCCATGGGACGAAAGATGGATTTCGCCAGTTTTCAGTAAGTTTTTAGGAAAGGATGTCGTCAGCTCGGCATATTTGACCAGCCCGCATAATAGAACAAATTCACCAAAAACCAATTTCCCAATTTTGGATCAGGGAATACATTTTATTTATTTTGCGCAACCCCTACATTTGCACCCAATAAATAGAAATTTCCTAAATTTCCACCAAAAGATGGGCAAAATGGTGGATTTTATCAATTGGCGGTGTATAATTTAATTAATCAGACTGGTTTTTTTGTGGAAATATTGCAGATTACCTTGAAAATATCAAGGGGATGCGGAATATTTACCGAAAAACTGATTGAGTAATGGTCGATCCATGCACCTGGGAGGGGTATGGAGTCGAGTTCATGTCCATGGAGGATGCAATAATGAAAAATGTGTTAGGATTATCGGTCTCTGCGATACTCCTTCTCGCAATGTTGTGTGTATCTCCAGCCGAAGCACGATACTGCGGCGCGGTGCGATGCTGCCCATGCGTCAAGGTCTGCCCTCAGTATGAGTGCGTGAAGATGGAATGCCACACAGTCATGAAAAATTGCAGGAAGGTCGTCTGGGAGCGGCAGGATTTTACCTGCTATCGCAACGTGACTGAGCGTGTCTGTGTGCCGAAAACGGTCACCTGCACGAAAATGGTTCCCGAACTCTGCTATCGGGACGTGACGTACACGGTCCAGAAACCCGTTTGGGAAAATCGTGTCCGCACGGAAAACTACACGGTCAGACGCCCTGTTTGGGAAACCTGTTCGAAAAACGTGACGTACACGGTCATGCGCCCCGTCTGGGAAACGCGCCAGCGTCAGTGCCAGTACACGGTCCAGAAACCGGTCTGGGAAACCTGCCAGCGCACCTACACGGTCCAGAAACCCGTTTGGGAGACCCGTCAGCGTCAGGTTCAATATACTGTTCAGAAGCCGGTGTGGGAGACCCGCTGCCGTCAGATCCCGTATACGGTCTGTGTTCCGACGTATGAAACGCGCCAGCGTACGTACACGGTCTGCAAACCGGTTTGGGAAGTGCGTCAGCGTCAGTACACCGTGAACGTTCCGGTCTGGGAATGCCGTCAGCGGCAGTACACCGTTCAGAAACCGGTCTGGGAAACTCACCAGCGTCCGGTCCAGTACACCGTCTGTGTTCCGACGTACGAAACGCGCCAGCGTCAGTACACGGTCTGCAAGCCGGTGTGGGAATGCCGTCAGCGTCAGTACACGGTCTGCAAGCCGGTGTGGGAAGTGCGTCAGCGCACCTACACGGTCCAGAAACCGGTCTGGGAATGCCGTCAGCGGCAGCTGCAGTACACGGTCTGCAAGCCGGTGTGGGAGACCCGCCAGCGTCAGATCCAGTACACGGTCTGCAAGCCGGTATGCGAACAGCGTCAGCGCACCTATACGGTCTGCGTTCCGGTGACGGAATGCGTGCAGAAGCAGTACCAGAAGACGGTCTACCGCCGTGTGATGGAACAGCGCTGCCGTCAGATCCCGTACTCGGTCTGTGTCCCGGTCTGTGAACAGCGCCAGCGGGAAGTGTGCTATACGAAATGGGTCCGCGTCCAGGAACAGCGCACGCGCGTCTGCCGCCGTGTCGTCTGCAAACCGGTCACGGAATGCCGCACTGTGAAGACCTGCGGCGGATACTGGACGACGAAATGTGTTCCGGATCCGTGCAATCCCCAGTGCATGCGTCCCACGCGCGTCTGGTGCCCGCAGGTTTGCGAGCGTCAGGTCCAGTGCACCCGCATGGTCCCGACCGTCGAAGAAGTCTGTGTTCCGTACACGGTCTGCAAGCTGGTCCCCCAGACCTGCAAGAAAGTCTGCACGTACAACGTGACCCGCTGGGTGCGTGAGTGCCGCACGAAGACCTGCTACTACAATGTGTGCAAAATGGTTCCGGAAGTCGTGACCTGCACGTACACCTGCCCGGTGACCCGCATGGTCCCGCAGACCCGCACCTGCACGTACACTGTGACGAAGATGGTCCCCGAGACCCGCGTCCGTACCTGCCAGTATCGCGTCTGCAAGATGGTTCCGGAAGTCCGCACGTGTGTTCAGAACTACCGTGTCTGCAAGATGGTCCCCGAGACCCGCACCTGCACCTATCGCGTCTGCAAGATGGTCCCGGAAACCCGCACCTGCACGTACCGTGTCTGCAAGATGGTCCCGGAAACCCGCACCTGCACCTACCAGGTCTGCAAGATGGTCCCGCAGGTCCGCACCTGCATGCAGAACTACCGTGTCTGCAAGATGGTCCCCGAGACCCGCGTCTGCACCTACCGTGTCTGCAAGATGGTCCCGGAAGTCCGCACCTGCAACTACCGTGTCTGCAAGATGGTCCCCGAGACCCGCGTCTGCACGTATCGCGTCTGCAAGATGGTCCCGCAGACCCGTGTTCGCACCTGCGAATACAAAGTCTGCAAAATGGTGCCTGAAGTTCGCACCTGCCTCCAGACCTACAAAGTGTGCAAAATGGTTCCGGAAACCCGCACCTGCACCTACAAAGTGTGCAAGATGGTCCCCGAGACCCGCACCTGTGTGAAGACGTACCGTGTCTGCAAGATGGTCCCCGAGACCCGCTGCAAGACGGTCTGCTACCGCACGCTGAAGTTCGTCTGCGAACCGCGTCAGCGTCAGGTCTGCTACAAAGTGTGCAAGATGGTCTGCGAACAGCGTACGTGCAAAGTCCCGTACACGGTCTGCAAGCCGGTCCAGTACACTCGTACGGTAAATGAAGTTCAGTGCGTCACCAAGAAGGTCCCGTACACGGTCTCCCGCTGCGTTCCGCGCGTCACCTGTGTCCAGGTCCCGGTGAAGGTGATGGTCCCGGTTTGTCCTCCATGCCCTCCGGAAGCCGTCCCCGCTGAAGCTGCTCAGAACTGAGTTCCGACTGATCTCAGTACCTGAAAACTGAAAGGAAGCGCAGGATCCCGGTCTTGCGCTTCCTGTATTTTATCAGCCTCCCCTTGTGGGAGTGCGGCAATATAGCGCGACAGCGCATTCGCCGGAAGTTGCGTGGGGTTCAAAAACTGCGGCCTTTCAAAAGTCCCCGCACTTCCCCCCCTCCTACAAGAAGGGGCTTCTTGAGTGTACGCGTCCGCACACAAAGGATCCGCAAAAAATTTCAAATTTTGATCGACAGAATGATTGACAGAATGGATGATCTCGAGTAAAATGAAGAAAGGCAGGATTGGTTCCTTTTTATCTAGAAGATGAGAGATCCATATGAACGTAAAATATTCCCCCTACCTTCCGGAAAATGATGAAGAACGCGAATTTCTCGCGCTCTACCGCACAAAGAACTACCCTCGGCCGTCCGTGACCGCTGATGTCGCGGCAATACGCATTGGAGAAAGCTGGAACGGGAGGACCGGCGCGGAAGTCCTCCTCATTCGGCGCGGTCAGTTTCCCTACCGAAACTGCTGGGCGCTGCCGGGAGGCTTTTTTCAAAATGGGGAGACGATCGAAGAATGTGCGCTGCGGGAACTTCGTGAAGAAACGAATCTCGAAGTTCATTCACTCCGCCAGATCGCCTGCTTCAGCCGGCCGGACCGCGATCCGCGCGGGTGGATCATCTCGAATGCATTTCTGGCAGTCCTGCATTCAGACGCCGCACCGAACGCAAACGTCCAGGCTGGCGACGACGCGGCCGACGCACGATGGTTTCAGGCGGAATTTCATCCAGAAGGAGAAACTCCGGAACTTCGTTTAACGTGCGGTCCGATCTGCATTTCGCAGAAATTCCGGGTCTCCTCAACATTCACTTCCCCCGCCTGGCTTCATCCCGTCACCGCAGACTCGGCGGCCTCCCCCATTCCGGAACGGCTCGCGTTTGACCATGCGGAGATCCTCGGAAACGCATTCAGGATCCTCGCGCAAACCAATCCTGACCTGAAGTAAAGAAACACCTAAACCGGAGGGACTTTCCTGCCGATTCCATTTTTAGCCCCCCTTTATTTATCCTGCCTTCATTACGAAAAGGAGAAATTTTATGCTGGATCGCCGAAACTTTCTGAAAACGTCTGCCCTGCTCGGTGCAGGAGCCGGTTTCGTTCCCTACTTTGTCTCCGATCCCGTCCAGGCGTGGGCGGATCCGAATCACCGACTGCGCATGGCGTGCATCGGCGTCGGAAGCATGGGACGGCTGGATATGCGGTTCTTCAATGACCTGGTCGACATCGTTGCGGTCTGCGACGTGGATGAAGACTACGGACTCGCCTCCGTTCTGAAATGCGGTTTCGGCCGAAAAAAAGGAGATGAAGTCATCGTCCCGGACACGTACACGGACTACCGGAAAGTGCTGGAACGCAAGGACATCGACTGCGTCATGATCGCGACGCCGGATCACTGGCACACCAAGATCGCCGTCGAAGCACTTCAGGCCGGCAAGCACGTTTTCTGTGAGAAACCGCTCACCCTCACACTCGAAGAAGACCTCATCATCCGCAAGGCTGCCGAAAAATATGGAAAAGTCTTCCAGGTCGGCACGATGCAGCGATGCTTCCAGAATCAGTTCCAGCTCGCGGCACTGATCGTCCGCGGCGGATACCTCGGCAAGATCGAAAAAGTGACGGTCGACATCGGCGGAGGTCCCACATCTCCCGCGATTCCGAAAGCAGAAGTCCCCGCCTCGCTGAACTGGGACATGTGGCTCGGTCAGGCACCAAAAGTGGACTACATCGCGGACGCCTACGTTCCCGCCGCCGGCTGGGAGTACCGCACGTCTCCGCGTCCTGCGCACAGCCGCGGGCATTTCCAGTTCCGATGGTGGTACGAGTACTCCGGCGGTAAATTCACCGACTGGGGCGCACATCATATCGACATCGCGCTTTGGGCGCTGAACCGCCAGACGATCGGCACCGGTCCCGTTTCCATCGATGGTACCGACGCAAAACACCCGGTTCCGTACAAAGACGGTTACGCGGCTGTGGATAATCAGTTCAATACCGCAACACAGTTCAATATCTACCATAAATTCGACGACGGCATGGTCATGAACGTCTGCTCGCAATCGCAGGACGGAAACGGCATCCTCTTCGAAGGAACCAAAGGCAGGATCCACGTCAGCCGCGGCCGCGTGAAAGGAAAACTGATCGAAGAAGGAATTAAAGACGCCTTCAAGCCGGAAGACTACCTTGCGCTGAACAATGGGAAGGAATTCTCTTCCAATCCGCTCGGTTACGGAGGTCAGGATCTGGCATACTGGGAAAGTAAAGTCAACTGGATCAAGTGCATCCGTGAAGGCGGTACGCCGATCTGCGACGTCGCCTCCCACGTGCAGTGCGCGCATCTCTGCCATTTAAGCGGCATTGCAGCACGTCTTGGACGCGAGATCCAGTGGGACTCGGTCAACGAGAAGATCGTCGGCGACGAACAGGCCGCGTCCTTCTTTGCCCGCGAACAGCGTAAAGGCTACGAGATCCCGACGGTCTGAGTATCCTCCCGCAGCAGAATGCGATAAAAAATAAAACCACGGAAAAGCCGGAATAGTTTTCTGCCGTTTCCGTGGTTTTTCTTTCGAAAATTTCTCCATTCGATCACGGAGTTCCCAGTCGGATCTCCTCATTCGGATCCCAATTATCCGAAAGTCCCGTCCCCGGTTTGTCTTCCTCACCCGGCATTTTCGGCCACGGCGGATTCTGATTTCTCTCCGGCATGATCCCGTACGGCGAATACGGATGACGGCGTTTCCGGATCACCTTGGCAGAGAGGATCTTATCCGGCATCTCGCATCCCGGAACTTCCATGACACGATTCTCCAGTTCCGATTCATCTTCCAACTGCTCATTCGGATCGTAGGGCTGACGCGGAAGGAAGAATGACACGACGTCCATCCCGCGCACTACCCGGCCGAATACCGTGTGTTTTCCGTCGTATTCCCGGCGCGGCTGGTAGCAGATGAAGAACTGCGAGCCGCCCGTATTCGGTCCCGCATTCGCCATGGAGACCGTTCCGCGGAAATGTTTGCGCGACTGTTCGTGGATCTCATCCGGGATCGTGTACCCCGGTCCGGCATTTTTGTTCTGCCGTTTTTTGAGCGTCCCGTCCATGTTCGTTTCCGTCCGGATCAGTTCCGAACCGCCCCCCTGCGCCATCTCATGATGGATGACCCGGTGAAAGTCCAGATTCGTGTAGAACCCCTTCTCCACCAGGAAAATGAAATTCGCGACCGTGTTCGGCGCCTGATTTTCGAAAAGCTCGATCTCAATGTCGCCGCGTGTGGTCTCAAGCACGACCCGCGGCAGATCCGCTGCCCGTTCTTCCTGACGGCGAAGTTCCAGTTCCCGTTTCCATTCCGTCTGCCAGTACTCCAGATTCTTGAAGGGACTCTGCGAGTAGTCAAAATCCGATTTTCGGCGCCACTGAAGATCCTTGAGTTTCGGACCATACTTCGCCGCCGTTTCAAAATCATTCGCATAGAGTGCCGAATACGCGATCGCTTCCGTGATCTCATCGCTCTTGATGTCCTGACTCAAAAGCGTTTTGCAGATCGCCAGCGCGTCATCATGAAGGTCCAGACGGCGGTACTCGCGCAGTACGTTGATGATGAAGGCGTCCAGATCCATATTTTCTTTCGGATACTTCAGGATGCAGAGGACCGCCTGCTCCATAAGCTGCTGATTCATGGTCTGCGCCTCGGCACGCAGATCATTGAATTCACGCTGGCATTCCTGACGCCGTGCGTCCGTCGTCTCCGGAAGACGAAACTCTTCACGCAGATCCATCATTTTCTGAAGGACCGCCTTCCAATCGGTCAGGATCTCATCAAACGCAAGACGTTCTTTCCGAACCGGAGCCGCCTCATCCTGTGCCGACACGATACTCTGTCCCGGAAAGGGAAGATCTGCGGAAAAGTCCATCTGCGGTCCACCAGTCAGTCCTGCCAGAAACAGAACTCCTGCACTTCCCAGACACGCAAAAGGCAAAAAGGAACGAAATGAGAAAGTTCTTTTTTCGTTTTTGGTCATCATTTTCCCAATTTTTCAAAATTCTGCAAAATCCAGCAGCTTTCCGTCTGCCGCGAACGCTCTCGCTCTCCGAGAAATACCGCGTTCCCATTACGCACATTATACCATATCGCGGGTATTTCGTAAATACCGCACTGAAAAAATTTTGGACGTTTCCCGCTGCATTCCGGAACTCACTCCTGGAAACCGGCCTCATAGAGAAAGATCCCGGAGGAAACGCCGAGATTCAGCGAATCGACGCCGCACGCCATCGGAATGGTGACCTGAAGATCACAGTGTGCCAGCGTTTCCGGCTTCAGGCCGTCGTATTCATTCCCAAAGCATAAAAGGATCCGCTCTCCCCAGCGTACATTCTTCAGTTCTTCCGCCGTTTCCGAAAGGACCGTCCCGCAGCAGACGTAGCCAAATTCCCGGCGAAGAAGATCCAGATCCCGTTCCAGATCCTCCGTCTTCACCCACGGAAGCTGAAAGACGCCCCCCATCGAAACGCGCAGACCGCGTCTTGAAAGAGGATCGCATGCCTGCGGACCAAGCAGGATCCCGTCCGCTCCGAGTGCGGCACAGTTCCGAAACACGACGCCCACATTATCCGGTTTCGTGATGTCCGGAAGGACCGCGATGATACGGCGGCGCGGATTTCTCTGTTTCTCCGGACTCTCGATCGGCATGAGATCCGAAAGTTTCCAGACATCTTCACGCTTTCCGATCGCCATGACGCCCTGATGAAACGGAAATCCGAGAAGAGCTTCCATTCCTTCAAACGGCACCGTATAGACCGGGACCTCTTCCGGAAGATACCGTTCCAGGATCGGGGAGACCCGCTCCAGTGCTCTGTCGGAAACGAGCACAGACTCCGTCTGGTACCGACTCTTCAAAAGCCGTTCGACGACCAGATCGCCTTCCGCGATGAAAAGACTTTCGCCGCGCAAAGTTCTGTCTCGCAGATTCTGGTACGGGGCAAGACGTGCGTCCGAAAATGCATCAAGTTTTTCGATCTTCATAAAATATACGGTCCAAATTTTCCAAAAGTCTTCCAAATCCCAAATCTTTCCGGGAATTTCTTTCTCATGCCGTCTTATTTCGTCCCATTCGCTCCGATTCGGATCGTCTGCTCAAGCGCGGACCTTGCGATCGCCAGATTCGCTTCAACGGTGCTGGAACCAAGATGCGGCGTCAAAAAAATATTCGGAAGTTTCCGAAGATCCTTTCCCGGCGTCTGCGGCACGTAAGGTTCCGTCTGGAAAACGTCGATCGATGCAGCCGCCTCAGGATTTTTCGTCAAAAAATCAAAAAGCGCGTCCTCATCGACCAGCGCACCTCGCGATGTGTTCACAAAAAGAACGTTTCGCCGCATTTTTTCGAATCGTTCCGCATTGAAGAAACCGCGAGTCTCCGAATTTGACGCCAAAAGCACACAGACAGCGTCCGCATCGGGAAGCATTCCATCGATCTCGTGCGAGTATCCGGCAAGCCCGTACCGAGCCAGAAATTCCGACTCGGAAGAGGTCTTCTCCTCCTCCAAAAGTTCCGCAAGAGAACGGCGTCCAAATGCGTGGACCTCCATCCCGAAACCAAAATGCGCGATACGGGCCGCCGCTCTTCCGATCCCGCCGAACCCGGCAGTCAAAAGCCGTTTTCCAAACAGTTCCCTGCCCGATACGGCAGGAAATTCTCCGCGTCTGACCGACTCATGCGCCGCTCCAAGCCGTTTTGCCGCCGCCCCCAGAAGCCAGATCGTATGCTCCGCGACCGAATGATCCAAAACTCCCGGCGTATTCGCAAGCTGAACGTTCCATTTCTTCGCGGCCTCCCGGTCCACATTGTCCATCCCAACTCCAAACCGGGCCAGGACCGCCGCACGGTCTTTCGGGACATTTCGGCTCAACGCTTCATAGACGGCCTCAGAATAGCGCACCATTCCAATGATCGCCAGCCAGACGTTTCTTTCCGAGATCTGACGCAAAAACGTCTCCTCATCCGGCTCGCACGGCACGATATTCCACACTGGCTCCCGCACGGCAAACCGCTCAAAAAATTCCTGCGCCTTTCGATATTCCGGCTCCGTCACGAGAATCACCGGCATGATCGCCCCCTTTCGTCAAAAAAATCCACAAAAAAACGTGAGAAACGGATACTCCCGGCTTCCCACGTTTTTCTGTATGATCACGAGACCGGAAAATTACTCTTCCGTGTTCTCTTCAGCCTTCGGCGCATCATCATCCGCGAACAGACTGTCCAGACCGCCGTCTTTCAGAAGCGCGAATTCACCCGGTTCGTCCGCATCCATCGAATCGAACAGATTGTCTTCCACTTCATCTTCGTAGTCCGCCTTCACCCACTCGGCATCCTGGTAGGCACGGAATCCAGTACCCGCCGGGATCAGGTGGCCAAGGATGACGTTTTCTTTCAGACCGATCAGGTAGTCCACTTTACCGGCAAGCGCCGCTTCAGTGAGCACTTTCGTCGTTTCCTGGAACGAAGCTGCCGAAATGAAGCTGGAACTCTGGACCGCGGCTTTGGAAATACCCAGAAGCTGCGTGCTTCCCACCGCCGGTTTCGGAGCGATACCGACTGCCGGCTGACGGCCGTTCGCGACAGCTTCCGCATTCACGGCTTCAAAGTAACTGCGCGGAACCAGTTCGCCGACAAGCAGCGGGGTATCGCCGGCATTCGTGACCTTCAGGCTGTTGGCGATCTCCTTGTTCTTCGCGAAGAACTCAAATTTGTCGATCTGCGAGCCTTCCAGAAGATCCGTATCGCCCGGATCGTCGATGCTCATCTTGCGAAGCATCTGCGAAATGATGATCTCGATGTGCTTGTCGTTGATCTTCACGTTCTGCGAACGGTAGACCTTCTGCACTTCACGGGTCAGGTACTGCTGGACCGCTTCTTCACCCGAAACACGCAGAATATCTTCCGGAACCAACGGACCTTCGACCAGCGCATCACCAGCCTTCACGATGTCGCCCGTGGTCACGCGCAGCTGGCGTCCCGGCGGAATGATGTGTTCATGCGCCTTCACTTCGCCGTTTTCGTCACGAATATTCTCATTCGTGATGATGACCGTGCGCTTTCCGCGTTTCTTCTCATGCTGAAGCGTCACGCGGCCGCTGACCTGTGCGATGACTGCCGGGTTGCGCGGCTTGCGGGCATCGAAAATTTCCGAAACTCGCGGAAGACCGCCCGTAATGTCCTGCGTACCGGCAACTTCTCGCGGCGTTTTGGCCAGGATCGTACCGGCACTGACGATCGTGCCTTCTTCCACTTCGATGTTCGCCTTTTCCGAAAGGTAGAACGAGAAGAGTGCCGTACCGGCTTCGTCTTCGATCACGATCTGAGGATGGAGATCGCCGCGGTAATCCATGACCGTACGGCGGATCGTACCGGCAGCGTCTTTTTCGATACGCACCGTTTCGCCTTCGATCAGGTCATCGAAGCGGACTTTACCGCCGCGCTCGGCAATTACCGGAGTGGAGTGCGGATCCCACGAGCAGAGGACGGTATCCGCAGCAACTGCCTGGCCGTCTTCGATCATGATGATGGCTCCGACCGGAACATTGTAGCGTTCCAGCTCCCAGCCATGCTTGTCGAGAACCGCGAGTTCACCGTTACGGCTCGTCGAAATGATCTGCTTCTGGCTGTTGAGTACCGTCTTCATGTTGATGTAGTGGATCGAACCGGGACGATGGTTGCGCGCTTCACGCTGTTCGACGCCGCGGGCCGCGGTACCGCCGATGTGGAACGTACGCATCGTCAGCTGCGTACCCGGTTCACCAATGGACTGGGCCGCGATCGTACCAACGGCAAGCCCCTGCTCCACCAGCATACCGGTCGAAAGGTCCATACCATAGCACTTCGCGCAGATACCCAGAGGTGCTTCGCACGTCATCGGGCTGCGCACCATGATCTTTTCGATGCCGAGTTCGCTGATGGCGCGCGCCGCATCCGGCGTGATCATTTCGTTCGCCTTCACGATGAGCGTGTCGGTGTACGGGTTCATGATGTTCACGCAGCTGACGCGGCCCTTGATCGAATCGACCAGGTTCACTTCCACTTTCTCGCCATTGTAGATGATCCCCTTCGTGATACCGTGATGCGTGCCGCAGTCTTCCATCGTCACGACCACGTTCTGCGCCACGTCGGCGAGTTTACGCGTCATGTAGCCGGAGTCTGCCGTCTTCAATGCCGTGTCGGCCAGACCTTTACGCGCACCGTGCGTGGAGGAGAAATACTCCAGAACGCTCAGACCTTCACGGAAGTTCGCCTTGATCGGCGTTTCGATGATCGTTCCATTCGGTTTCGCCATAAGACCGCGCATACCGGAAAGCTGACGGATCTGTTCGATACCGCCTCGCGCGCCGGACTGAGACATGAGGTAGATCGGGTTCACGTAACCGGGACGGCGGTGGTCATTGTCCAATGCCTCCGTCATTGCCGTGGTGATCGTCGTGTTCGTGGCGGTCCAGAGGTCGAGCACCTTCGCGTAACGTTCGCGTTCCGTAATGAGACCGCGGCGGTAGTCCTTCTGGATCTGGAGGACCATGCGTTCCGCATCATCCAGAATGCTCTGCTTCGCTGCCGGCGTGATGAGGTCGTCCGTCGCGAACGAAAGACCGGATTTCGTACTTTGACGATACCCCATCTGTTTCATGTCGTCCAGAAGGTTGATCGTTTCGCGCGTGCCGAGAAGTTCATAGCAGTCCGAAATCACCTTCTGCAGCATCTTGCTCGTCATCAGCAGGTTGTAGAACGGCATTCCCTTCGGCAGGTTATCGTTGAAGAACACGCGTCCGACTGTCGTCTTCAGACGTCCGCCGTCGCGGAAATTCGGCTCGCCGTCCACTTTGTAGCCTTTCGGAAGACGCACTTCGATCGGCGTATGGAGCTGGACCTTACCAAGATCGTAGGCCGTGTAGATCTCTTCAAACGAAGAGAAGACCATCCCCTCACCAAGGCGGTCGGCGAGTTCCAGCGTCATGTAGTAGCATCCCATGACCACGTCCTGAGACGGCGACATGATCGGATTGCCGTTTGCCGGAGAGAAAATATTGTTCGTCGACATCATCAGCGTGTGCGCTTCCACCTGCGCTTCGATCGAAAGCGGAAGGTGAACGGCCATCTGGTCACCGTCGAAGTCCGCGTTGAAGCCTTTGCAGACCAGCGGATGCAGTTTGATGGCGTTTCCTTCGACGAGGATCGGCTCAAATGCCTGGATACCCATTCGGTGAAGCGTCGGAGCACGGTTGAGCATGACCGGGTGATTCCGGATCACTTCTTCCAGAATATCCCACACTTCCTCATCCTTGCGCTCGAGCATCTTCTTCGCGCTCTTGATCGTATCGGCATGATCCAGTTCCTTCAGACGGCGAATAATGAACGGCTGGAACAGTTCAAGCGCGATTTTTTTCGGGAGACCGCACTGGTGCAGACGCAGCGTCGGACCCACGACGATGACCGAACGGGCGGAATAGTCCACACGTTTACCGAGCAGGTTTTCACGGAAACGCCCCTGCTTGCCTTTGATCATGTCCGTCAGAGATTTCAGAGCACGATTGCTGCTTCCCTGGACCGGACGCTTGCAGCGTTCATTATCGAACAGCGCGTCGACCGACTGCTGAAGCATACGTTTTTCGTTGCGCACGATCACTTCCGGCGCATTCAGTTCCTGCAGCTTGCGGAGACGGTTGTTGCGGTTGATGATACGGCGGTAAAGGTCGTTCAGGTCGCTCGTGGCGAAGTTGCCGCTTTCGAGCATCACCAGCGGACGAAGATCCGGCGGAATGACCGGGATCACATCCAGGACCATCCATTCCGGACTGTTCTCGGAATTGCTGATCGCTTCGACGATCTTCAGACGGGCCCGCAGATTCTTGCGGTCCTGCTTGGACGGATTGTTGGCCAGTTTGTCACGGAGTTCTTTCGCAAGTTCCGAAAGATCCAGACCTTCGAGAAGTTTCCGGATGGCTTCCGCACCCATTTCCGCCTGGAACGCGTCACGCCCCAGCGCCGCGACCTTTTCGCGGTACTCGGATTCCGTGAGAAGCTGCTGTTTTTTCAGGCCGGTGATCTGCTCATCCCCAGGATCAATGACGATATAGTCCTGGAAATAGATCACCTTTTCGAGCTGGTTCAAACGAATGTCCAGCAGGTTGCCCAGACGGCTGGGAGTGGATTTGAAGAACCAGATGTGGACCACCGGAGCCGCAAGTTCAATGTGCCCCATGCGGTGACGGCGGACACGGCTGTGCGAGATCTTGACGCCGCAGCGGTCGCAGATCATCCCCTTGTACTTCATGCCGCGATACTTGCCGCACGTGCATTCCCAGTCCTTTTCCGGGCCAAAAATGCGTTCGCAGAAAAGTCCGTCCTTTTCCGGACGATAGGTACGGTAGTTGATGGTCTCCGGCTTTTTCACTTCGCCTTTCGACCAGCTGCGAATATCATGCGGACGCGCAAGGGTCAGTTTCACGGCCGTGTAATCGTTAATTCGTTCGTAAGTGCGGTCTACACTACTCATTCACCGAATCTCCTGTGTATGATTGAAAATGGGATCTTGGGTCCATGAGAGGAAAAGGAACCCGTCCCGTAATTTTTTTGAATGGTCAGGATCGCTCATGCCGGAAGGTCCGGGACTTAAGGCTCTTCCGCTCCATGCCCCGGATCTCCCTGCGAATGGGTCAGTTCACTTTATTCTTGCGTTCAAGCTGCATATTCAGCGCCAGACCGCGGATCTCGTTCGTCAAAACGTCGAAACTGGCAGGCGTACCGGCTTCCAGACGATTTTCGCCCTTCACCATCGATTCGTAGATCTTCGTACGTCCTTCCACGTCGTCCGATTTGACCGTCAGGAGTTCCTGAAGGATGTAAGCCGCTCCGTATGCTTCCAGAGCCCAGACTTCCATTTCTCCAAAGCGCTGACCGCCGGAACGGGCTTTACCGCCCAGAGGCTGCTGCGTGATCATCGAGTCCGGACCCGTGCTGCGCGCGTGCACCTTGTCGTCGACCAGGTGGTGCAGCTTCAGCATGTAGATGTACCCAACCGTCGTTTCCTGTTCAAACGGTTCACCCGTGCGGCCGTCGTACAGGACCGTTTTGCCGTGCGGCGGAATTCCCGCTTCGCGGCAGGCTTCGTTGATGTCCGATTCGCGGGCACCGTTGAACACCGGAGTGATCGAACGGAAACCGCTCTTCATCCCCGCCCAGCCGAGGTGCGTTTCCATGATCTGACCGACATTCATACGAGACGGCACGCCCAGCGGGTTCAGAAGGATCTGGATCGGGGTCCCGTCCGCAAGGAACGGCATGTCTTCGCGCGGCATGATCTTCGAAATAACACCTTTGTTTCCGTGACGGCCTGCCATCTTGTCGCCGACGCTGATGACGCGTTTCGTCGCGATGTAGACCTTCGCCATTCGGAGAACGCCCGGACGAAGCTGATCGCCGATCTTCAGCGTCTGCAGCTTCTGCTCCAGCGTCTCGATCGCGGATTCAACACGCGGACGGTACTCAAGCAGAATGTCAAGCACCGCCTGACGCTTGCTGCCGTGAAGATCAAGGAACTGCAGGTAATTGAAGTTCTTCGCCTCAGAAACGATGTCCGCGTACGATTTGCTCTCGACGATCGGATTGCCGTCCCGGTCCAGAACCGGCATTTCGAGCACTTCTTCCACCTTGCGGATCATGTTGCCGAAAATGTGCGCCACGATCTCACTGTACTTCGCCGTCGTTTCGCTTTCCTGGATCCGGAAGGCTTCCTGTTCGGCCGGAGTCAGGACGTTGCTGCGGCTGTAGTACTGCGTATCGATGACGATACCTTCCACTCCAGACGGAACTTCCAGAGAATCGTTTTTCACGTCTTCGCCCGCACGGCCGAAAATCGTATGGAGAAGCTTTTCTTCCGGCGTGAGTTCCGTCTTGGATTTCGGCGTGACCTTACCGACAAGAATGTCGCCCGGTTTCACGTACGTTCCAATGTGGATGATCCCGTTTTCATCCAGATTCTTCAGCATCTTGTCCGAAACGTTCGGAATATCGCGCGTGAATTCCTCACGGCCAAGCTTCGTTTCACGGATCTCCGTATCGTACTCTTCGATATGGATCGACGTGTAAACGTCATTCTGGACGAGCTCTTCGCTCAGAATGATGGCGTCTTCGAAGTTGTACCCTTCCCAAACCATGAAGGCGACCAGAACGTTGCGCCCAAGCGCGAGATTTCCCTGATGCGTCGCGGCACCGTCTGCGATCACGTCACCGGCCTTCACATGCTGGCCGGGGAGCACGATCGGTTTCTGGTTCTGGCAGGTACGTTCGTTCATCCCCTTGAATTTGCGCAGGATGTAAATATCGTCGCCGATCTCGATGCGGCGCGCGTCGCAGTACGTCACCACACCGTCACGCTTCGCACGGACCAGAAGGCTCGAGTTCAAAGCTGCAATGCGCTCCATACCCGTTCCGACAAGCGGCGTCTCCGCAACCAGAAGCGGGACCGCCTGGCGCTGCATGTTCGAACCCATGAGCGCGCGGTTCGCGTCGTCGTTTTCAAGGAA
>JAGBAA010000130.1 GCA_017939795.1 Thermoguttaceae bacterium
GATCTCGCCGGAGACCACGATCGTGACGGAGCCAAGGACGCCCGACGGAAAAGAGGTCGATTTCTGGGCGTACATTCAATCGCAGTTTCCGAAAGACATCGCGACGGACCGGAATGCCGCACGGCGTCTGGTGCGGATCTTCGGGAGTTTCGATTCCATCCAGGCCGAAGGACCCACGCCGGAACGCGACGCGCTGGTCTTCGAGAAACTCGGGCTGGAGAACGTCGAACCGCAGTTGACGTTTCAGATAATGGAATCTGCATATCGGAAGTTTTTGGAACAGAAATATCCTGAGTATGAAACCTCAAAAGAACAGGGGGATCTCTTTTGGGATGAGTACGAGGCCGGCAATTTCGACGACCTTTCCAGCCCGGTCTACGACGAAACGTTCCGCCGTATGTGGCTCGAGGCCAATTCTCCTGCGCTGGACGCATTCATTCGAGAAATGGACGCGGCAGATTTCTTCTTTTACCCGCTCATTCGGATGGAGGATGAAAAAAATCTCCAATCCATTCTGCTTCCTCATGCGCAGCAGCTGAGAAACTTTGCCCGGGCACTTTCTTTTCGTATTGACTGTCGGCTTTTGGACGGGGATCTTGACGGTGCGCTCCAGGACAGAGCCGCGGGACTTCGGATCGCCCGCAAGATCCAGGGACCTTACTTTACTCTAATGGAATTTTTGTGTGCCAGGAGCTTTGAATTGCTCATTTTGGGCACGCAGATGAAACATCCTCCAGAGAAGATGCTGACGGCAGAGCAGGTCGAAATGTTGCGGGCTATCCCTTGGTATACGGAGCGTAAAACACGGCGAAGCGAGGTCCTCGAGAATGAATTTTTCATGACTTTTGCGTTTTTGCAGAAGATATCCAGCGGGAAAGCGACCCCGGAGGACATCAGTTTGCTTGCGGCAGACGGCATGGAAAATCCCGTTCAATCATTCGTTTTTCTGAAACTGGGATACGATTGGAACGAAGTCTCGCGTGCCATTCAGAAGTTTTGCAGAGATGGATTAAGTGTGGAGGGGAATCCGGAAATTGAGAAGACCCTCAAGAAGAATCCTTTATTTCAGGTGCTGTGGCCCCGTGAACGTTCCAAACTGCTGGCGAGTGTCATTTGCGGCAGCTATCTGTATGCAAATGACCGAACGAAAGTTGCGCTTGATGAGATCTCCGAATCACTGGCGCACATTGGATACGCGATGGAGCTTTACCGGCTGGAGCATGGCGGGAAACTGCCTCCGGCATTCACCCGGGACGCGGAGGGAAAACCGCTTCATTCGTGGCGCGTGCTGATTTTGCCGTACCTTGGCGAGAAGGAGAAAGCGCTTTACGAGAAGATCCGGCTCGACGAGCCGTGGGATTCGGAATGGAATCGGCAATTTCACGCGCAGATGCCCGTTTTTTACCGTTCGGGAGCGATCACACACTGGCGTGTTCCAGATCCGGATCCGCTTCGAGAGACGCGCCTGACGGTCATTCAGGGGAAAGAGGGACTCTTCAATGATTCCGGAGAAGGAGTGGATCCCGCGCAGTTCGTGCAGACGGATCCGGAACGGCGGCTCGGA
>JAGBAA010000131.1 GCA_017939795.1 Thermoguttaceae bacterium
CGATGACGATGACGCGGCGGCGGACGATGAAGACGCAGCCCTCGGCGACGACGATGACGATGACGCGGCGGCGGACGATGAAGACGCAGCCCTCGGCGACGACGATGACGATGACGCGGAAGACGTAGAAGCTCCGGAAGAAGCAGAAGATGATCCTTTTGCAGAATGAATTGACTCATGAGTTCCTCAAACTGGAATAAATTGATCGCTGCGATCCATGAAACCATGGATCGCGGTTTTTTTGTTGCGGCCGGCGGCGGCAGTGAACTCTTTTCCCGACTTCTTTCCGTTCCGGGAGCCTCACGGACCGTTCTGGAAGCCCGGATCCCGTACAGTCCGGAAGCCCTTACTGCATTTCTGGGACAGAAACCGGAGCAGTTCTGCAGTGAAGAGACGGCCCGCCGAATGGCAGTTTCCGCCTGGCATCGTGCATTTCAGCAGCTGCAAAAGTCTGGATCTCCGGAAAATACCGCAGGTCTTTCTCGGCTCTTTGGATTTTCAATGACGGCAACTTTGGCGACTTCGCGGGAACACCGCGGAGAACACCGTGCCTTTGCGGCGATCCATACCGCAGAGCAGACCATTTCATGGAAATTGACGCTTCCCAAAGGTCAGCAGACCCGCGCAGAAGAAGAATCTGCCGTCGCAGACTGGGCACTGAAGCTCCTGGGAGAATACAGCGGCCTCCAACCGTCTCAGACCCCGCCGGTTTCGAAAGTCATGGCTCCGAAAGAATGGAGCAGGATCCTGACAGGAGAACTTCCCTTCGCCGTGATCCATCGGGACGGCAGGATCACGGAAACACTCCCGGACGGAACGGTCGGAGTATTTCCAGGTTCCTTTCATCCGATCCACGCGGGACACTGCGAAATGCACCGCTGCGCTGAGAAACTGCTTTCAGGCACAGTCCTTCCGGAAATCGCGATCCGCAATGCAGACAAACCGCCGCTGGACTACGTTTCGATCGACGAGCGCATCTGCCAGATCTTTGCAGAACCGAATTTTTCGGGAGACTGCATTTTGCTGACAGGACTTCCATTTTTCACGATGAAATCCGCGTATTTCCGAAATCAGACCTTCGTCGTGGGGATGGATACGCTGACGAGGATCGCTGACGCCAAATACCACTTTGGCGAACCGATCCTCCTTGAGCGCTCACATCGGATCCTACAGGAAAATGGGGCCAGGTTCCTGGTTTTTGGACGCATGAAAAAGAACACAGACGGAGAAGGATTTGAAAATTTCGATCCCCGCAGATTTCCATCCGTTCTTGCAGCACTCTGTACCGGGGTTTCCGAATCGGAATTCCGAAACGACCTTTCCTCGACGCAGATCCGCCAAAAACTTTCTGCAAACGGGAAAATCCCTCCCCAGAAGGGAAAAACTCCAAATTAATCCTAAAAAAAAATTTTTTTTAACAGGGAAACACTTGACACCTAATGGGGATTCAAGTAAAATAAAGGAATCAGGTCTTCCAGCAGGTACAAACTGGGAGATCCGGAAAATAACGCAATCAGTTTTGCCATTTTCTCCCCCGCCAACCGGTACTTTTCCTTTGCGAACATTCCCGCCGGTGAGATTTTGGATCGGTGAGAAAAGCGGCTCAAATTTTTAGAAAGGATAGAATCATGTTTGGAATTGGCACGACCCAGCTTCTTATTTTCGGCGTCATCGCACTTCTCCTTTTCGGTACCCGCCTTCCGGCAGTTGCCCGTTCGTTTGGACAGAGCGTTCAGGAATTCAAAAAAGGCCTGAAAGAAGTGAATGATGATGTCGAAGCCGACACGGAACCCGCGAAAAAGGATAAAGATGCCGAATGAGCACTTTCGCCATTGAGATCGATTCTGCGATTTTCCTGGGCCTTTTTGATGTAGGTTCCATGTTCGTCATTGCCCTTTTGGCCGTCCTTCTTTTTGGAGGGGATCTGCCGAAGATGGGGCGGAAATTCGGAAAGATCTATTCTGAATTTCAGCGGAACGTCGGTGCCTTCAAAAGTGAAGTCTCCAGTGTCGTCAACGACATCACGTCGGAGATCAATGATGTGAATCCGTCCAAACCGGCGGCACGTTCTTCCGGCACGTCATCCGGAAAAAAAGCTGCTTCTCAGGATGAAGACGAGATCGAGGCTTCTGCGCCCAAGTTTGAGCCGCCGAAAAAATAATCGGTATTCCACCTGCGGACGCAGAATACCGTATTCTTCTTTCGCACAGAGTGTGTTTGACTTCCCTTTATGGAAACACCCTTTTCCATGAAGGGAATTTTATGTATCGTTCTCCGGCAAACAGAAATCAGGGACGAAAAGAAATGACTGCACGCATCATTCAGCTTTCAAATCAGGATTTTGATGATCCAGCGATCCATACTGCGATCGACACTGCGGTCAACGCGCTCCAAAATGGCGAGCTGGTCGTTTTACCTACGGAGACGGTTTACGGGATCGCAGTCCGTGCGGATGACCAGAATGCGATAGAGCATCTTTTGGCCGCGAAAAATCGTTCAGAAAAAAATCCGTTCACTCTGGCCTTCAGCGGGATCGCGCAGATCCTGAAGTTCGTGCCTCAAATGTCCGTCACGGCAGAGCGTCTTGCCCGCCGCTGTTTTCCCGGTCCGATCACTCTGGTCATGAACGCGGATCTTCCGGAAAGTGCCATTTTTTCTCTTCCTCCGGAGGTCCGACGCTATATTATGCCGGAAGATTCGATTGGGATCCGGGTCCCGCAGAATGAATTTACGCTCGAAGTACTCCGAAAAGCCGATTTCCCGATCGCGCTGACCAGTGCGAATCTCTCCGGGCAGGTCGATTCCACGTCGGCATCGGAAGTCATCCAGGCTCTCGGAGACAAGGTGGACCTGATTTTCGATGATGGAGATTCCCCTCTGAAACGTCCTTCTTCCGTCCTCCAGTTCGCGAAAAACTCCAACATTTTTCGGATCCTGCGCACAGGAGCAGTCTCCAAAGAGCAGCTGGAACGGTTTGCGCAGCCGATGATCCTCTTTGTCTGTTCCGGAAATACCTGCCGAAGTCCGATGGCAGAAGCTCTCGCACGCGGGATCCTCGCGAAGATGCACGGAACGGTGCCTGAAAAAGTCGAACAGGAACTGGGCATTCAGCTCCTTTCTGCCGGAACGTACGCGAATGATTTTTCGCCGGCGAGCTCCCACGCACGAACCGTCATGAATGCTGCCGGTCTGAGTCTTGCGCAGCACATTTCCCGGCCGGTCACGCCGGAGCTTCTCGAGTACGCAGACCTCATTTACGCAATGACGCCCGCACATTGCCGTCAGATGGCCTGCATGATGCCGGAGATCTCGCACAAGATCTTTACGCTCGCAAAAAATTCCGGCGGAATCTCGGATCCCTACGGCGGGTCGGTCGAAGTCTACGAAACATGCGCAAGACAGATCCGGGAAGCATTGGAGAGCGAATTTACGTCATCCGATTTCAAAAAAATCGTCTTTTCTGGCCTGATATAATGAAAGCAAAGACGGAAATGCTCGGGATGCGGTAAATTCCGACAGAAACCGTCTGCTTTCACTCCAGGAGAAAAGGAAATGCACGAGCACACGATTTTGGGGATCCATTCCGGAAACCGAATGGAACAGTCTGCACAGGTCCAGCAGATCCTGACCGAATATGGATGCAGTATCCGAACGAGGATCGGACTGCACGAAGTCCGGGAAGGCGTTTGTGCGCTGGACGGGATCATTTTACTGGAACTTTTCGGCGACCAAGCGTCCTGCGGGGAACTTTACGCAAAATTAAATGAGATTCCCGGCGTCGAAGTCCAAAAAATGGTCTTTACGCACTCGACTGTCTGAACTTTTCGAAGAAAGAGAGAGAAAGAAAAAAGCTCACCGCATTTTCACGATGAGCTTTTTTTGCGACTATCTCACGATTTTTCAGGCGATTTTGCCCGTCTTCTTCAGGTACGCGATCACTTCATCTGCAAGTTCTTCCGCAGATTTCTCGCCGCCCTTCAGGACGATCTCGGCATTCAGCGGTTCTTCGTAGGGATCGTCGATCCCGGTGAACCCCTTGATCTCGCCGGCGCGGGCTTTTTTGTACATTCCCTTCGGGTCGCGCTGTTCGCAGATCTCCAGCGGAGTGTCGACAAAAATTTCCACGAAATCACCTTCCGCGCTCTTCGCACGCACGCGGTCACGGTCCACACGGTAGGGGCTGATGAACGCCGTGATGGCCAGGATACCGGCATTGGCGAAAAGATTGGCGACGGCACCGATGCGGCGAATGTTTTCCTCGCGGTCCTGCGCGGAGAAACCGAGGCCGAAACGTTTCGCAAATTCTTCGCCGTGAACATCCAGAAGCATTTTCGGAGCCGCATTCAGACCGTGGCGGACATTATCGCCGTCAAGCACGACACTGTGGACGCCCATCTGGTTCAGTTTGTGATCCAGAACGTTCGCGATCGTGCTTTTTCCGCATGCGCTCAGACCGGTGAACCACAAAATACCGCCTTTATTTCCGTTAAGTTTTTCGCGGTCTTCACGAGAAACGGAATTTTCATGCCACACGACTTCGACTTTTTCTTCGATTGCCATTTTTTTCTCCAAAGGGTTCAAAATAAAAATCAAAAATACTATCCTTTTTATTTTTCGGTCAAACCGACCGCAAATTCTATAAAATTTTACCAAATTATCTGAAAATTACGAGGGGGGGTAGAAGATTTACGCATTATGCCGATTTTCTCGAAATACACGCCCAGATACCTGCGTTTAAACAGTTTGCCTGAACTTCGCATCAGGAGAAATCTGCTCAAATCGCCCGAAGTAGTTTTGAAAGCAGGATCAGATGGAAAAATTTCAAGAAAAATTGGAAAAAATTCCGTTTTCAGGCCAAATCAATCTTTACGTGAATGGAAAAATTTGAGAAAATGGCTCCGTTCAATGACACATTCCGGGGGGCTTTGACCACGGACGGTGTTTGATTTCCCCAAAAAAGAAACTTTCGACAAATCGTCGGTTCTGGTTCAAAGGAGTAAATACAAAATGAAATCCAAATGGATGATGATTTTCGGGGCTGCGGCCTGTGGTTTGGTTCTGACCCTTTCCGTCGTTGCGCAGCAGGGTACCGCAACGACTGCGAAACCTGCATTTCGTCCTTCTTCCGTCGCACTGGTGGACGTAAACTATATTCTCAGCCAGAATGCGAATATTGAAAAAGAGTTCAAAGCACTCGACGAAAAATACCAGAAACTCCTGAAGGACACCGCCAATGAATCGCAGGAACTCACCCAGATGCGTGAACTTCTCGGAACCTACGAACGGAACTCCGAGAAATATCGTGAAACGGAACAGCAGATGCTGGCACTGTCTGGAGAAGTGAATTCCAAGCGCGTCATGCTCGTTCGCCAGCTGACGGAAGAACGCATCCACTACTTCAATTCCGTCTACAACAACATCGTGGCTCAGGCGCAGCGCTGTGCGTCGCACTTCGGCATGACGATCGTCATGAACTACAACCGCAAGAAGCCGCAGGAAGAAGTTCCGCTTCTCCCCCTCCAGCAGTATGAACCGTACTTCGCCGAGTACACCCAGTTCATGGCGATCCGTCCGATCGTTTGGGCCAAAGAGGATTCGGTCGACCTGACCAACATCATCCTCAAGGAGATCCAGAAAGCCGATCCGTCTTCGATCCGTCAGACGAACACGACGGTCCAGGCTCAGCCGGTCAAGACGAATGCTGCTGTCGGAACGCAGGTCCGTCAGTAATTCATCGGATCCCGCAGCCGTTTTCTCTGAAATTGATTCCGCGTAGTGCCTGCACGACAGCATTACGCGGAATTTCATGAGAAAATCGTTTTTTTACCAAACGTTTCCTTTTTTCATTTTTTTACTCGGATCCCTTCCTCATGTCGCAGTCAGGCCTCCAACGCACACTTGCCACCCCAGTTTCAGTCCAAGGGATCGGATACTGGAGCGACCGGGACATCACCGTTACGTTCCAGCCGGCGGAACCGGATTCCGGGTTCGTTTTCGTGCGTGAGGATCTGACCGGCAAACCGCGGATCCCCGTCTCTCCCGAATACAGGATCTCCATTCCAAGGCGTACTTCTCTTGAAAAAAATGGTGCCCGGGTCGAAATGGTAGAGCACATTCTCTCTGCGCTGACCGGGATGCAGGTCGATAATTGCGAGATCCGCGTCACCGGAACGGAGATGCCGGGAATGGACGGAAGCGCATTGGCATTCGTGGAGGCATTTGAGTCGGTCGGCTACGAAACGCAGGAAGTACCGGCACGCATACTCTCGCTAAACGCACCGCTCATTCAGGAAGAAGAACTTCAGGACAGGCACTGTTTTGTTTCGGCAGAACCGGCAGAGGATCTGAAAATCGCGTTTGAGATCCGTTACGCACACCCCGCGTCGATCGGAACGCAGAATGCGGAATTTCTCCTGACTCCGGAGATCTACCGAAAAGAGATCGCACCGTGCCGAACGTTCGTGACCCGTCAGGAAGCGGAAGCGTTCCTCAGTCAGGGACTGGCAAAACGCGCGACATTTCAGGATCTTCTTGTTTTCGATGAATCCGGACTCATCGGAAATTCACTGCGTTTTCCTAATGAGTGCGTCCGCCACAAGATACTCGATCTGATCGGAGATCTTGCCCTTTTGAAATACCGGCTGCACGCAAGGATCCAGGCATACTGCAGCGGGCATGAACTGAATGCAAAGCTGGCAGGGTCGATCCTTGCGCAGAACCAATAGATTTTGAAATTTCAGAGGAAAAATGCACTGCCGTTTTTCCTTTTTCCTCAAACAGATCAAGGAGAAGATCAATGGGTAAAATCGGAATCGGTCTGAACCTCGAAGCGGTCAGGACCAGCCATAAAAGTTTTGAATGGGGCGTCCAGTTTGCTGCGGAACTCGGATACGAGTACATTGAACCGATGGTCCACTGGGGCCGTGAGCTGCTCTCGGAAGCCCGGTACTTTCACAGTGTCTCGATGCTTGACGATCCGTTCCGCGTCCGCGATGCTGTCGAACGCCACGGTTTGAAACTTTCGGCACTTTCCAGCCACTCCCAGCTTTCCAAACCGGAGATCGCGGTCGAATATCTCAAGCAGGCTGCCCGTTTCGCCAAAGAATGCGGCGCTCCGATCCTCAATACCCACGAAGGCCACAAACAGACGTGGACGACGGAAGAAGAGGATTTCGTCCTGATCAAGTACTCCATCATGGAAGCCGTCAAGGTCGCTGAACCTCGCGGCATCCGGATCGGACTGGAGACGCATCAGACCTACTCGCTCGTCCCGGATAAATACGAAAAGATCCTGAATCTGGTCGATTCGCCAGCCGTCGGAGCCAACTTCGACACAGGGAACGCCTACCTTGGCGGTCTGGATCCGATCGAACAGCTGGAACGTTTCAAGTCGCGGATCATCCACATTCACGCGAAAGATATTTCCCATGAACAGTCCGAGGCAGAACGCGGCAAAGTCATGGGAACGGCCGTCGGCTGCGCGTGCGGCGACGGCGTGATCGACTGGGAAAAAGTCGCCGCCATCCTGAAGCCCCTCCCGCAGGACATCGTCCTGAGCGTCGAATGCGGCTCGCTCGATCAGGCGGCCCGCAGTATCGACCATCTGCGTAAAGTGCTGGGAAAGTAGAAGAAGGTCCGACAGACCTGCCGAGGTCTTAAAAAACTCCAAAAGAAACGCCGGGGAAAATGCTCTCCGGCGTTTTTTTGGACATTCTGTCAACTATTCAGCCAAACGTTCAGCTGGACCTCAGACTTCCGGAAGGACGTAGCCCTTGCGGTACGGACGGCTGAGGAGGGCGTTGGCGGCTTCGCAGTCGGTGAAACGTTCTGCTTTGGGATCCCATTTCAGCGAACGGCCCATCAGACGCGCAATGTTCAGAATATGGCAGAGCGAAGCCGTACGGTGACCGTATTCGCAGTCGTCGAGCGGCGTGGCCCCCGTCTGGATGCACTCCAGCCAGTTGCGCGTATGGCTCAGATTCTGGATCGGAGATGTACGGAGGAGTTCCTCGCCCATCTCTCTCGGATTCGTCTTCAGATTTGCGCGGAAGATCTCCATTTTCGCATTTTCGCCAAAGAAGATCGCGCCGCCGCGATTGCTTTCCTTCCCGTCTTTGCCGAGCCAGACACGAATACCGTTCGCGTAGGAGTAGGAAAGTCGGGGCGTATTGCAGAGACGATTGCCGCGGTTGCGGGATTCCGACTTTTCGTAAACAGGCAGTTCCAGCGCATCGCCATCCACAAAAATTTCCGTCGGACCGGTTTCCTGCATTCCAAGCGCAAGCTGGACCTGATCCAGACCGTGCGTTCCCCACCCCGTCATTTCACCGCCGGAGTACGGCATGAACGAAAGCCAGCCGGGATTCGCACGCGGAGTGAAGAGGTCATGGTTGAACGGCACAGGTTCCGTCGGACCGCACCACGTATCCCAGTCAAGACCTTCCGGGATCGGCTGTTCCGGAAGTGCGCATTTCCACGGCGTTTCGTAGTTCGCAGCAATGACTTCGCTGATCTTGCCCAAACCGCCGTCCTGAATGAACTTGCACGCGATCTGGTTGGCGCGCATACTTCTCTGCATGGAACCGACCTGGAAAACGACGCCCGTTTTGCGGGCCGCTTTGACCATGAGACGGCCTTCCGTGACGGTCAGCGACATCGGTTTCTCGGCGTAAATGTGCTTTCCGGCCAGCGCGGCATTCACGCAGATAAGAGCACGCCAATGTTCCGGCGTCGCCGTCACGATAGCGTCTACGTCCTTCCGGTCAAGGACTTTCCGATAATCCTGGCAGGCATCGGCTTCCGTCAAACCGGCTCTTTTCGCAATATTCTGCGCTCTGGGAAGGTACACGTCGCACGTGCAGACCGCCTGTCCCATCGGCTGTTTGCAGGAATCCAGAAAAACATAGTGTCCCTGACGTCCCACACCGATCCCGGCAATCCCGATCCGTTCGTTAGCTCCGGGTTTCCCCTCAGAAGCAAAAACGGAACGCGGGACCCACGTCGGCACGCTCAAAACAGAAACGGCGGCCGCACTCTTCAAAAAATCTCGACGCAGCATCTGCATAAAATTCACTCCGTTAAAAAATTTCACTAAAAAACAAACCTTTTTTTATTTTCGTTCCTTCAGCAGGATTCCTTTACGCTCTACGAAAAAAACGATCCAAATTTCTTAAAGAACTTTGGACCGTTTCTGAGATCACTAACCGATGACCGGAGCCACGAACGTTCTGGTCCCCAATTCACGGAGCAGGAAGAGCATCGCGCCCGGAGCGTCTTTCGCCAGGCGAAGCTCACCCAGAATATCGGCGGCGGTCGCTTCTTCTTCGACCTGTTCCTTCACGTACCAGTTAAGGAACTGGGTCGCCGCAAAGTCTTTTTCTTCCACCGCCAGCGCAGCCAGATCGTTGATGCGCGAGGTCACGTACGCTTCATGCTCGCAGGTCTGCTCAAACATGGCGACAGCGTCCGGCCACTCGACTCTCGGCTGCTCGATCGCCTGCAGGACGACACGGCCTCCGCGTTCCTGCAGATAGTTCACGAACCCCATCGCATGGGCGACTTCTTCCTGGTACTGCACATTGAACCAGGACGCCAGTCCCTTGAGCTGCATATCGTCTGCCTGACACGCCATCGCGAGATAAAGGTACGCAGAATAGAATTCCGCATTGATCTGATCGTTGATCGCCTGTTCCATTTTCTTTGAAATGGCCATAAATTCCCCCTTTGGAATAAAATTTTCCGTAGCTGAATGGACAAACTTCCGGACGAACTCCGGCTCTATTTTGGATTTTAGCCGAAGACGCAAGGAAGTCAAGGGGGAGGGATGCCTTTCTGAACATTTCTGAAAGAGAAGGATCGAAAAAAATGTCGAATTTTCGGCTTTCCGCTTGACAGAAAAATTTCCGGGGGGTAAAATGGCGGATGGGATGCGGATCCCGTTCATTCGGAAACCGGGTCCTCTGTGTTTTTTCAAAAATCGTCAGCCCCTCTGATCCGGAGTCTCGCCAATGCGCCAAATCCAGATTTTCAAGCCGGGAACCATCCGCTCCTTTTTCGTTCCGTTTCTTCTTGCAGCCGGATGTCTGCTCAGCGGAAATACGCTCCCCGCACAGTCTCTGGACAGCATTCCGGACCGGGTCCCGGAAGAATTTCGCAATTCCCCGCGGATCCGCGTAGAAAAGCAGGCTGCGAAAGCCGCCGGAATGAAGCTTTTGGAAGGAAAACACGTTCTGCTGGTGACGGACCTGGAACTGACGGAGGCGGTTCGGAATCTGCCTCGTGCAGTGGATGAAGCGTACCCTCAGATGTGTGCTTTTTTCGGCGTGGAAGAAGATCCGGAGTGGAAATTGACCGTTTTCCTGATGAAAGACCGGGAAAAATTCCAGAAAGCCGGCTTCCTTCCAGAGATCCTGCCGCCGTTCAAAAACGGATTTTCATTCAACTTTGACTGCTGGGTCTGCGAGCAGCCGTCCGACTACTATCGGCAGCATCTCGTTCTTCATGAAATGGTCCATTCCTTTTCCTCGACCTGTCTTGGAAATGCCGGACCAGACTGGTTCGCAGAAGGTATGGCAGAATTTCTGGGAATGCACGATTTCTCCGCGTCTCCGATCCAGCTTGGTTTCATGCCGCCAAATCGCTCGGCCGTGCCGTACTGCGGGAGGATCCGGGAGATCCGGGACGCCGCTCGGCGCGGAGAAGTCTGGACGCTGAAGGAGGCCGTGACGCCGGATTCGGAAGATTTTGCGACGAACGCCATCTACTATTGGTCGTGGGGGCTGGCGTGGTTCCTGGAAAATCATCCAAAAGCCCGTACCGCATTCCACGCCCTCATTCCCCATTTGCATCAGGCCCAAACGGAGCAGGAATTTACCCGCCGATTCCTTGATTCTCTGGGAGAAGACCGGCTCGAGATCGAAAAGAACTGGCTCATGTTCACGGCCTCCGTCGACTACGATTTCCGACTGCGTCCAATGCTTTTTGATGCAGAAACCGGGGTTTCGCTTCAGGAAAAGTCTGCGAAAGAACGGGTCGTCCAAAAACTTCGGGCAGACCACGGCTGGCAAAATACTGGGATCCGCGTTGAAAAAGGAGACCGGATCCGGATCCGCGCCCAGGGACGATTTGAGATCGCGCGTCCAGACGGAAGTTTTTGGCCCTGCGAACCGAACGGCGTGACGGTCGAGTATCTGAACGGTCAGCCGCTTGGGATCCTTCAGGCCGTCATTCTGACCGATGCAGAAGAACTGACGCCGGAGATCATGAACGATCGGCAGGAAGGGACCTTCCACGCTCCCTTTGCAGTCGGCAGGAACCGTACGCTGACGGTCCCATTTGACGGCACGATCCTTCTCCGCACCAACATTCCGCCGGCAGCGATCGAAGAAAGCCGGGGAAACTTTTTCGTTGAGATCTCCGCAAGAAAATAAAAAACCGCCCTCTGCAGAAAACAGAACGCGGAAAATCCAATATGTTTCCGGAAACGCAGCATCCAAACCACAGGGAAGGCCGCAGGTCTTCCCCGTCCATTTACCAAAGGTCCGTCTGGCTTCGGATCCACTCTTCCGGCGTGAGTCCTTCTTCTGCCAAAATATTCCGGAAATCTTCCACGTCGTCCGAATCCGGGACATCATAGCAGACATCCTCCTCAAAACAGTCTTTCAGGATCTTTTTCGGCAGAAACCGGGTCGGCAGCACGCGGCTGTAGTGGCTGCTCCAGGAGGGTTTCCCTGCATGAAAATACTGAAGCGGACAGGTGACGTACAGATAGTCTTTTGCGCGCGTCATGGCGACGTAGAAAAGACGGAGTTCCTCGTCGATGTCTTCCTGTCTTCCGGTACTCATGTCGGACGGAATGTTGCCGTCGCTGGCATGAATGACGTAAACGCTCTTCCATTCCAGCCCTTTTGCCGAGTGGATCGTACTGAGGATCAGATAGTCGTCGTCGATGTCCGGTTTATCCGCAAATTCCTCTGACGACTGCGGCGGATCCAGCACGAGTTCCGAAAGCAGTTCCCGTCTTCCTTTAAATTTTTTCGCCACATCGAGAAGCTGTTCCAGATCCGCAAGCCGGGAATCTCCATCCAGCGGCCACTGTTCCTGGAGGATCGGACGATAAAAATCCAAAGCAGCCTGGATCTGTTCCCGCAGCGGCATTTGGGAGACCGCAAGCTCCTTCAGAAGACTCACGACAGCAAACCAATTTTCGTTTCCAGTCCGTTTCGGCGGAGTCCAGGAAGACCAGACGTTCAGATTCCCGCCCGCGTCACGCAGAAGCCCCATGAGCGTCCGTGCCGTCTTGGGACCGATTCCCGGAAGCATATTGAGCAGACGCATCCCGGCGGGCAGATCGTTCGGATTTTCCGCAAGACGCAAAAAGGAAAGCAGATCCTTCACGTGCGCCGACTCCGTGAATTTCAGACCGCCGTACTTCACGTACGGGATCCTGCGCCGGGCGAGTTCCGTTTCCAGACGGACAGAGTGGGACGAAGAGCGGAAAAGGACCGCCTGCTCTCGAAGCGGCGTCCCGTTTTCAAAATGTTCAAGGATCCGATCCGCAATATAATTGGTCTGTGCATCTTCATCCCGGCATTTACAGAATGTCGGCAGCACGCCCCCTTTTCTGGAAGAAAACAGTTCCTTTCGGTAGCGTTCCGGAAGCTGCGCAATGACGCGGTTGGTCGCTTTCAGGATCGCGTCACGGCTGCGGTAATTCATCTCCAGCGGAATGATCTTCGTATCCGGAAACACATTCGGAAGTTCCAGAATATTGCGGACGGTCGCAGAGCGGAAAGAATAGATCGACTGGTCGTCGTCTCCAACGACGGTCAGCCCTCTGCCATCTGGAGTAAGTCCCTTCACGATCTCTGCCTGGATCCGGTTCGTGTCCTGAAATTCATCGACCAGGACCCATCCGAAACGGTTTCGGATCTTCTCTCCGATCTCCGGATGCCGCATCAGCGCAGACCAGTAAAGAAGCAGATCATCGTAGTCCAGAAGTGCGTCTTCCACTTTCCGCTGCATATACGCGTCAAAAAGGCGGGAAAGTTCCGGCAGGTACTCCTCAAATTTCGGATAGTAGTGTGCCAAGATCTCGTAGAGTTTCTTTTGCGAATTGATACACCGGCTATACATCGAAACGCACGTTCCCTTTTTCGGAAAACGTTTCGAGTCGCTGACCGTCACGACCTCCGCACGCACCAGATTCATGAGGTCTTCCTGATCGGCCCGGTCCAGGATCGCAAAATTCGGCGGCAATCCAACGTGTTTTCCGTAAATGCGCAGCAGCCGGGTACCGACCGCATGAAACGTGCCTCCCCAGATCCGGGCAATTCGGGCACTTTGCTCCCGGGAGACCGTCTCGAGAAGATGCGTCGCCCGCTGAACGAGTTCTGCCGCAGCCCGGCGGGAGAACGTCAAGAGCAGGATGCGTGACGGATCCGCTCCCCGTGCGGCCAGATTCGCCACCCGGTGTGCAAGCATCGTCGTTTTGCCCGTACCCGCTCCCGCAACGACCAGAAGCGGTCCGTCACCGTACGCGACCGCTTCTCGCTGTGCATCGTTTAGATTTTTCCACAAACTTTCCGGAATTTTCCAGTCGGCAGCTTCCGCGTCCTCTTCCGTCTGAAGATCCGAATGAAATTCCGGCAATGTATCGTCTGCGTCTGAAATTTCATTAAGAAGCCCCTCCTGAAATTCCTCCTGAAGCCCCTCCTGAAATTCCTCCTGAAGCCCCTCCTGAAATTCCTCCTGAAATTCCTCCTGAGATCCATTCAGTTCCCCTTCACGGAAGTTTCTGGAAAATTCTTCGTGCATGGCAGTGTCTCACTTTCCGGAATTTCGCGCTTTGTCCGTCGGATTTGCGAGAAATGACGCGATCTGTTCCAAAACCAGTACTCCGACCAGACCGGCCAAAAACGCACAGAGTGCGCAGATCTGCGTCTGACCGGAAAATGCATTCATCCCAAGACGAATGAACTTGCCGTCGACCTGCTGCTGGAACGGCCAGAGACAGTTCAGGGACCCCGCCATGAAACCCGTCAGGACGGAAAGCGTGATGCTGTGGTGGTTTTTCAAGAGGTACTTCAGTACTCTGGAAAACGAAAGCAGTCCCAGAACACAGCCGACTCCGAAAACGCAAAGCGTCAGGAAATCGGGGAACGTCGTACGGAAATGCGCCAGGTCCTTGACCCTATGGATGATGTGATGGTACTCTCCAAGGATCAGCAAAATGTAGGAGCCGCTGATCCCCGGCAGGATCATGGCGCAAATGGCGACGGCTCCGCACATGAAAATGTAGAGCAGACTGTCATCCTGCCCGGCGATCGGATTCATCGTCGTGACCCACCAGGCAAAAATCGCACCAACGACCATCGCGGCCCCGCTGGCAAAATCCTTTTTCCGGATCTGACGGAAAAGAATGACGACCGATGCGAGGATCATGCCCATGAACGCTCCGAAAGTCACCGGAATGTGATTTTGGAGCAGCTCCGTCATGATGATGGAAAAAGCTCCCAGCCCAACGGCGATCCCAAACAGAAGCGTCAGAAGAAACCCCATATCCGCGTGTTGAAAAGCGTCCTTCCACTTTCGTTTCAGAAGCAGAGAAAGGAACTCCATACCGAAACTGCTGATGGCGTTGACCAGACGCTCGTAGATCCCGACGATCATGGCGACTGTTCCGCCGGAAACACCCGGAACGGAATCTGCGATCCCCATCAATATTCCGCGGACAAAAATGAAAAATGACGCGACCCAGCGACCCATTCTCTTTCCTCCTGAAAGTCCTTCCTATTTCAAATTTTGGAGATTTTAGATCCCCAAAGCCAATTTACTTCAAAAGGCGGCAGGGTCCCGGTCCGCAAACCGCCCAACGCCGCCTTTTTATCTCATCGCCAACGTCCCGTTCCCGAAAGAACGGCCGCTGCGTCTTTAGTGCTCACGTCCTACTGTCCGCAGCATTTTTTATATTTTTTGCCGCTTCCGCAAGGGCACGGCTGGTTGGGGCCGATTTTGGGTCCCTGATTCCGGATAGTCCCGGTTTTTTCCTCCGAACCGTCCGCCTCTGCGTCAGCACGGGTCAGAGATCTCCCCTCGGCATGATGCGCCGTCTGCTGCGTCCATGTGGAACCAACAAAACGCTCGTCGAGCTGCTCCATTCGGAACACAAGATCCGTCACGCGCTCTCCGACGGACTTCCACATCGCATCGTAGGTCCGCATCCCTTCCCGCTTGTACTCGACTTTCGGATCGACCTGTGCGTAACCGCGCAGCCCAACGCTTGCCTTCAGATGGTCCATGGTGAGCAGGTGCTCCTTCCACGCCGCATCGAGAATGGAAAGCACGAGCGCACGTTCCATTTTGCGCATTTCCGGACGATACCGGTCATCAATGGATTCAAGCATCTTCATGCGGAACTGTTCCGGATCGCGTCCCTTGAGTTCTTCCGTATGCAGTTCAAGATCCCAGCCTTCCATGGTATCTGCGGCCAGTCTCTGAAGATCTTCATCCGAAAGACGGAACTGCTGGTTTTCTTCGTGTTTGCGAATGTATTCCTCGACCCATTCCTTCACTTCCGCGACGACGCTTTCTTCCCGTTTGGCACTTTCACGGCTGAATTCCACGAGCATTTTGTGGAACTGTTCCTGCGTCATGCTTCGGAGCGAATCATAGTTGATCTCACCGTCGAACCGGCCTTTCACCCACTGCGCAAGACCATCCAGATCGATGAACCGGTTCCCCTGCGCATCGCGGCGGGAGAAATGGTATTCACCGGCCAGGACCGGGAATTCGATCTCTTTTTCAAAGTAAGCGTCCTTGATGATCTGGAGCAGATACTCCTTCAGCTGTTCGTGCGTCTTATTATCGAGATCTTCAATCGGTACGGCAATGCCGAATTTTCCCTGAAGCCAGCTGCTCGCGGCTTTCAGCGCGTAGCCTTTTTCCAGCGCATACGCTCCATCGCTGAGGTCCACTTTCTGAATGTAGTTCCGGATCTTCTCGACAAGCAGACTGTCCAGTTCATCCCGGTCCACCGCACGCAGGTCGCGTTCACGCAGATTCAGATTCCACCGCGTATTGACCGCCTTGGCCAGTGCCGACCAGTTCCACTCATCTTCGTCGACGTCCAGCGAAACGTTCTCTTCCAGAAGGTCCTGCACGACGGCTTCGACCATTCCGAGCGCCTCATTGACGGCTTCCCGGGCAGCTTCATCAAAACTCTTGTTGCGGAAGTGCCGCGGATTCAGTTCCGTTGAAAGCTGATCGCCCGCCCAGCTGCAGAACGTTTCCACGCCGTAGATCGGATCCAGATAGGTGGCCAGATGCGCATCGAGCTGGGATTCGACCATTTCGAAGATCAGATCGCGGCAGTTCACGCCTTCCAGAATTTTCTGGCGGTAATTGTACGTCCGCTTGCGCTGTTCGTCCATGACTTCGTCGTAGTCGAGGAGGCTCTTTCGGATCTCAAAGTTCCGCTCTTCGACCTTTTTCTGGGCACCTTCCACGCGGCGGGTCACCATCGAGCTTTCGATCGCCTGCCCGTTCTGCATTCCGAGCCACGTGAGCGCGTTCTTCACCCAGTCGCCCGCGAAAATACGCATCAGGTCGTCTTCCAGCGAAAGGAAGAATCGGCTGGAACCGGGGTCTCCCTGACGTCCGCAGCGTCCGCGAAGCTGAAGGTCGATACGGCGCGCTTCATGCCGTTCCGTTCCGATGACGTAAAGCCCGCCGAGACCGCGCACTTCCACACCTTCCGCCTTCATGTGTTCCCGTTCTTCGATCTCGGCAGTCAACGCATCCCACTCTTCCCGCGGAACTTCCAGACGGGTCGGATATTTGTGCTGCAGGATACTCCAGGCCATGGCATCCGGGTTTCCGCCCAGAATGATGTCGGTACCGCGTCCCGCCATGTTCGTGGCGATGGTCACCATTCCCTTACGGCCGGCCTGTGCGATGACTTCTGCTTCCTGTTTGTGGTTTTTCGCATTCAGCACGTTATGCGCAACACCGCGGCGTTTCAGCATATTGGAGATCTGCTCGCTACGTTCGATCGACGTCGTACCGACCAGGATCGGACGGCCTGCACGCGCCATGCTGTAGATGCGTTTGCGCGGGATCTTTTCGACCACCTTCTTCGTGTCGCCGCGGAAAATAAATTCTACGTATTCGTCCGTTTCCGAAACGATCGTTCCGCTCCAATCCCGACCATCTTTGTCCGTCAGTTCAATGACGTCCCAGCGATGGACTTTTTCAATCTCTTCCACGACCGCATCGTACTTTTCCTTCTCCGTCATGTAGATGAGGTCCGGGAATTCCAGACGCTGGAGCTTTTTGTTCGGCGGAATGGCGACGACGTCCAGCTTGTAGATCTTCCAGAATTCCTGCGCCTCGGTCATGGCAGTACCAGTCATGCCGCAGATCTTCGGATAGAGTTTGAAGAAATTCTGAAGCGTCACGGTCGCCAGCGTCTGGTTTTCCTGCTTGATCTGCACGCCTTCCTTCGCTTCGACCGCCTGATGGAGACCATCGGACCAGTTGCGGCCCGGCATGAGACGTCCCGTGAATTCGTCCACGATGACGACTTCCCCATTGTTCACGACGTAATTCACGTCCAGCTTGTAGAGATGATGGGCTTTCAGCGCATTGTCGATCAGGTGCGGCCACTCCATGTTGCCCGCCGTATAGAAGCACTCCACTCCGGCCAGCCGTTCCGCATTGCGGATACCCTGGTCCGTCAGGTTGGTCGAGTGCTCTTTTTCGTTGACCTCAAAGTCGATCCCCTTTTTCAGCTGACGCGCGATCCGGTCTGCTTCACGGTACTTTCCGATGTCGCCGTGTGCCGGTCCGGAAATGATCAGCGGCGTACGGGCTTCGTCGATGAGGATATTGTCCACTTCGTCGATGATGGCGTAGTTCAGCGCGCCCTGCGTCTGCTGAAGTTCCGACGGATAACGCCAGTCATTTTTCGCAGCGGTCCGCATATTGTCGCGAAGATAGTCGAACCCCAGTTCATTGTTCGTTCCGTAGGTAATGTCGCACCGATACGCAGCCTGACGCTGCTCATTCGGAATATTCGACTGAATGGATCCGACCGTCAGCCCCAGCGACATATAGAGAGGTCCCATCCACTCCATGTCTCGGCGTGCGAGGTAGTCGTTCACCGTCACGACGTGGACCCCTTTGCCGGTCAGCGCGTTCAGATACGCCGGCAGCGTCGCGACGAGCGTTTTTCCTTCACCCGTGATCATTTCCGCGATCGCCCCGCTGTGAAGCACCGCACCGCCGATGAGCTGGGAATCATAGTGCCGCATTCCCATGACGCGCTTTCCAGCCTCACGGCAAACCGCAAATGCTTCGACAAGCAGGTCATCCAGAGTTTCTCCCGCTTCCAGACGTTTCTTGAATTTGAACGTCTGCTCGCGAAGTTCCGCATCCGTCATGCCCGTGTAGCGGGATTCCAGTTCATTGATGGCCTGAACCTTGGCCTGAAATTTCTTCAGCTGCCGGGCATTCGAAGAACCGAAGACGGTGGTGATCCCGCGTTCGACCTTCTGGCTGACGTTGGAAAAAAAATCTGCCGTAAAATCCCAAATGCGTTCCATATTTGCCATGGCGCTTCTGTCCTGTTTTCCTTTTCGTAAAATCGAACATGCATTCGGCATATCATCAGATCATTCCTCAAACACGCCGCGTCATCTCTGAGAATTTCCATACTTCCCAACAGGCACCGTCTGCTAAAACAGAGCAGGTCTGCCGGAACAGCCGTCCGCTTCAATGCGAACGCAGTCTCCCAGGAACACGGCAATGCGAGCTTTCAAGATCCGCATGCCGGTTTTCTTTATTTTGAACTGCGTTTCTCCTGAATGAAAAAAGCGCAGGCAATCCATGCAGTGCGTCGTTTATGTCCCAGTTTCGCCAAGGGTACTATTCCGCACTTTCACATAATTCCCTTTACTATACCGAACTCTGCGATTTGGTCAAGTGGAATCCGATAAAAATTTCCAAAAATTAAGGAATTTTTCAAAATTTCGCAAAATTCGAGCCTCCGCATTCCCCGAATACCCCCAAAATGTCCCTCGGAGATCCATCCGCAGCCCCCTTTACGGCACGCTCTGGTGAGGACATTTTTCCATTTAATGCAGACTCTCTTTTCTCTGGATCCGAAACTCACCTCTTTCCATGCCGGGAAATTTTTTCCTTTTTAAAAGAACTTCCTTGAAATTTCTCCATTATTTTCCGTTTTATTCGACACGATCAGCAAAATTTCCGATAAAACAAACAGAAAAGGATCAAAAAAAGACCTCATGATGAGATTTTCCGGAAGGAGACCGGAGGACAGGATGCCCGAAAATACGAAAATTTCCACACCTGACGCAAACACAAAAAATGTCTACCTGCTGACCGGGTGTGCCGGATTTATTGCGTCCAATGTTGCGGAAATGCTTCTGGAAGATGGGCATACCGTCTACGGTCTGGATGACCGGAATGATGCCTACCCGGTACTTCTGAAGGATTGGCGGCTCGCGCAGCTGAAACGTTTTCCGAAATTTCACTTTCACGAGCTGAACATTACGGACCGTCCTGCTTTGGAACATTTTTTTCAGGAAACGCTCCGCCGGGAAAACAGGACCTCCTTCTCAGCGTGCATCCACCTTGCCGCGCGCGCCGGTGTCCGCTATTCGGCCATTAATCCCTGGATCTACTTTGAAACGAACGTGACCGGAACACTGAATCTTCTGGAACTCTGCCGGAATTCAGAGACCCGAAAATTCATTCTCGCGTCATCCTCGAGCGTCTACGGAAATTCCACCGCAGAGATCTTCCGTGAAGACCAGCCGACGGACACCCCCTGCTCTCCGTATGCGGCAAGCAAAAAATCGGCGGAAGCACTCGTCTTCAGCTATCGGCACCTCTACGGTCTTGACGCCTCGGTCCTGCGTTTCTTCACCGTTTACGGCCCCGCAGGCCGACCGGACATGAGCATCCTGCGCTTCATTCATGCGATCGCCGCCGAAAAACCGCTCTGCCTATACGGAGACGGCTCGCAGGCCCGTGATTTTACCTACTGCCGCGACATTGCGTCCGGCGTCATTCGTTCTCTGAAACCGGTCGGATACTCGATCTTCAATCTTGGCGGCGACCACACATACACCGTGAATCAGCTCATCGAAACGATTGCGGAACAGCTCGGCAAAACTCCGCGGATCGATCGGCATCCCGCACATCCGGCAGATGTCGCCAGAACACACGCAGACATCTCCCGCGCACGGACCATCCTGGGCTGGGAACCCGTCTGGAATTTCCAGGACGGGATCGCGCAGACGATCGAATGGTATCTTGCGCATCAGGACTGGGTCGGCCGGGTCATCGAATCCGCATAGGTTTCCAGACGTTTCCAAAATATATTCTGAACGTTCCCCACGTACCGTCTGACGGCTTCCGAAATGGTTCCGAAGTCCCCATTCCGGAAGAAAATCTTCAGAAAATCCTGAAAAGACGCCTCACCCCCTTGACTTTTGAAAGTCTCCGCGCTAAAATCAAAGAATCAGGCAAATGGAAAGTCCATTCCCTGAAATGCCCGGTTCTTTCCAAATCCCAGAATTCCCGGACCTTTTAGAGACGGATTTCCAATTCCGATAGCGGCGGGATCGCATCCCGTTTCCTGCCGGTCTCCTGCCTTCCCCGCATATTTTTCATCCCCATCCCCCGCCAACCTCTTGCCGAAAAGGAAACCGTCCATGAAGATGCGATCCAGCCTGAAAAAAAGCCGAACTGCTTTCTTTCTCCCACTTTTTGCCGCACTTTGTACCAGTATGCCGTCAGCGGATCTCCACGCTCAGAGTGCGCTGCTTGGTCCAGCGTCCAACGCGGAATTTCAGACGCAGCTTGAGCCGGAACTGCTCGCAAAAGCCCGTTCTCCGGAAACGTCTCCGTATGAGTTCATGCTTTTGTGCAAACGTCTTCAGGTCTACGGGACTCCGCTGGCTGCCGCGGCAGCAGCGTCTCAGCTCGCAGACCCGGCAAAATCCCACTCGGCCCGCATGACGCTTGAGATCATTCCCTGCCCGGAAGCAGCGGCAGAACTTCGCAGTGCGGCCTCAAAAGTCCAGGATCCGATTCTTCTTGCCGGCATTTTCAATTCCCTCGGAATGCGGCGCGACGCGCAGAGCATCCCGCTCCTTCTTCCGTATCTGAAACATGAAAACGCCCCCCTTGCCTCGGCAGCCGCGTTTGCTCTGGCACGGATCGGGGAAGCAGAGTACGCCGACGCAATGACGGATTACGTTCAGCGCATGAAAAATGCGGCGTATCCGCAGCTCAAAGACGCCCTTGACCTGAATCTCATGTACGGCGAGAACCTTCGCAAAAATGGGAAAACTGCGGACGCAGAACGCATTTTCCTGAACGTGGAAGCATCTGCACCGCGGGATTTCTACCGCTACGCCGCTTCCATCCAGCTTCTGCTCAACCGGGATCCTAAAACCGCCTCACGCATGACGGAATGGCTCACCGGGACAGACGAACTGAAAGCCGCCGCGGCTTTGCGTGCCGCATATTTTCTGAAGGGTAAAGAAACGGCAGCCGTCCTTCATTCGGCATTTCCAAAGGTGGATGCTCAGCGTCAGGCAGCCATTCTCGATGCGGTCGGCGTTCAGCAGGATCCCGGTTCTCAGGAGATCCTGATCCAGGCGATCGGAAGCGAAGTCCCGGAAGTTGCGGCGGCGGCAATGCGCGCGATCCAGGGATTTACGGACGCCGTCGTACTGGAAGACCTTTTCCAGACGGCCGCAAAAGCGGAATCGGAAGAGCTTCGAGCCGGCGCGATACACGTTCTCAGCCTCCTTCCCCCCTCTGCGAATCTGGAAATTTTGAAAAAGCTGGAAAACTGCGACCAAAACGAAGCAGAAACCGCCGCGGAACTCTGCGGGATCCGGAAGATCTCCACTGCCCGGCCAATGCTTCGCCCTATGGCACAAAACGGTTCCACGAAAGCCCTCCTGGCGCTCGGAGCGGTCGCGGAGCTGGAAGACCTCCAGATCTTTTTTGCCGGACTCCAGGCTCAGGATGCCGAATATGCGGACGCTGCTGAAAAATCGCTCGCCGCAGCCTGCGCACTCATTCCGGACAAAATGGGAGTCCTCGAAGCTCTCGTTCAGGAGATCGGCTCACGGAAAGGGCAGCCGGACCATCGGCTCACAGTCTGCCGGATGCTGAATATCCTCACCGGACCGGAAGTTCTCGCCTATCTCCGCCAGGCTGCGCTGGACGCCGGCGATCTGGAACTTCAGGACTGCGCAACGAATGTACTCGGCAGAACGCTTGATCCGGAGGCGGCTCCCATTCTGCTCGAAGCGGCCCAGACACCCAACCATCCGTACGGCAAACGTGCCCTGCGCGGCTATCTGCGCATCATCCGTCAGTTCTCCATGGCCAAATGGGCGCGAATGAGCATGCTGGAAAAGGCCCTCGCCTGCCCGCTTTGCGGAGAATCGGAACGGGAGATCGTCCGGATCATTCAGAAACAGTACCAGCTGGATCCGCAAAATACTCTCACGGAGGAACAGAAGACCCTCAGCACCCTGGAGATCGTCTCGGCCGTCTACGGCATCGACGAACCGGGAAAAAATCTCGACGTGACGCTGAAAATGCGCGATTTCCTGAGAAAGACCGAATCGCTCGTCTTTTCCCTTCCGGATCGGTGGAACGACCATTTCACCGATCCGGCTCCTGGAACACACAAATTCATGAAACTCGTTCTCCGCTATGCCGACGGAACCGAAAAAACGCTCTCCATTCGTGAAGGAAACACGATCCGCATTCCGGCAAAGTGATCCCAAACCGATCGCAGGATACCATTTTCTGAAACAGACACAAAATCGCGGCTTTCCCGTTCTCCCGAGAAAGCCGCATATTTTTCAGGATTTCAGATCTCCGCACGAAGGATCTTTTCCAGAACGTCTTTTCAACCTGAAAAGACTCTCGTCTCATCCCGTCCATAGACTCGGAATCCGAAGTTTCGCTCACGTACTGTAGACCCATTTTCCCGCAAAAGAGGCGCAGAAAAAGAGCGCGAAGATCACGAGCGTACAGCCGATCGGGCAGACGGCCGTGACGAGAGCCGCATCCATGAGAAAAACCGTAAAGAGAGCCTGACGGACGGCATTTCGAGTCGCGATCGGTCCCTGAAAATACGAAACGATGGACCGGAAGGCAAGAAAGAGCATCAGGAAAGCCAGAAGCATCGTCCATCGCCATGGTTCCGCCTGGAAAATCGGCGAAATACCGCCGGGATAATATTCCGCCATCATGGATGGAAACTGGATCAGCAGCGCAAGTCCGGCAGCCGAAAGAAGGACGGAAAACAGCATCGCACCAGTTCCCGGACGGCGAACGCCAGCTTCCGGAGCATCTTCCGTCTCGCACCGCGCATAAAAGGTCACGCCCGTGATGTAGATCGTCAGCGCAAGCGGATAGAGAAGGATCGGAGACGGATTTCCGCAGGATCCGCCGGCAGAAACACCCATTCCCGCCAACTCGGCAAGCGGCCGGAATGAAAGAAAAAGCAGAACGTTCAACCCCCGGCAGAGTCCCATGAAAAACGGACCGAGCGGCGTATTTTTCAGTTTCGCATCATAGAGCAGGATGCAGGCGGCAAGCAGCGGCGCAATGAAAAGCGTCGGCGAAAGCCCGCTGACCGGCAAAACAAACTGCGCAGGCAGTCCTGCCAAAAGTACTCCGAAAACCAGGAAGATCCAACCTGTTCTGCGTGCGGTCTCCAAAGAGATCTTTCCCGACGGGATCGGCCGGTCGGTACGCAGAATGGAGTCTTCCTGAACATCAAAGACATCATTCAGGATCATGCCCGCCCAGTAAAGCAGAACAGCTCCAATGCCGGAAATACCGTACGCCGTCCACCGTTCCGGAGAGACATTCTGAAGGCTGGCCGTCAGAAACGCGGCCGTCAAAATATCCGCCAGGATCGCAAAAACATTTGGAAAACGCACGAGCTGAAGCCGAGCCAAAAGTTTTTTCATAAAAAGTTCCTCACTATGCGAATGGATGGATCCGTTGATTCCCCCACCGGGAAATAGACCGATCGAAGCGCAGTCTTGACGAAATGCTGCCCGGTCTCCAACAGCTTCCAGCCGCTAATCATAGCACAAAACGGACAAAAGGTCAATTCCCCCTCCCTCAGGTTCCTTTTCCAACTTTCCCCAAAATCCCCAACAGGGTACCTTGACTTTTCAGAGACACTCTGCTAAAATCAAAAAAAATCGGCGCGATTGCCGAACGTTCGGAAAAGTAAAATGAAGCCGCATTCCGGTACGATCTCACTCTGAAGCTCCTGTTCCGGAGAGTGTGCCGCATTTTCCTTCCATTTTCCATCCTGCCTTCCTAAAAAAAGGACCATTTTCATGAAATGCATTCCATCCCGCCGGATCCTTCCGATCTTTCTGACCATCACCGCGTTTTTTGCTGCGTTTTTCACCGTGTTTGCTGCCGTTTTGCCAAACACATCCGCCGCAGCTCCGACCGCGGATGGTTTCTATGCCGGAGCCGTTGCGCTCGACATCACGCCGGAGCGTCCCGTGACTCTCTCAGGGCAATTCTACACGCGGATCTCCAAAGGGGTCTACACGCCCATCATGGCAAACATTCTGGCACTGAATTCCATAAAAGACGGGAAATCGACCCCCGCGATCCTCGTCAGCATGGACGTCGTGTCGATCCACGAACCGTTCAATCTGGAGTTTCGGAAAAGACTCCAGGAAGAATTCCCGGACGTTCCCTCCGAAAACATCATCCTCTGCGCCACGCACACTCACGCAGGACCCAATCTCGGAAATGACCCTGCAGACCTTCCGAAAGATGCCGACATCATGCACGGAAATGAATACGCACAGTTCGTTCTGGACAAACTGATCCCGGCAGTCCGAAAGGCTTGGGAAAGTCAGGTTCCGTCACGGTACGGCTACGGACTCGGTTTCGTGAACATCGCGTACAATCGGCGGGCGGTCTACGCAGACGGCTCGGCCGTGATGTACGGAAAGACGGACCGTCCGGATTTCCGCAGCATCGAAGGGATGACCGATACAGACCTGAATGCACTCTGTATCTGGGACAAAAACGACAAACTGACGGCCATGCTGCTGAATGTTGCGTGTCCTTCCCAGGAAAACGAGCATCTCTACTATCTCGACGCGGATTTTTGGGGAAGAGCCAGAAATCAGATCTGCGCCAAATATGGAAAGGACGTCGTCGTTCTCGGAACGTGCGGAGCCGCCGGCGACCAGTCTCCCCACATTCGGTACCGCAGCGCCGCAGAAGAACGCATGATGAAACTGCGCGGTCTTTCCCGTGTTGAGGAACTCGGCCGCAGGATCGCAGTCGCGGTAGACGATATTTACGAGCTGATCGCGTCCGACAAAAAAGAAGATCCGGTCATGAAGTTCGAGTATCTCGCTCTGGACCTTCCCCAGCGCATCATTACGGAAAAAGAATACCAGACCGCCCAGGCAGAGGCCGCACGCCTGGAGGCAGAATATAAAAAAACGGGCAGCTCCAAAGCGTTTGGCCAGATGAACTGGAACCGGCGCACCGTCAAACGCTACGAACGCGCAAAAGAAGATCCCGGTCAGACCTATTCGACGAGTGCCTGTGTGCTGCGTCTTGGCGACATCGTGCTCTGTACGAATCAGTTTGAGCTCTACACCGATTTCGGGATCCAGATGAAAGCCCGTTCCAAAGCCGTCCAGACGTTCGTCATTCAACTGGCATCCGGACGCCCGGCGTGCGGGACCTACCTGCCGACGGAATTTGCCGTGAAAGGCGGCGGATACGGTGCCGTCCCAGCCTCCAACATGGTAGGACCGGAAGGCGGACGGATGCTCGTGGAAGAAACGCTGAAAGCAGTCGAGAGAATGTTTGCCGAATGATCCCTGCCCATTCCGGGAAATCATTCCGAAAATAAAAATTCAAAAAAAATGCGATCCATGGAGAAACGAAACTCAAACGTTTCTCCTTTTTTTCTGCTTTTTCATTTTTTCAGAAATCAGAAATCAGAAATCAGAAACACGGAGCCGGGACCCGCCGTCATCGTTCCTCGCCAAAGTAGCGCACGGTCGTCCAGAATTCGCAGAAACGCCCTTTCGCGCTTTTTTGAAGACGGATCTCAATGTAGTGGGAAAAATCATCCGGAGAGAACAGCGTCCGCAGATTCTCGATCTCCTGCCAGACCATCTCACGCCGACGGCGGAGTTTCGGAGCATTCAGCCCCAAAAGCGCGATCGTCTGCCATGCATTTTCGTCATTTTCATCCACAGGCAGGATCTGGCCGTCCGCCGTGTAGAGAAATCGCGTTTCGCAGGTCGGATCCGATGGAGAAATGAGCGTCGGAAAGTAAATATTCCGCTTCTTCATCCCGCACGTCAGGTCCCCTTTCGTTCCGCATCCATTGCAGCTCGCAAAAAGATTGAAATAGTCAAGCGCCAGTTCCGGAAAACTGCTTTTCGGCTTGAAATGCTCGATATGGCAGATCCCCTTCACGATCTCTTCCTCGCAATAGCAGCACAGAAACCCCTGCTCTTCCCGAAGAAATTCCCCAAACCGTCCCTTCACGTCCGAAACATCCGGTCGACTGAACCGTTCCCAGCTCAGATTCCGATGCGCTCTCAGGTACTCACAAAAAAAATCCGGTGCATTGGTTTTGACGATCTGCTTCATGAAAGAAATCTCCTGACCGACAGGAAAGCCTCTCCCGACAGCAGGAGAGGCTTTGGATCTTCATTCCCGGCATTCCCAACATTCCCGAGAACCTCAACGTTCCCTGCATTTTCTGCAGAGCGAAACATTCAGCGGCATCCCGCCGAACATTCGGTCAGGATCCAGGAATGCGGCAGGGAAAATTACCCTTCAAAACGCACGTACGTCGGCAGCTCGCCAACCAGCGGACGCAGGTACTCAAGACATGCTTCCGTGACGAAACTGCGGTCTTCGCAGATGAATTCATCGGGCATCGGTTTCTCGCCAAGAGCCACTTCCTTCAGCGGGGCTGTACCGAGCGACCAGGTGTACGGAGAATTCGATTCACGCTGGATCGTGACCATCACGCCGCTGGTTCCTTCAACAGCCAGTTCCACCGCGCGGGCACCGCAGGCGTAAGCTTCTTCAATGTCGTTCGGCATCGCACGGTCCGCACCGCTCATCTGGAGCGATTCCGTGACCTGGAATTCACCGCGCCAGCCAAACGTTTTGGAAAGCAGCTGATGCAGGACCATCGCGGCACTCGTTCCGCCCATGGCGCCGAATTCTTTGTTTCCGAAACGGTCGTTCACGCTCGTTGCGCTGATCGGAGTACCGTCCGCAAAGCAGACGCCTTCACCGCACACGACGCTGACCCAGCCGTACTTTTCGTACGCTTCTTTCGCTTCCGCCAGGAATTTGTCCGTATCGAACGGGCGTTCCGGGACAAGAATGATGTGCGGGGCGTCATCTTCCGAACGCTTCGCACACGCAGCAGCAGCCGGAAGCCATCCGGCAGAACGTCCGACCGTCTGGAAAACGACGAACTGGTCGACTTTTTTCATATCGCGGGCGAGCATACCGGCCTGCATGACAGAAAGAGCGACATAGCGTGCCGCGGAACCGAATCCCGGCGTATGGTCCGTCGCGAAGAGGTCATTGTCCACGGTCTTCGGAATACCAACGCCGATCAGATCGTACCCCTGCTCGCGACAGTATTTTTCAATACGATGGATGGTGTCCATCGTGTCATTTCCGCCGATGAGGAAATAGTAGCGGATATTGTACTTTTTGAAAAGTTCAAGCACGACCGGGAAATCCGCATCCTGGAGCTTGTGGCGGCAGCTGCCCAGCGCACTGGAAGGAGTGCTCTTCAGTCCTTCCACGATCTCTGCACGTTCCGCACCCAGATCAATGAGCATTTCCTGCATGAATCCTTCGATACCATAGCGCATACCATAGATCTTTTCGATCGCTTCGGGATACTTCGCGCAAGCCTGAATGACTCCGCAGAGGCTGGAATTGATGACGGACGTCGGACCGCCGCTCTGACCAATGATGGCATTTCCTTTGAGCATGAATATTCTCCTGAAAAATGAGACCTGCCGGCCTGCTGGATCAGCAAAACCGACGCTTAACCTAAAAATCTTCTTAAAAACGAAGCCGAAACGGAATCAACCGAGACGGCTTCCAGTATTTCTTTTTGATGGATCCGCAAAAACATCGAGAGAAGGAACGTCTATTCGTCCCCGTCCTCCTCAGATGCAGCTTCCGCAGCTTCGGCCTGCTCCGTATCGTCCTCTTCAAGCGGCGGACGCTCAAAAGCAAACGCATTTCCTTCCGCCGGAGCCTGACCATCCATCACGCGGGAGACCATCTCTTCGGAATCCGTCTCGGAATCAAGCATTTTTTCTTTTTCCGCTTCATATTCGTCAAATTCCGCGAAGGGACGCAGCGGCTCATAGCGATAGTAGGACTCCAGGATCAGAAGCGCCATCGCGGTGCAGTAAAGTCTGCCCCCTTCATTATTGATGTCTTCTTCACCATAGAACCAGCTTCCGCCTTCGACCTCATCCGCGGACTGTTTCTTGAGATACTCCGGAAAAACTTTCTCATTCCAGCCGTCCCAGACCTCTCCCTGAAGGTCACGCAGAAGCATCGAGGCGAAAAAATTCCCCTCCAAATGATCGGCATCATAGCTGTCCAGGATCTGCGACGCGACCGTGAGAGCATCCGCATACTCCGGCGTCTTTTTGCCGAAGATCTGGATCCCGAAAAACGCCGCCTGCATTTCCCGCAGTTCCAAAGCCGAAAGATTCTCGAAATCCTTCTTTTTCTTGCTCAAAAGCAGGATCTGATTCGAAAGGAATTCATTCGCCTTCATGATGATGCTGTTGGGGACCGCGATCCCGGCATCCTTGGCCGACTTCAGCGCAATGAGATTCCAGACCGTCGAAGCAGCATTTCCCTTCACGGAACTCGGTGCAGGATCCATCGTGAAATCGATCGTGACCCGCCGCTCGACTTCCGGAAATCCGCCGTCCGTAAGCTGCTGCCGGGAAATATGTTTCACCAAAGCCTGCGCAAACTGCGAAACTGCCTCCAGCTGTTTTTCCTTACGGTCCTTCATTTCACGCGCAAGCGAAATGTAGTCGCAAACCGCCGCCGTTCCCCACGCATGAGGATGGAACCCCGCCCGGGCGTCCTGTTCCACGGCAAGCGTCGCTTCGATCCGTTTCGCATTTTCACGCATCGCCGGCAAGACCTGCTCATCCGAAGCCGGACTGGCAGAGTTCATGAGCGCAAGGATCACGCGCTGCATCGCCGCCATATCTTTTTCATCCAACTCACCGGACCCCAAAACCGCCATCATCGCCAGGGTGGTCGCCGAGACAGGATTCTCTTTTGCCAGTCCCGGATTCTGATACTTGCGCGCATTGGGACGCGGCTTGCCGTTGGCGAGGAGCGTATGGTCGAAATTCCAGTAGGACGATTTTCTGTCCTTCAGCATCTTCTCCATGAGCCACGTGACCGCCGCTGTCGTTCCGGTCTGCGTTTTCTTCGTGTCCGCCCCGTAGAATTTCATCATCGTCTCGCGGCTGGACGCAGTGTGCAGTGCGGCACCGCGGCCGAGATTCTCGATCGTTTCTCGGGAGATCCCGGAGTCCGTCTTCTTTTTCTCAGGTTTTTCTTCAGGATCTTCCTCTTCTTCCTCATCCGCTTTGGATCTGGAGGTCGATTTTTTCTTTTCGGCTTCCTTTTTCTTTTCCGCGTCCGTCTGTTCGCGGCTCAGGTCTTCTTCAGAAAGATGGACCGGATCATCGAGAGAATCCCCGGCACCCGCCAGGTCAAACGCCCCCTCGTCCTCTTCCTCTCCGGCCGTTTCTTTGACCGCTGCTTTTTTGGTCGGCTCTTTCTTTTCAAGTTCCTGCATCACATTTTCCTGTGCGGGACGAAAATCAAGCTCATCCGCCGATTCCGCCATCTCCATCCCCATGCTGATGTCTTCCAAAGAATCTTCGATCGTAGATTCCGGAGCCTTGGCGATCTCTTCCGTTTTTTTATCGGAACCGCCGGAAAACATCAAAAACGCAGCGATCAATACCGCCGCACCGCCGCCGACTGCCGCATAAATGGGCGTCGGATCGTTCTTCTGCGGCTTCCGTTTTTTGGAACCGGACGACTTTCGGGCACCATTTCCGCCAAGGATCGGATCCTGGACCGGAGGAGGCGCGGGGACCCCCACCCCCTGCGGCATCACCCCCTGCGGAGGCATCTGCGGCGGCATTTGCTGAGGCATCATCCCCTGCGGCTGTCCCACCATCGGCGGCTGCGGCACATTACCCATCGCAGCATACCCGGCCTGCATCGCGGCATAGGCGGCAGACTGAAGCTGAGCATCATACGCTGCCCGCTTCGCAGGATCCAGAAGAACGACACGCGCCGCCGAAAGCTCATTGAGCAGTCTCTGCGAATCGCCGGAATGCTTTCCTCCCTGGAATGTCCGAATATGCGCCATCTGACGATCCGCAGCATTGGAGATCACGTCCGGATTATTCTCATAAAGCGGGATCCCCAAAAGACGGTAATGGTTCGGCGGCTGTTCTGCCGGGGAAATTCCAAGCCACGTATAGTACGGATCAAATGCATTCGACATAAAATTTTCTCTTGATTTTCAAGTCGTTCCACTATCCAGGTCCCACACCGGATCTTCGGACAAAATGTGCCGAGGACATCGGATGGAAAGCTTTTTATTTCGGCATAAAGAGGAAAAGTACAAAATGACTCCAAAATATCCATACTTCTCCCCTCCTCTTTATTTTACTCGGCTTTTTCACCGTGTAAAGGGGGCCGGGCAAAATTCACGAAAAAAATTCCTTAACTTTTTCAAATTTTGCGCAAAATACCGCATTTTCCAAGAGAACCAGCCAATTCTTTCGAAAAAAATCCCAGACAGACCATAAAAATTTCATGAAATTGCCCCATTTGGAAATTTTTTGTTTCCCCCTCAGACTTTCGGTATATAATGAAAGGAAATGATGAAAAATTTCCTGCCATCCTCAACCAAAGAGAATTTCCATGTCCCCGATCTCCGCATTCTTTTTTTTCAGAAATTGTTCCCTGGCGACACGATCCGTGCTGATCTCGGAAACTGGGCCGGATCACGTACAGATCCGGGGCAGAAGAGCCGGGATCCTGGCCTTTCTGTTTACGCATATGGGGCTTGACCTCACGATGTCTCTGGAACTCTCCGAATCCCGGATCGAGCTGATCGCTTCCTCCCTGAGCGGACGTCTTCATGAGATCATCCCGCTGACGAAGATCTCCTCGGTCGGCGTCGGATACTCCAAACCCGTACTGGCTCTGGTGCTGGCATTTGCGGTCCTGCCGTTCGGATGCTTTATGCTCTTTCATTCACTGCCGGCAGCATTTTTCCTCCTTGCCTCGGCACTCGCACTGTTTTTCTTTTTTCTCTTTCAGAAAACGCTCCTCATTTACTTTACGTCTGAAAGCGGAAATACGGCGGCACTCACTTTCCAGCGCAGTTTTTTCGAGTCCGTCAGCGTCTCAGAAACAGACGCCTACCGCATCATCAATATCCTGACGGCACTGTTGGAAAATGCTTCCGCTCCTGCCGGTCAGCGAACGGTACGCCCCGCGGTACGGGATCCGTTTGCCGCCGCGGCAAACTCACGTTTTCCAAACGGAACATCTTCCGGGATCAAAACCGGACCACATCCGCTCGCCCCGCCTTCCGGGATCCAGAGTACCGCTTTTCGTTCATCGGCCGGAAATAATTTGCAGTCCGAAACCCCTTCCGGGATCCAGACGGGACCGCATCCGCTCACACCGCCCTCCGGTCCCCCCATGCCTCCGGATATTCCGAAGTTCCAGACACATTCCCAAACGCCTCCCCCAATACATTCCCAAATGCCGCCCCGAACACACTCCGGAACGTCTTCCCACATGCCGGAACTCCTAAATCCAGAGGATTCGGAATGCTGAAAACGAATAAAAAAGGGAGGCAGCGCCATTCTCTGCCTCCCGGATCCGCCGTTCTGTCCAAACGTCCGTCTGCCGACTATTTCTGAACTCCTTCGAGCCAGTCCGCGACTTCGCGCCGACCATCTTCCCGGGCATTATCGACCGGGGTCTCGCCTTCGTCATCCTGCGCATTCACGTTCGCGCCTTTTTCGACCAGGAGCTGAACGATCTCCAGAGTCGAATCTTCTGCCGCAATGTGAAGCGGGGTCTCGCCATCCTCATTCACGGCATTCACATTTGCGCCTTTTTCGATCAGGAGACGCACCAGCTCCAGATTTCGTCCGTCC
>JAGBAA010000132.1 GCA_017939795.1 Thermoguttaceae bacterium
CACGCCCGAAACTCCGGCACCGTACACGACGCCTTCGCAACACTATGTTGACGACATCGACGACTTTTTCTACGGCTACGACAACGAATCCATGTACGAAACCGCAGAACAGGAATACGGCGAAATCACCGTCACAAACGCGTCTGGAAGTGCGAGTTATTCTAACACTTCAGACTTTCATGAAGATTTTAGTAATGGAGAAATCGGAAATGAAGGGGTTGGAAGCGGATTGGAAAAAGATCAAAAGCAAACGATTTATAGTAACATTGAAACGATTACCTATGCACACAATGGTTCAAGAGATCAATTGGTAGATGAATCATATCGAGACGATTGGACTGATTGGATAAATCCTGGTTCTTATGGTTATTGGTGGGGAATAAGATTCTATAGTCTTTTTCATTATAATGAGGCTAACGAATTGCGACAAAAAGAACGAGCGATTTTGGGTGAAGCAATCGTAAACAATCGAGACTCGGTTAATGTTCAACAATATCTTGATACTTATAAGGCTCCTACAGAGACAGTAACTGCAATTACAACTGTAGCAGAAGTTGATCTGTTTTTTATTTCTACTGCCGTTGGAATGGCTACGCCCAAAGCCAATATTCCTGTTTCAAAAGTATATCCTCCCAAATATCCACCCAATAATGGATTTGTTGAAGGAACAGAACATACTAGGACACTTGTTGTAGGGGAGGTTATTGAGCGAAGGAATAGTGCTAGGGGACGGTACGTTGCACCTGAAGGTTCCAATCCTGAAACACTTGGTATACAAGAATTTCGATTTAATAGTCCTGTACAAAAATATAGAGTGAAGAAGGAATTTTCAGTTCAAACTGGAACAGCAGCAAATGCTTTTGGGCAAAATAATGGAGGTGGAACACAAATATTATTAGACAGATCGGTTTTATATTATAAAAATCAGGGATATTTAGAAAGAATTGAGTAATCCCCAATGAACAAAACAGAACTGTTAAAAGTACTGACGGAGCTGGAGATTTCCCGCGGTGCGTATGATTTAGATGGAAAAAGCAGACCAGATTGCCTGACTCTCAAACCATTGAGAAATCATGTTTGGCAGGTTTTTTATACAGAGCCGTGGGGAATTCGAACTCCGTCGTACCTGTTCGATACGGAAGAAGAAGCGTGTAAGTTTATGCTTAAATCCTTTTTGGAACATGCGGACTATTATCAAGACCCGAAGGTAAAAAAATATTATGAAGAGATGTGTTCCGACCCGAAATATGAAGAAATTTGTAAGAAATTTAACCTGAAATAAATTTCCATGATGAGTACGACTTTACCGCGTCTTGGTCGGAGTCGTTCGACGGCGTGACGGAGGTTTATTCAAGTGCGCATTCCGCGACAAACAACGTATCCGGTGACGTTTATAACATGAACGGATATTTTTCGGATTACTATAACACGTATGAAGGACAATCTCCGGATTCAGGTGGTTATGGCGATTCGTAGCTGTATGTATTTCCTGGCAATATAATTCCTATGGATATGCCGGAAATGGGAGCGGTAGGAGGAGCGGAGGTACTTTCTGTTTCGTCTGCCCCACCGATTCAGTCAGGTAAAGGAAATGTTGTTTCAGGAAAATTCATTCATGAGG
>JAGBAA010000133.1 GCA_017939795.1 Thermoguttaceae bacterium
CAAAACATCAAAAAGTTTTTGAAGAGGGAGTCTGAGGGAGGAACAATTTTCAAAATGTTCCTCCCTCACGGCCGTCGTCTCTTCGCGGGCAGCCAGACGGCTCTCGAAGAGTGCCGTCGCGCGTGGGACCTTTAGCCGAAAGACATCAACCACTAAGAGCATCGAAGAGCTGCAGAAACAGACACGAAAAGCACAAAAAATTTCAAAAAACATCAAACCATCAAAAAGTTTTTGAAGAGGGAGTCTGAGGGAGGAACAATTTTCAAAATGTTCCTCCCTCACGGCCTTCGTCTCTTCGCGGGCAGCCAGATGGCTCTCGAAGAGTGCCGTCGCGCGTGGGACCTTTAGCCGAAAGACATCAACCACTAAGAGCACCGAAGAGCTGCAGAAACAGACACGAAAAGCACAAAAAATTTCAAAAAACATCAAACCATCAAAAAGTTTTTGAAGAGGGAGTCTGAGGGAGGAACAATTTTCAAAATGTTCCTCCCTCACGGCCGTCGTCTCTTCGCGGGCAGCCAGATTTCTCCCGCAGGGTGAAATCGCGCGTGGGACCGCTCGCGCTGATGGATCTGCCGCTGTGAGGGGAATGGAATTTGCATTTTGCCGGCTTTTGTGTGTGATAATCCGCAAAAGCGCCAAAGTTTACTGTGATTTCTGAAGATTTTTGTTTTTTTGGTTATTTTTGCTTGCATTTTTTAAACGTTGGTCTAAAATAATGGAATTGAATAAATTTATATTATGATAGAATATGACAATAGCTCGAAAGGCAAAAAATGTTGCGGAAAACACTGTTCCTTGGAACGATTTTGGCGGCTGTCGGTACTGTGCAGGCGGACGTAACGTGGAACGCAAATCCGGTCGATTCCAATTTGGCGAATGTTGCGAACTGGTCGGGAAATCCGGCTGGACAGACAGCCAAATTTCAGGGGACCAACTCGCCATCCGCTGTACTTTCCAGTGAATTTTCACCGAATAACCTGTTTGTTGCTCATGACGGAAATACGACGGGTACGCTTGAGCTTCGAGATGGTGCGAAACTGACGATCTCCAACCTTTTCTACGTCGGAGCCAATGGAACGGGAACGGTAAACGTTACCGGCGGCTCTCTGAGTGCGAAACAGGTCTGGACCGGCGATCAGGCAGCCGGGAACGCGGAGCTGAATCTCTCCGGCGGTTCGATGAGTTTTAGTGAGTTGCTTACGCTCGGAACACGCGGAACGGCAGTTTTGAATGTTTCCGGCGGTACGCTGAATGCTCAAACGATAGCCGTTGCCGGAAGCTATGCCAACAGCAGCCGCGGGACAGTGAATCAGACGAATGGTACCGTTACGGTTACGGATACGCTAAGGTTTGGAACCAGCGGCTCCAAAGGTGTCGGTACCTACAATCTCTCCGGCGGAACACTGACGGCTCCGACCGTGAAGTACGGAAACACCAACACGACGGCGTCGTTCAACATCAGCGGGACCGGCGAAGCGGTCATTTCCGGCGCGGTCGCCGTCCCGACGACACTTTCCGGCGGAACGCTGACGGCCGGTTCCATTACGAATACGCTCACGCAAACCGGCGGTCTGCTCACTCCCGGAGGAGTCGGCGCGTTCGGTACGACGACCATCACGGGGAAATATCTTGCCGAGCTGACGAACGTCGCCCGGAGCAAACCGACTTCCCAGGTCAAGAACTATGTTTACGGATTCCCGGGAAGCAATGCGGTCGACGGAATTATCGATCCTTCCTCCAACAACTTCACCCATACGGATCCCACTGCCGGGAAAACGCAGTGGTGGCAGGTCATGTTCTCTGAGAACGACATGCCGATCGAGTCCGTCAAGCTCTACAATCGGGAGCTGAATGGTTCCACGGCGAGACGTCTTATGGAGGAAGGGAACGGTTTCCATTTTGAACTTTACTCCGGGACGCTGGAAAATCCGGGCGAAATGATCGGGAAGAGCGAAACGTACACGGCCGAGACCTGGTCGCAGGGAAAAGAACTGCCGCTGGATTTTGCGGAAAACGGAAATATTCTGCGTGTCGTGCGTGATTTTGCGGACGGATATGATCCTGCTTCGGCTGAACTGGTGCTGAGCCTTGCGGAAGTCGAGATCTACGCCGGGGCCGGGATCCAGATGGATATTGCGGCAGACGGACTTTCCGATAAGATCCTCATTGGCGACGGCGGTTCGATGGACATCACCAATACGTACCTGGACATCATGATCGACGACATTTCGGCAGTCGCGCCCGGCTCGGAATGGACGCTTTTCGAGACGTCCGGCAACGGAACGCTGACCGGCGATTTCCTCTCCGTCACCCTTAACGACGCGGCTCTCGGCAATGGATGGGAATTTGCCGACGGTATTCTCTCCTTCAACGGCACGAATGATGCAGTCCCTGAACCCGGCACGATGGTCCTCCTTGCTCTCGGACTTGGCGGACTGTTCCTCGTGAGACGGAAACGCTAAACGCGGAACCAGAATTCCAACGCCGTTCCTGGATTCAACGGGAACGGCGTTTTTTATGCGATGAGATGAAATTTTTTGCTCTTTTTTTAAAAAAAGAGAGCTTTCCCGGTTGATTTTTTTGGAGTGTCGGGGTAAAATAGATAGACGTAGGGGAATAAAAGCCCATTTACCCGCCAACTTACCTTTTTTCAGGAGTAAAAGACGAATGAAACGACGTGAATTTCTGGCTGCCGGCGCCGCTGCCGCAGCAGTCGCCATGACCAATATCGAACTGAAAGCCGAAGTGACCGACAGCACCTGGGACGGCAAAAGTGCCAATCAGACCGCTAAAGCCCGTCTTTGCCTCGGTTCCCAGCTCGGAATCATTCCGGGGAACTCGGTCGAAGAAAAATTTGCGAAAATGAAGGCCTGGGGCATCGAAGCCGTCGAATTCGGCCGTGATGTGGAAGATCCGGAACGCGCGAAATACTACAAAAAACTCCTCGACGACACCGGACTCATTCCGTCTGCGGTCTGCTGGGGTTCGCACGGCGGCGACCTGATGAGCTTCGATAAAGATCGCAAACAGCGCGGTACCGACGCTCTGAAACGCGCACTGGAAGGTGCCGGCATCATCGGCTGCACAGGCGTCATTTATGTTCCGGCGTTCAATGGTCAGAGCCCGCTGACGAATCAGGAAATGCGCAAAATGCTGCTTGACGATTTCCCGGCTCTCGCCGACTTCGCGGCAGACTGCGGCACGCACGTTACGTTTGAGCCGCTCAACCGCGGTGAAGCGTACTTCCTCCGCCAGGTCGCCGACGGTGCTGCGATCGCCCGCGACATCAACGAACGTTCCGAAAAGAAATGCGGTATGTCCGTCATGGGTGACTTCTACCACATGAGTATCGAAGAAACCGACATGATGGGTGCGTTCATCTCCGGCGGCAAACTCCTGACCCACGTTCACCTTGCCGGCGGTGTTTCCGACCCGCGCCGTACCATCCCGGGCCAGAACAAGAGCCGTTTCGTCGAAGGTTTCCGCGGTCTGAAATACATTGGATACACGGGACCGTGCTCCTTTGAATGCGGTGTCCGCGGCGATCGTGAAGTCGAAATTCCGAAAGCCCTCGAGTTCCTCAAGAAGGAATACGAACTGGCCGTCATCTGAGTCTGACCCTCGACATTCGGGGATCTGAAAAAGACGGGAACTTCCTGACTGAATGCCGGGAAGTTCCTTTTTTTGTCTCCGCCTTTCGTGTGGGTTTCCGCGTTATCTGAAGTTTCCGCGTCAAATGAAAGTCTATGCGGTTTGAGCTGCAGAGCATGTTCGGTATTTCAGGAGAGAAATTTGAACCAAATGGGCGACTTTCTTAAATATGGAGCGTTTTTCTGTCCGAAATCAGAAAAGAGATGCGCCGGAGAATGGCCGGTACGGGATTTTTTCTGAAGATCAGACCTTAGAGTAAACGATATGCGATACAGATTTTCGTGGATGATGTTTTTGCTTCTCGGAGCGGCCTCGCTGTGGCTCATGCCGGGGTGTGTGAAGGAGGAAGAAAGTACGCTGACCGAGATCAGTGTTTCGCGGGAAACGGAAGATGAAGAGGAGTTCATCACGATCGACCTCATGGCTCCCGGCGGACCTGCGGAAGTCGCGGATGTCTCAGACGTCGCGGAAACGGATGCTGCCGCGGCGACAGAGGCCGCTGCGGAAGTTGAAGAAGAGAGTCCCGCGGATGCCGGATCTGCGGAAACTCCGGTCTACGTGAACGCGAAAAAGAAAAACGTCATCCTCATGATCGCGGACGGTGCGGGTTTCGGGTCGTTTTACTGTACGGCAGATTTCCTCACCGGGAGTCCCACGGGCTGTGCGTACCAGCAGGCTCCGTGGAAGATGGTCTCCATGGCGACATTCCATAAGAAAAGCTTCTACGATCCGGCTCAGGATTGGGAGGACTTCAAGGAACTGGATGTTCCATTCTACGAAAAAGAGCCGGCATTCATTCCTCCGGATTCCGCGTCGACCGGCACTGCGATGATGACGGGCGTGAAGACCCGAAACGGACGCGTAGGGATCGGACCTGCCGATGAACGGCTTGAGACCATCGCGGAGATCTTCACGAAAATCGGACGCCGGGCGGGTGCCGTCACGTCCTTCCAGATCGCCAGCGCGACGATGGCCGCTGCGGCAGCTCACGATGTCGAGCGAAAACACGGACAGAAAATGTTCGCCGAGATGCTCTCCGACGGGAATCTGGACGTCATCATTGGGGCGGCGCATCCGGAATTCGACGACGACGCGCAGCCGCAGGCCCCCTCTTTCGGACGCTACGGACCGTCGGAGGAACTTTGGGGAAAGATCCGGGCCGGGGAACTTCCGGAAGGGTGGACCTTCGTGGAAGAACGTGCCGGGATCCGTGAACTTGCCGCCCTGACGCCGAACAAAAAGGGGGCGGAACTGCCGGAAAATCTTCTCGCGATCACGCAGACGGCAAACTCCTTCCAGTGCCATCGCAAGAAAGGCGCACCGTTCCTCGCCGCCTCGCCGACGCTGGCGGAAGCATCTCTCGCGGCACTGAATGTTCTGGCGGGAACGAAGTCGGACGGTTTCTTCCTTCTTGTGGAAGGCGGGGCTGTTGACGTCGCGAATGACGCGAATGATCTCGTACGCTGTATTGAGGAAATGACGGATTTCAACGCTGCGGTGGAGGCCGTCTGCCGGTGGGTGGAGACGTACTCGTCCTGGGAGGAAACGCTCGTCATCGTGACCGCCGACCACGACAACGGCGCGATCTATGGTCCGGAAACCGGGAGCGACGCACTCCCCTCCTCTGCTCCGATCTATCGCGGAAAAGGCCAGCTCCCGCACGCACGCTACTATGCCACGGACCACACGAAACAGCTCGTGCCGCTTTACGCACGCGGACCGGGAGCAGAACTGCTTGAGGAACTGATCGTCGGACAGGACGCCAAAATGGGAACATACTGGAACTGCGACGGACGCTACCTCGACAATACGTCGGTCTTCCGCATCATGATGCACGGCATCCCGGTAAAAAAAGAGCGGAAAGAGTGAGACGGCGGCAGTCCGGAATGATTTGAAATTTGGAACAGGACCCGTTTCTGCGGGAATTTTTGGGGAAGAGGGATCTTCAGACCTGGTTTTGGGGGCCGGATCCGGACTCTCCCATGCGCAGTTCCGAGTAAAGGTACTGGACACAGCGGCGGACTTCTTCGTCATTCTGAATGAGGATCTCTGCCTGCGTGCAGCCGTGAAGGATCGTGGAGTGGTCTCTCCCGTTGAAGTAGAGGCCGATCTCATCCAGCGTTGCGGCGGTCAGACGGCGCGCCATGTAGTAGATGATGCTGCGGACGGTCACGAGCGTCGTTTTTCGGGATTTGCTGCGCAGGTCGCTGAGTTTCACGCGGTAGAATTTCGCGGCAAGTTTTGCGATCTGCGGGATCGTGATTTCGCGGGGGACTCCGTTTTCTGCGAAAACTTCCGAGACCTTTTCCGGAAGGATCTCCATTTCCCGGTTGGTTTTTCGGATCCATTCCATTTTCTGGAATCGCTGGATCATTTCGCCGACAGAAAGTTCCTCCTTCTCCGCGAGTTCCACGAATTCTCCGAGTGCCATGTCCGAGATCGGAACGTTTTTGGAATGCTCCGGAAGACGGAGGATCGCGCTGCGTGTTTCGATGCCGGGAAGCTGGATCCGGATCGCGACGCCCTGATGCAGACGGGAGGTCAGCTGCGCTTCAAACGGAATCGCACTGATCGGCTGATTGCCGGTCAGGAGGATCCTTGACCCGCGTTTTGTCAGCAGATCGAGCGTCTGGACCAGCTGCTTCTGGGTTGCTGCGTGCGTCGTCAGCTCTTGAATGTCTTCCAGAATGAAAAAGTCCAGGGAATGGTACTCCCCGAAGAATTCCTGCGGCTTTTTGAGTCTTTGCGCATTCGCCCACTCTCGTGCGAACTGATGTGCGGACAGACATTTTCCGCTTTTTCCGGGATGACGCATGAGCCAGGAAAGAAGAAGGCCTTCCGCCAGATGTGTTTTTCCAAAACCGACGGGAGCGAAAAAGTACATTAGAAAGGGATTCGGCGTGTCCTGCAGAATGTCGTAGACGGCAGAACAAATGACGTGATTTTCCCGGTCGGCAAGAAATGGATGGGGACGCAGTTCCTCCGCCGTCACGATTTCTCCGGACATGCCGGTCCGCGTGCGGATCGTGACTTTTTCCTGAAACGGAATGGGGATGATCGCGGCCATGGGGTACCTTTTCTTCTGGGAACGTCTTTTTCAAACGGCGATGGATCGCATGGATGCATTTTAGCACAAAATGAATGATTTGAACAGACCGGATGAAAATTTTTTGAGAAAAAATCGAAGAAATTTTACGCAAACCGGCTTCAGCCGCAATCGCCGGGTTTTTTCGGCATACTTATGCTGCGTTCTGTGCAAAATTTTTGAGTGCGGTTCTTTACAAAAAATCGAAATCGGGTATAATGGAGCGCAGATGTTTTTTTACGGCTTTTTTTTACTGCGTTTTTTTACCTTTCAGGAGCGTAAATCATGAGAATTTTATCCGGCATTCAGCCGACAGGCAATCCGCATTGGGGCAACTATTTCGGCGCAAACCGTCAGTACGTCACGCTTCAGGGGAACAAAGACGACGCATTCTATTTCATCGCGAACCTGCATGCTCTGACGACGGTACGCGACAAAGAGCGTCTGAGCCAGCAGACGTTCGATATGGCGGTCTATTTTCTCGCGATCGGTCTGGATCCTGAAAAATCGACCCTTTTCGTGCAGTCGGATGTCCCCGAAGTGACGGAATTGACCTGGCTTCTGCTGACCTGCTGCCCGATGGGACTTCTGGAACGCTGCCATGCGTACAAAGAAAAGCTCGCGAAAGGACTCACTGCCGACGCTGGCCTCTTCACCTACCCGGTCCTCATGGCTGCGGATATTCTCGCGTACGATTCGGATCTCGTGCCGGTCGGCGAAGACCAGCAGCAGCATCTGGAAGTGACGCGCGACCTGGCGCAGACCTTCAACTACCATTTCGGCGAAACGTTCATCCTGCCGAAAGCCTACGTCGTTCCTGCAGCAGGAAAAGTCCCCGGAACGGACGGAGAGAAAATGTCCAAGAGCTACAATAATACGCTGGAAGTCATCGAAGACGTCAAGGCGCAGAAGAAAAAGATCATGCGTATCGAGACCGACTGCCGTCCGATGGAAGATCCCAAGGATCCGGAAACGGACAATCTGTACCTGCTCTACAAACTGTTTGCCAGCGATGAACAGCGTCAGGAAATGGAAGAAATGTACCGGCGCGGCGGTTTCGGGTACGGCCAGGTGAAGAAAGAACTGGCCCGCATCGCGGAAGAGTACTTCGCTCCGATCCGCGAACGTTACGCAAAATTCCAGGCAGATCCCTCCTTTGTGCGTGATGTGCTTGCCGAAGGTGCACGCCGTGCCCGTGCAAAGGCAGCGGAAGTTCTTGACCGCGCCCAGTCTAACTGCGGCATCTGCATTCCGAAATAGTCCGCCGAAGCCGTTTTTTCTGAAGTCTTCGGGATGAGATCTTCCGGAGATCTCACGTCTGGCAAAATACGCAGGATCCCCGACCTCTCGAACGATGAGACGCCGGGGATCTTTTATGTGCAGAGAGAGGAGGAACTCCGGGATCGGCAGAGCCGACCGAAAAACTGACCGGGGTTGGCCAAAACGGACCGGAATGGGCGAAGGTTAGCGGACACTTTCCGGAGCGGGAAGCTGCTGGACGCTCTTGCCGGTCGCGTCGATGAGCTCGTAGCCGAGAAGCTGCTGATTTTCATCGTAGACGGCGACTTTCTGGAATCCGTCGGCATTTACCGCGATCTTGCCGTTGACCGGAGTTTGTGCGGAAATATCGGATGGTTCCGCCGGCCGCATGGCTACCTGAGGAACCTGCGCCATTTGCTGACTCGGCATGGCTGATACTGCGGGAGCGGACGAAACGGCAGAGGGACGCGCCGTCGGATTGGCGGATGCCTGACGGTACGGAGCCTGGAACTGTCCGGCGGGCATTCCCTGATTCTGCGGCATCGCAGACGGTACGGACATTGCGGAAGTCTGAGCCGGAGTATCTCCAGGAATGTGCTGTGGTGCCGGAGTCGGCTGATTCTGTATCGGGATCGGCTGACCGTTTGCATCGTACGTGACCTGCTGAGGCATCTGCGTCTGGTTGAATGCCGTTCCGCAGCGCTGACGGGCCAGATTCGCGCAGCATCCGTTCGCGTAGACCGGACCGCAGTAGTCGTACGGTGCACAGCAAAGACTGCACCCGCTCGCCATGCACAGAAGAGCAAGACTGCAAATCGCAAACATCAAGGAAAATGCATTTTTCATTTTTTTATCCTCTCGCACAAATCAGGAAATGGCGAGGTACAAATTTCGCCAAAATCTCATCTCTGTGTGGATTTATCGGCCGTAGGATCGGTAAAATCCAGAAATTTTTCTTAAAAGTTAAAAATTTTTTTATCGTTAAGGTTTTTCTATTTTGTACACTTTGTTTTTTTCGGGTTCTTTTTGAGCATTGGAATGCTGGGAGAGCCAAAGGAGGAGAATCCGTTTTTCTTTGGAAAAATCGGGTCGGATACGATTCTGTCCCCCTTGACATTTGAGGCTGGGTGGATTAAAATCTCGGAAAGTATTTCATGAAAAAAGGAACGCTCAAACTTTTTCGGAAAGGATCGGAAATTGGAAGAAAAGTCGAGAGAATTTTTGAATCAGCTGCTTTTGACTCCCGGAGCGACGGGGCGTGAGGAAGCGGTTCAGGAAGTCGTGCGTGCGTATGCCGGCGGGTTTGCGGATTCCGTCACGACTGACGTACTGGGAAACGTCATTGCGGTCCGAAATGCCGACGCACCCTGCCGGATCATGCTTGCGGGACACTGCGACCAGATCGGACTTGGCGTTCGTTCCATTGATGCGGATGGATTCATCTACGTGCATTCGCTTGGCGGGTGGGATGTTCAGAATCTCATCGGTCAGCACGTGAACATCTGGACGAAAAACGGTCCCGTTGCGGGCGTGATCGGCAGAAAACCGATCCACCTTCAGGAGCCGGATGACCGGACGAAAGCGGCGAAACTCAGCGACATCTGGGTCGACATTGGAGCGCAGGATCGGGAAGAAGCGGAAGCGAAAGTGGCTTTGGGTGACCCGATCACCGTGCGTTCTTTCGTGACGGAGCTGGAAAATTCCCTCATCGCGGCCCCTGCGACGGATGACCGGACAGGAGTCTGGATCGTGATGGAAGCACTGCGTCGGATCGATGCAGAGAAGCTGAAATGCGCAGTCTACGCTGTTTCGACGACACAGGAAGAGGAAGGATACCGCGGTGCCAAACCGGCCGCGTTCGGGATCCATCCGCATGTCGCGATCGCTGTAGACGTCACGTTTGCCAGTGACTGTCCGACGATCGAAGCTAAGAGATCCGGCGAGATCAAAATGGGCGGAGGCCCCGTCATTGAACGCGGTCCGAATTTCAGCCCGATCCTCGTGGAGCGTCTCTGCGATGCTGCCGAAAAGAACGGGATCGGCTACCAGCTTTGCGCGAATGGACGCCCCGGCGGAACGGATGCCTGCGTGCTTCAGATGACGCGCGAAGGTGCCGCGACTGGCGGGATCAGCATCCCGAACCGCTATATGCACTCTCCGGTCGAAGTCGTTTCCCTGAAAGATCTCGACGCCTGCGCGGATCTGCTTGCGCGCCTGATCGAAGAGCTGGACGAAAACGTCAGTTTCATTCCGCATGTCTGATTTTCAGAATGGATGAAAAGAGGCAGAGAGAGGAGGCTCTGGCTGAAAATTTCGACTGGGTTGAAATTTTTGACGCAGGGTTGAAATTTTAGGAAAATCGCGGACGCTCCCCCTGTTTCAATGCGGCGGAATATGATATAATGTGCAGAACTGCAGGCCGTTTTTTGCGGGACCTGCTGAATCAGAAAATTTTACGAAAAGACAAAAATACGAAAAAAGGAAAACCTGAGGAATTCCAAATGGAAACCAAAGCGAAAGATTTTTTGAAGACCGTTCTCGTCACGCCGAGTCCGACCGGTTTTGAACAGCCGGTTCAGGAGATCGTGCGCGAATATGCGAAAGATTTTGCCGAAACGATCGAAACCGACGTCATGGGAAACGTCATCGTCGGCCGAAATGTCAAGGCTCCGTTTCGCGTCATGCTGACCGGCCACTGCGACCAGATCGGTCTGAGTGTCCAGTACATTGACGGTGACGGATTCCTTTACGTCATTCCGCTCGGCGGCTGGGATATCCAGAACCTCATCGGCCAGCACGTGACCGTCTGGACGAAAAATGGTCCGGTTCCGGGCGTCATCGGACGGAAACCGATCCACCTTCTCGATCCGGAAGAACGCAAAGTCGTTCCGAAGATGAGCGATATCTGGGTCGATATCGGCGCGAAAAGCAAAGAAGATGCCGCGGAATCTGTCCGGGTCGGCGACGCGATCACGGTCCAGATGACCTATTCTGAGCTGAAGAATGGCCGTATCGCTTCCAGTGCGACGGACGATAAAGCGGGAATGTGGGTCGTGATGGAAGCTCTGCGCCGCGTAGATGCTTCGAAACTGAAAGTCGCTGCCTATGCCGTTTCGACGACGCAGGAAGAAGTGGGACTCCGCGGAGCCACCACTGCCGCATATCATGTGGATCCTCAGGTCGCGATTGCCGTTGACGTTACCTTTACCAGCGACTGCCCAACGATCGACCCGAAAAAAATCGGCGAGATCAAAGTCGGCTCCGGCCCCGCTGTCGGTACCGGCCCGAACTTCAATCCGGGTGTCGTGGCTCGTCTCGCGGAACTGGCGGAAGCTAATGAGATCCCGTACCAGATGAATCCGAGCGGTTCCCCGCCCGGAACGGACGCCCGCGCCATGCAGATGACCCGCTCCGGCGTCGCGACCGGCCTGGTCAGCATCCCGAACCGGTACATGCACTCGCCGGTGGAAGTCGTTTCGCTCGACGATATGGATGCGTGCGCCGATCTGCTCGCCCGCTTCATTGAGAGCTTGGACGTTGATTCGGATTTCATCCCCCGCGTCTGAACTGCTTTTTCGTGAATGAAAAGAAACCGTCCGCCGATCTTCTGAATTTTGGGAGGCTCCGGACGGTTTTTTCGGGAATCGGGCGTGGGGGCTGTTTTCCGATGCCGTTTTGTCCTGACTGAATTCTGAAACTGGAGAACGCATGGCTATTTTGATCCTCGGCGCAACTTCGGAGATCGCCATGGAAAACGCAAGACTTTTTCTGGCACGCAGGGAAAATCTGATCCTCACGGCCCGCGATCCGAAACATCTTGCTGAATTCGCCGACTTTGAAGCCGTATGCACTATTTCGTGTTCTGCTGAAACGGAACTGCGGGATTTTTCATCTGCGTCGGCCTTTTGGACACAATGTACCGAGCTTGCGCAGAATGCGTGGGGGGAAGAGATCCGCGGAATTTATGCCGCGCAGGGATTTCTGCATTCCGGTGACCGAGCACGATGGGGGGAGGAACTTGAGGCGACCTTCTTCGTGAATCTGACGTCCGTTGCCTTCTTTCTGGAAGCGGCTGCGCAGTGGTTTGAGGCTCATCCGGGATCCGCAAAAAAAGCGTGGATCGCCGTCCTTTCATCCGTAGCCGGGGAACGCGGCAGGTACTCCAACTATCCCTACGGCGCCGCCAAAGCCGGGTTGACCGCATATCTTTCCGGACTGCGTGCACGTCTGTTTCCACTCGGAGTTTCCGTCCTGACGGTGAAGCCTGGACTCGTAAAGACCCGCATGATCGCGAAACGGCCTCAGGGAAGATCGCTTTCTGCCGCAGATCCTCAAAAAGTCGCCCGCCAGATCGACCGCGCGATTTTTCGGCGTCAAAGTGTCCTCTATACGCCGTCCTGGTGGCGTTTCGTCATGTTTTGCGTCCGTTCCATTCCAGAGTCTCTTTTCAAAAGAATGAAATTCTGAATCCGGACTCCTGTAGTTCACATCCTGATGCAAAAAGGATCGAAAGCGGAAATGTTTTTTAGTCTTTCCTAAAATTTTTTGGTTTTTTGTGAATTTTAGGCTTGCCTAACTTGACAGGATGTCGGAAATGTGCTATACTGCGACTGTTGGGGAAAAGGTTTCCCCATTTTTTGAGAAAATGGTTTTAGGTGAGGCTAAAATGAAATCACAGATCCACACGGGCTGCGGGATCCGCAGAATGGAGCTGATGCGGTATCTGCTTCTTCAAACTTCTCTGGTTCGAGGCGGCGTAAAGCCAGCGGAGATCCTGACGGTCAACCACTGCTATTGCGCGTCGGATCCGGAACGAACAGGATCTGTTTTTCATTCTCAGACGTCTTCAAATTTGCCTTCTTCGGATAATTTTACGGAAGGATTCTGCATTCTGCAGGGGGAGGTCCTTCGGCGTCTTGGTCTTCCCTGGAAGACCTTACGGCATCGCGACCATGGTTCCCTGACCATTTTCTATGATCCTCAGCTTCTTGCAGAAACGCTGGCAGTTCCTGCGGTCCAAAAGTATCTGCGCCGAAACGGCTACTCGGACTGTGAGACGCTGGATCAGTGGCTTGCGCGTCTTGCGGAACGCTTTGAAACGGAAAGTTTTCCGCATGAAGTGGGACTTTTTCTTGGGTACCCGCTGAAAGACGTCGTCGGCTTCATTTCCGCACGGGCGCGGCACACACACCAGGGGAGCTGGCGCGTTTACGGAAGAAAGGAACCCTCTCTTCAGCTGATGGATCGGTACCGTCGGGCACGCCAGCTCGCGGAAACGATCGTCAGTCAGGTTGAGGATTGGGATCAGTGTGTTCAGAAAATCAGTTCCATCAAATCGTTAATTTAAAAGGAGGCAATATGAGCCAGATCACCGTCATTTACGGCAGTACGACCGGGACGACGCAAAGTGCGGCAGAACGCATCGCACAGAAACTTAACGCGCGCTGCGTAGATATTGCGAGCGCCAAAGCGGAGGACCTCCAGACTCCGGTCCTTGTGCTGGGAACTTCAACATGGGGGTTCGGCGACCTTCAGGATGACTGGATGTCGGCGGAGAAACTGCTTCAGGATGCGGATCTTTCCGGGAAGAAGACCGCTTTTTTTGGTTTCGGCGACCAGAGCGGTTTCGGCGACACGTTCGTGGATGCCATGGGGATCCTCTGCCAGACCGCCCTGGAAAAGGGGGCCGTCCTCATTGGGAAAACGTCCACGGAAGGCTACTCCTATGGAGCATCGCGGGCCGAGATCGACGGAGAATTTTGCGGTCTCGCACTTGACGATGCGAATCAGCCGGAAATGACCGACGCGCGGATCGATGCCTGGACAGAGCAGCTTTTGAAAGAGATCGGGTAGTGCATCGGGCTGACTCCTCTCCTGCTCTTTGAATCACCGTGTGGAAGAAAGACCGTCGAATGGCGGCCTTTCTTTCTTTTTTTATTCTTTGAATCGTCGGCTTCGGAGCAGATGATGGTAGTGCTGCGCGAAACGGTGTGCCTCGTCGCGCACGTACTGCAGGAGACGCAGACTCCAGGCGTGACGGGAAAGACGGAGCGGCTCGGATTCCCCCGGAAGAAAGATCTCTTCGTTCTTTTCGGCCAGGGAAAGGAACTGGACGGACACACCGACTCGCTGGGCTGCTTCTTCTGCTGCATGAAGCTGACCTTTTCCGCCGTCGATGAGGAAAATATCCGGGAGTGGTCCATTTTCATCTTTCAGCCGTTTCAGACGCCGATACACGACTTCGCCGATCGACGCAAAGTCGTTGATCCCCTCAACGGACTTGATCCTGTACCGCTTGTATCCAGCTTTGAACGGCAGACCGTCGATGAACTGAACGAGGGAAGCGACTGTTGCGTCTCCGTGCAGATGTGCAATGTCGACGCCTTCAATGACGCGCGGCATTTGTGGGAGATGGAGGATCTTCTGCAGACCCGCAAGTCCGCGTTTCGGATCCATCTGGAAGACTTCCGGCTGGACGTTTCGTTCCAGATCTCCGCAGTTTTTAAGATTTTCCAGTGCGGCAAGCTGATCCCGAATGACGGCAGCCTGCTCAAAATTGAGTTCTTTGGCGGCGGCTTTCATTTCCTCCTGCATTTCCTGGATCAGTTCCTCTCTTTTTCCGTCGAGAAAACGCTGAAGGCGGTGGATCATTTTTCGGTAGTCTTCCCGGGTGATCCTTCCGCAGCACGGAGCCGTGCATTGACCGATCGAGGCAAGAAGGCAGGGACGGAAGAATCGGAGTTTCGGGTCGTCCTCACGGATCTCGTAATTGCACGTGCGGAATTTGAAGACTTTCTGCAGGACCACGAGCGCACCGCGGACCGGACTGGTGAATGGTCCGTAAAGTTTGACGCCGGAAGAGAGCGGCTCCCGGGTCGCTTCCACTCTTGGAAACTGTTCATGAGTGCGGATCTGAAGATAGGGAAACGATTTTCCGTCTTTCAGTTCCCGATTATACTGCGGCTGGATGTCCTTGATCAGACGCGCTTCCATCAGCAGAGCGTCTACCTCGCTGAGCGCCTCAATGTAGTCGATATCGCGAATGTCGCGGACCAGAAACCGGGTACGCTCGTCAACTTCCGCAGCATGGAGAAAATAGCTCCCTGCGCGCTTCCTCAGGTCTTTTGCCTTTCCGACGTAAATGACACGCTGATGGGCGTCTTTCATCAGATAGACTCCGGGGGCGTGCGGAAAAGAGCGGACTTTCTCTGCCGCATAGGAATTGTCGTTGGGGTACTGAAATTCTTCCGCCATGAGGCTTCTCCGATCTGTGCGTGTCCGCAGAAAAACCGGCGGATCGCTTCTGCTTCGGTTTTGCTGCTTTCTGTATTTGTATCCCAGTCCTCTTTATACTCTATGGAGAAAGGAAAGGAGATGGAATGAAAACGGATCCGGAATCTTAAAATGTCCCGGATCCGGAATTTTATTCTGCCTCCGGATCTTTTCGGAGTCCAGACTGTCCGTAAGTCTTGAGAGAAAAAGGTTTAATTTTCCGGTTTCCCTCCCTCGTAAATGCTGAAGACCGCCCAGACGGGATGATGGTCAAACGGAATGTAGCGGATGCCCGAAAATTGCTGATTCAGGTCCCAGACGCCGGCATTGGAAGTGAATTCCTGCAGCGGGCGTTTCTGGAAAAGGATATTTTCCGAGATGAAGCTGAAGGACCCAAAAGCATTGGTCCGCACGTTACTGTTTGCCCAGGTCACCGTTTTGTTGAAGACCATATCGCCAACGACGGCCTCGCCGGGTTCCATGCCGAATTTTCCAAAAATGATGACGTCGTCTTCATGGTCGAATTCATTTCTGGAGACGGATTTCTTCAGGAGATCGAGCATACTCGGAAAATGCTGGAGTTCCTGCTGTTCATGTCTCGGATAAAGCTGAACGTTTGCTGCGATGAAGGAAAACGCGGCATTCGAAGAGACTTTTTTTGCTTGGAATCGGGCTGCCAGGGGCGGACAAATGAACGGTTTGTTGGGATATCCGGCGAATCGGATCGTCTCGGGGAAGACTTCCAGGACATCCGCGTCAAACAGGAAGAACGGAACGGGAAGTTTCGCACTTCTTTCTTTTTGAGAATTCGGAAGAATGGCGACAAAATCGTACTTGCGGCCCGTGCGCAGAGACAGTTCGTGAGTGAGTTTCTGGAAAAATTGCGTATTTTCTGCATAGAAACCCTGGACTGCCAGAAGATCGAACTGCGCAAAAAGGCCAAGAACTTCCTCAAAGATCTCCGGTCTTTTCATCAAATATTCCGGACGCATCGGTTCCATGCTGAACGATGCCATGAGGAGTTTGCCCGGTTCTTCAAAATGACGTTTGATCTTTCGGATATTGGGGGCAGACTGGAATTCTTCCCGCATGAGCGAAAGATCGGAATCCTGCTGGCTTCGGGAAGTCTTGACCGTGTCCGTCACCTGGACAGACGGAGCTTCCAGCACAGTATTTCCTTCCACACCGTCGGCGGAAGCATTGGCCATGCCGCTGCCCGAGGCATTTTTCGCCGGCTTGCTTACCGAGTGCGGACGATTCGGAATACTTGCATGAGAGGAAACGGGGGCACTTTCGGTACCGTCTTCGCCTTCTTTAGGCGGAAAACAGCTTTTGATCTTCTGAAATCCATATTTTCCCAGACCGCTGATCCCTTCCTGATGCGTCAGCCTCTCATCTGTTTTGAGGCCTTCCGGATAGGCTGGGTAATCGGTACGTGTTTCCTCTGAGCGGGTCGTGATGACTACCCGTTCCAGGTCATTGCTGTCTTTCCATGTGAAAATGTCGATGCGGACGGTGGACAAAACAAACAGCAAACCACCGATCAGCGCAATCAAAATCGTGCTGCGGGACATCCCGACCTCCTTGAAACCGATACTCCCGTTTTTTTTTGACGTACGGATCTTGAGCTCTGCTCTTCCTGCGGTCCTGCAAGCGCGTCCTGTACGGCAATGCGAAACCGTGAGCATAAAGAAACAGACTCTCCTAATATAAAATATTCCACAGAAATTCTGTTTCGTCAAGTACCGGTCCTCAGAATTATGGGATCTAAGAGAATATTTTTTATATTTTTGCGGATTTTGTGGGTTTTGATGGTTTTGTCGGCGGAAGCTGTGCCATTCTGCTTCGTCTCTCCTTCCGCCGACATACCATTTTTTTGAGAGATCCTTTTTGTTTTCGCGGAATGTTCTTTAGCGCATCATCAAACGTTCTGCAGCTTCGAGTTCCTCCGGAGTGTTGACGGAAACGGCTTCCTGGGGGCGAAGGAGCGGAAGCGCACGGACAGTTTTTCCGCGGGACAGAAGGATCGCCGGAGCGTCCGTGATGTAGTACTCGCCCTGTGCGTTGTTCGGCGTCAGTGCATCGAGCACGTCCACCAGTTCTGCCGCATCGAAAACATAGTAGCTCTGGTTGACTTCATGGATCTTTCGCTGGGATTCCGTGGCGTCCTTTTCTTCCACGATGCCGCAGAAATTGCCATTTTCATCCCGCAGGATCCGGCCAAGTCCGCGCGGGTCTTCCACCTCGATCGTTCCCAGAATGCAGGCACATGGTGCAGAATGCCAGGCCGCGAGCAGTTCCGCGATCGTTTCTCCCTGCATCATCGGAGAATCTCCCGCGACGATGACGACCGGCACTGCTTCGGACGGTGAGTCTTCAAGAAGTGCACGCAGCTGCGGGACACACATTCGGACGGCATGGCCAGTCCCTTTCTGTTCCGTTTGGAGGACGAATTCGATTTCGGAATGATGGGCCAGTGCCGCTTGAACGTCTTCCGACCGGTATCCGACGATGGCAAAAATACGGTCGATCCCCGCAAAATGAAGAGCGTCGAGCGGATACTCGATCATCGGACGGCCGCAAACCGGCGTGAGGACTTTGGGAAGTTCTGAACGCATCCGCGTGCCTTTGCCCGCTGCGAGAATGACGGCTGCCTGCATGATTGCCTCCAAATGGGATCGACTGGAAAATGGGAAACGGGAAAACGCTTCCTCTTTTTCGGATCTTCCGGCGAATGTCCGCTGAATGGCGGACGAAGACCCGGAAAAGAGAAAGACACGGTCAGGATCCTGCGGAATACGCGGGATCAGCTGTTGAGGAACTCGGTGACGCTGTCGGCGATCTCCTGGAAAAGCGTGTTGCGGACGGTGTCGTCCGTGTTCAGCATCGTGACGCGGAAACCGCACAGATCCGTCGCGAAACCGGTCAGCGGTACGATACAGATCCCCTTCGACGCAAGCAGATTGTATACGAACTGCTTGTCGCCCGGCACATTTTGGCAGAGAGCATCCACGTATTCGCGAAGCTGCGGGTTGGCGGCCTGGAGTTTCTGGCCCGGATGGAAGACTCCGTCCTCAAAAACGACGCTCATGTAGAACGCGCCCTGCGGACGATGGCAGATCAACCCCGGCACCTTGCTGAAAATATCGTATGCCTGATTTGCACGTTTCTCGAAAATTGCGGCACGGGTCTTCAGGTGCTCCGGATATTTGGGAGATCCAAAAACACGCGGGATCGAGATCTGCGGAAGCGTCGTCGCGCAGACTTCCAGCATTTTCGAGGCCAGGATACTGTCGATGAATGCGGAGAAATTGGGATCTTTATTTTTGTTCATGACCTCGATCCACGCACAACGCGCACCGGGCCACGGGTACTCTTTACTGATCCCGCGCATGGAGATCGCCGGGACGTCATGTGCATACTGCGAAAGATGGAAAGGTTCCGCCCCATTATAGCAGATGTGCGAGTAAATTTCGTCTACGAGCAGGAAAAGATCGTACTGCCGTGCGATCTCGGCAAACTCTTCCAAAATCTCCCGCGGGTAGACGATCCCCGTCGGATTGTCCGGATTTACGAATCCGATCCCTGCGATCGACGGATTGTAGTGCACGATCCGGCGAACCTCTTCCATGTCCGGGAGCCAGTTGTTTTTCGGGTCGAGCCGGAAATGAAGCGGATCGTATCCGCCGCGTTTGCTCTCGTTGGACGAATGTGTCGAATAGATCGGTGCAGGCAGAAGAATACGCGCATTCCGGTGCGTCAATTCGTAGACCTTGTCGATCGCGTCGGCCGTTCCGTTGAAGAAAATGATGTCGTCCGGCGAGATCTGAACTCCGCCTTCACGCGCATTGACCCGGTCTGCCAGAAAATCGCGGGTCTCCTGAACGCCGCGCGTCTGACAGTAGCCCCACGATGCGTTTTGACTCACGATGTCGCGGACGATTTCTTTGATCCACGGTGCGACTTCCTCTTTCATCGCAATGGGGTCGCCGATATTTTCCCACGTGATTTTCTGACCCATGCCGCGCATCCGGTTGGCATGCTCTACGATCTGACGAATTTCGTATTCCAAAAAACCGGCACCTTCGTGCACTATGTTGGTACGCATGATCTTCTGTCCTTTTGAGGAAAAGCCGCTTCGTTTTTTATCTGGTTTCCCAGGAAACTTTGATTTCTTAAAATCGGCAAGTCGATGGTCTGATTTTCACCAAAAATCTCTCCGATTAAGGAAAAAAATCGAAAAAAACTCCAGTTTTTTTGCAAAAACACAAAACGGAATTTTGCGGTACAGTGTATGCACCGGGCAAAATTCCGTTTTTTCTGAAAACAGTTTACCGCACGGAGATCCCGCGCCGGCTCACATTAGTAGCGGTAGTATTCCGGTTTGAACGGACCTTCTACCGGGACGCCGAGATAGTCGGCCTGTGCCTGGGTCAGTTTCGTGAGCTTCACGCCCAGCTGTTCCAGGTGAAGACGGGCAACTTCTTCGTCCAGTTTCTTCGGAAGCACGTGAACGCCCAGCGGATAGTTTTCCGGCTCGGTCCAGAGGGCGATCTGCGCCAGCGTCTGGTTCGAGAAGGAGTTGGACATCACGAACGAGGGATGGCCCGTTGCGCAGCCGAGGTTCACCAGACGGCCTTCCGCCAGAAGGAGGATGGAACGGCCGGTTTCCGGGAACGTGTAGCGGTCGACCAGCGGTTTGATCTCCGTCTTGACGATGCCCGGATAGGCGTTCAGGTCAGCGACGCGGATCTCGCAGTCGAAGTGTCCGATATTGCACACGATGGCGTCGTTCGGCATCTGCGCCATGTGCTCGGCCGTGATGATGTCGCAGCAGCCGGTCGTCGTGACGAAAATGTTGCCGATCTTGCACGCATCATCCATCGTCATGACCTGGAAACCTTCCATCGCCGCCTGAAGCGCGCAGATCGGGTCGATTTCCGTCACGATGGTGCGGGCACCGTAGGAGCGCATGGAGTGAGCGCAGCCTTTTCCAACGTCGCCGTAACCGCAGACGACCGCGACTTTACCGGCGATCATGACGTCGGTCGCGCGTTTGATGCCGTCAGCAAGCGATTCGCGGCAGCCGTACAGGTTGTCGAACTTGCTCTTCGTGACGGAGTCGTTCACGTTGATGGCCGGGATCTTCAGCTCGCCGCGTTCGTGCATCTGGTAGAGACGGTGAACGCCCGTGGTGGTCTCTTCGGAGATGCCGCGGATGCCGGCAGCCAGATGAGCGTATTTCGGAGCGTGGACCATCGCGGTCAGGTCGCCGCCGTCGTCCAGGATCATGTTCAGGGGCTGGTCATTGTCGAACATGAGGGTCTGCTCGACGCACCAGTCGTATTCTTCGTCCGTTTCGCCTTTCCACGCGAAGACCGGGATGCCGGCAGCAGCGATCGCGGCGGCAGCATGATCCTGGGTGGAGAATTTATTGCACGAGCTCCAGCGGACTTCCGCGCCGAGAGCGACGAGCGTTTCGATCAGGACGGCCGTCTGGATCGTCATGTGCAGGCAGCCCGCGATACGTGCGCCGGCCAACGGTTTGGCGTCGGCGTATTTGCGGCGGATCGCCATCAGACCCGGCATCTCATTCTCCGCCAGCATGATTTCTTTTCGGCCCCAGTCGGCGAGACTCATGTCCGCCACTTTGTACTGAAGTTTGCTCTCAGACACGGTATTGACTCCTTTAAAATGAATTAAACAAAATAAGTTGAAATCATTTTACCAGATTTTGATTTTTTTTCAAGGAGGGGGAATCCTGTGGGGATGAGATTCCGTCGATCTTTTAAAATTTTTGCGATCTGGAGGAACCGGATAAAAAATTCCCCGAACGAAAAGACGTTTTTCATTCGGGGAATCCGAAATTCGGGATCTGTGCGAGGTCACCGTGCGGCGGCTTCCTGCTCTTTTTTGGCTAGTGCCTTGAGCGTCTTCCAGTACTCCGGAAGCTGCTTGACCGCGACGAACTGGCGCTTCATTTCCTGAATGTTCGTTGCTGGGGCTCCCAGATACGTTCCCGGCTCCGTCAGATTCCCCGGCACTCCGGCCTGTGCGCCGATGATGACGTGCGAAGCGACCGAAATGTGGTCTGCCAGTCCGACCTGACCGGCACAGACGACGTAGTCGCCCGTCGAGGAACTGCCTGCGATGCCGACCTGCGAACAGAGCAGATTGTGCTTTCCGATCTGGCAGTTGTGCCCGACCATGACCAAATTGTCGATCTTCGTCCCTTCCCCGATGCGCGTGGAACCGAATGTTCCGCGGTCGATCGTCGTGTTGGCTCCCAGCTCGACCTCATCCGCAAGGACGACATTTCCCAGCTGCGGTGAGAGAATGTGCCTGCCTGACGAGGAATCGTATCCGAAACCGTAGGCTCCGAGAACGACTCCCGCATGGAGGATGCACCGTGCGCCGACCACGCATTTTTCGTAGACCGTCACGTTCGGAAAAAGAACGGAATCGTCGCCGATCTTCACGCCTTCCATCAGGCAGACGTTCGGATGAAGGATGACGTTCGAGCCGATCTCCACGTTCGGTCCAACGCAGACATTCGCCATGATCGTGACGTTTGGTCCGATCTTCGCCGTTTCGTCCACGAAAGCCCGCGGATGGATCCCGGATGCCGGACGAGGGATCGGCGGGTCAAAGCGGGAAACGATCTTCGCGAAATCCTGATACGGTGCGTCACTGAAAAGGAGCGCGATCCCTTTCGGGTTCCACTTTTTCATGCCGTCAGCTGCGATTTTTTCTTCCGCACCTTTAGGGAGAATGACCGCAGACGCCTCTGAGCCGGCCAGTGCCGAAAGTTTTTTCAGACTGTCCAGAAGCGTGACGGAACCTTCCAGAGCCTCTGCGAAAGGAACGGCTTTCGAGATCTCCGGATCCAGCTTTTCGGAAAGCTGTGCACCGGTCAGGCCGGTTGCCTGCCAGAAATCGGAGAGATCCGCAGGCGTTCCGCAGATCCATGCTGCCAGTTCTGAAAATTTCATCGCGCTTCCTTCTCCTTTTTCGTATTCGATTTTAGTATTCGATGACCGAAAAGACGTCCGCGTCACTCTTCGACTGAAGAAATTCCCGTCCTTTGCATTCGGAGGAAAGTTCCAGAACGAAACTGTATCCGACGACTTTCGCGCCGACTTTTTCTACGAGCTGCCGGCACGCATCCACCGTACCGCCGGTCGCCAGAAGGTCATCGACGATCAGGACTCTGGCTCCGGGCTGAATGGCATCCACGTGCATGTTCAGCGTGTTGGATCCGTACTCGAGATCGTAGCTCTGTGAGATGACTTCGCGCGGTAGTTTTCCCGGTTTGCGAATGAGTGCCAGCCCGCACTGCAGTTCGATCGCCATGGGAGCTGCGAACAGGAATGCACGGGCTTCCGGAGCCGCGATGACGTCGGGTTTCAGCTCGCGGGCGGCTTCCGTCAGCTTGCGGCAGGCTTCAGAGAATGCTTCCGGAGCCTGAATGAGGGTGGTGATGTCGCGAAAAATGATCCCGGGTTTTGGAAAATCCGGAATGGACGTAATGTAGTCTTTGAGGTTGATGTCGGCCATGTTCAGGTAAGGTTGAGGGTGAAATGAAATTTAAGGACACTAAAGTTCAATACTTGCGTTTTCGTCCGCCAGTTCATCAAAATCGGGGAGGTCTTCCTCCTGTGTGCCGTCGATCTCTTCAAGCGGCTCCAGATTTGCCCAGATCTTCTGACGAAGTTCTTCGCAGATATCCGGATTTTCCCGCAGGAATAGACGGGCTTTTTCACGTCCCTGCCCAAGCGGCATTTCCCCGTAGCGGAACCATGCGCCGCTTCGGATGATGAGTTTTTGCGCGAGTGCCAGGTCGATGATGTCGCCCTCGTAGCTGATCCCCGAGTCGTGCATCATGTCGAATTCGGCAGTCTGGAACGGGGGCGCGACTTTGTTTTTGACGACTTTCGCCTTGACTCTTTGACCAATGACGGTCTCGCCGTCCTTGATCTGTCCGACTCTGCGGACGTCGATGCGGCAGGAACAGTAAAATTTCAGCGCACGGCCTCCCGGTGTGGTTTCCGGAGAACCGTAGCCCATGGTCCCGATCTTGTCGCGGATCTGGTTGATGAAGACGACGATCGCTTTGCTCTTCGAAATGGCGCCGGTCAGCTTCCGCAGCGACTGGCTCATCAGGCGGGCCTGAAGACCAACGTGCTGGTCTCCGATCTCACCTTCAAGTTCCTTCTTCGGAACGAGAGCCGCGACGGAGTCCACCACCACGACGTCGACTGCATTGGAGCGGATGAGCATTTCCGCAATGTGCAGAGCTTCCTCGCCGCAGGACGGCTGGCTGACCAGAAGCGTTTCCAGATCTACGCCGAGTTTTCGCGCCCAGCTGGGGTCCAGAGCGTGTTCCGCATCGATGAATGCCGCGATCCCGCCCTCTTTCTGCGCCTGCGCAATGACGTGCAGCGTGAGGGTCGTTTTTCCGCTGGATTCCGGACCAAAGACTTCGATGATCCGTCCGCGCGGCAGTCCTTTGCCGCCGAGTGCACGGTCCAGAGAAAGACAGCCGGTCGAGACGCCTTGAATATTCAGCGACGAATTGGCTCCAAGTGCCATGATGGAACCGGAACCGAATTCTTTTTCGATCTGCGCAACGGTGGAACGCAGCATTTCATTTTGTGCCAGAAGAGCTTCGATCTTGCTGTTTGATCCTTTTGCGGACTCGGCTTCTCCCGCAGTTTTTTTCTTGGCCATGGATATTTCCTTTCCGATCCTCGTGTATTTCGGATCCTGATGCCGTCCGGAAATATTCAGGCTTCGGTACGGCATCAGACTTTTCGTCAAAAACGAAAAAACGTTTACTCAAAATTTATTGTGGCGAACCGGTGAAGGAGCTTTTGTTTTCAAAAGCCCCGTCCCATTCCTGAGCCTCTTTTTTCTCGTCCCAGGCTTCCCATTCCGCGTCTTCGTCATTGGGATCCGTTCTGAGGCCGCGCTGTGGTTCCAGTTTGAATTCTTTCTGGAGATCTTCCAGCGACCGCTCGTCTTTCGGTTCTTTCCCATCATTCTGCGGTGAACCATCCTGAGAATTTTTGTTCAGGTCCACGACAAAACGGACATCCAGCGGGAGTTCATCCATACGCCACATTCGGAGCCGGCAGTCGTCGCCGCCGCCAAGAAGGTATTTGTTGTCCGGCGTGAAATACGCGGACACGAGGAAAATGTCGGTCGATTCTTCTTCCGAGACCTCTCTCGTACGGAAATTCCCCATGTATCCGTGCGGCGCCTTTCCATGGTAGAGGAGGAAATCGTCGCCGAGCAGCAGAACGTACTTCTGGTCTTTAGAGAAGAGGACTTTCCGAATATTTTGCGTCGTGTTTTCCGTGTTTTTCGTGTCCCACGCGATGATCCGCTTCACTCCGTCTCTCGGCCGATTGGTCTTCGGCGCGAAATCCCAGAAGATGATGCGTCCGAAATTGTCGGCAGAGACGATCGTGAGGGAATCGTTTTCGTTCGCGGGATCTCCATCTTTGGGTGAGATCGCGATCGCGACGTGATCTGCATTGGGGAAGTCATGCCGACTCAGCCCCTGAACGAGATTCGGTTTGAATTCGGTATTTTGAGCCGTGCGCGGACGCTGCATATCGGATTCCGTATCCGCCATGCAGATCCCGTATGCCGGATTGCTGGTCCGATTGTCGAAATAGTAGACTCCGGCATTCGCTCCGGCCGCAGCGGCCAGCAGATATTTCCCGTTCGGCGTGAAGGCCAGGTCGGTGAATTTTCCGACGGGATTCAGCGTCTGATAGTAGGTGTCGATGGTTCGGGAAAGTCCGCCTGTTCCGCGTTTTCGGACTACTTCCTGCCAGTTTTCGATGTCCCAGAGGATCAGTGCGCCGCAAGACGTGTACGGATTCCCCGTATCGTCCAGCTTGTCGACCATCGCCGCCATGACGAACTGTCGTCCGGAAGGGGTGAAGGTGACGGCATGGATCGTGTTGATCTTTCCCATTCCTTGCCGGTTTCTGTCTTTAGCGGTCATTTTGCGCACAAAGTACCAGTTCGGAGCGGAGACGCCGTTTTCGCCGGGACGGCTGTCGAGACTCCAGAGGATCGCATTTCCTCCGCTGTCCACCGAAACAGCCAGATTGCCTTCCGGAGAAATGGAAATGGCGGTAATGGGGTACTCGTGATTCCAGTGGACAGCGATCGGCTGGAGCGTTTCGGTCGACCAGAATGCGATCGGGTAGCTTTCAACAGACGGTCGGTTCTTTTTCCAGACACTGTCTCTGTCGAGCTGCTCAAGGGACTCCAGATCATCCAGAGATCCGTCGTCCGAGAAGGAAAGAAGCTCATCGGAACTGATCCCCTCTTCCGATCCCTCTGCGGTTTCCAGTTCGTCAGTCTTTTTCTTTTTGGCTCCCTCCGGAAGCAGAGCGTCCAGCGAATCTTCATACTCGGCATCGGGATCCTTCTCTTTGGCGTTTTCGGACTCTTTTTCGGGGGTCAGTTCATCCAAAAAAGAGAGCGGTTCACTGGCGTCCGGATTTTTCTTTTGGGACGTAAAGAGACTGCGTGCAGAATCGTAAGCGCGCTTGCCGTTTTTGCCGATCTGAAGTCGGTCGACATAAATCGGGGCCGGAAGCTGGGAGACCCGGCTGTCGTAGGAGAGGAAACGTTCGTTTTCCGGTTTTTTATCCTGCTCCGCACTCTCATCTTCCTGATCCAGGTTTTCCCACGGTTTTGCGTTTTCTGTTTCCGATGTTCTTGCCATTGGGATGGTGCTGAGCGAATCCATCTGCGTTCTTCTTCCGCCGGCCGTGATCATGTACTGCCCGTCAGGCGTGAGTGCGACCGCAGTCGGACTGTTCCATTTACAGTCGACCGAATAGGCTTTGATGTCCGCACGTTTGAATTGCTGGGTTCCAGTTTGGGTCACGACTTCCACGGAACCGGTATTCGCCATATGGTCCCGATACACGTTCCAGATCGTGAGGCACAGGATCCCGAGTCCGGCAAGAATGACGAGACTGCCGGCGATCACGGAGATGCACCCCAGGAGAGTCCACTCCCGCACGACCTGCTCATCAGGAAAACCAAACTCGCCATAATCCAGCATCATGGGCGGAGCTTCCGAAGCAATTGCGTTGGGAGCATCGACCTCAGAGATCGGCGATGCCTGTTTTCGCTCCTTTTTGGGTGGCAGAAGCGGATTTTCACGAACAAAAAAATCGACCATAAGCGGTTCCCTGCTTTCTTTCAGTGCAAAATTTCCATAGGGTGCACCAGTCTTCACTCTTTTCAGTTTGATCATGCACGCGATCCATACCGGGGCGGACGGAATCTTTGGGTGAGGATCGCCGACATTCCGGGACTGCATGGAAACGCCGAAAACGTTTTTCCCCGTGCGTTTTGATATTTCCCGCAGGAGCTCAGTACTGTCAGTCTGCCGTTTGCTTCCCGTTTTGATGCTGTTTCGCATCAGAAAAACGATATTTGCCGGTTCAGGACGACGCCGTTTTCATGAACTGAAAATGCTGCATATACAAACTCTATCGGCGAAGTATAGCAGATTTTGCCGTTTATTTCAACAGATATTTTTCGGGGAATCGATTTTTTGTAAAATTTTTCAGGAAATTTCCTCTTCCCGATTTCAGAAAAGAGACAGAAAAACAGACGGTATTTTACTTAAACCGCCTGTTTTGACATGATGGGTCTTCGTGATCTGCAAGACCCGGTTTGGAAACTTCCGTTCGTGTCCGGTTCAGTTCGTGTCCGGTTCAGTTCGTGTCCGGTTCAGTTCGGGTCGGTCGGGAGTGCTCTTGGATAGGGGACTTCCAGACGGTAGGGAGCGGATCTTTCATTGATTTCTTCCCACATTTCACGCTCTTCTTCCGTCGCATAGTAGGTCAGCCAGATCTCCTGATTTTCATCGACACCGGCACAATCCCAGTGCAGATAGCCGTCACGGACCGCGAGCATCTTTTCACGGGATGGAAGAATATCCCGGCAGATCAGAAGGTAGAGTTCACAGTCCGACAGATGTTCCGTGAAATCAAGAACGATCTGTTTTTCGTAGAGAAGATCAGCCAGATTCATCAGCTCGTCATGCAGTTCTTCCTGGGAAAGTCCGGCAGGATGGACCGGACGAAGCGGCGGATCAAACCACTGCGCGATCGGCAGGACCGGAGCGACTTCCCAGGCCAGCATCATTTCGAGATAGTCATTTTCGACCGTGAGGGGAAGCCGGCTTTTGTTCAGCTGAACGATGGATTCATCATAGTACGGTTCCAGCTCACTGCGTAATTCTGCGTTTCGGATCAGCGCATCGATGTCTTCAGCCGGAAATTTGCTGAGTTCTGCCATTTTCAAACCTGCCCTGGTTTTTATTTCTGGATTTTCTTCCTCTTTACCCCCCTGCTCCCTGAATGCTGAACTCCTTCCACAGCTTTCAAAGAACAGTATTTTCTTTACTTGTAGTGTACCATATTTTAGCGAAAAAACCAATCATTTTTTGTTGTTTTAAGAAAATTTTTGAAATCAGCCAGTTGTCTAACCGGCATATCCGGCACAAAGGAGCCGGCTTGCGGATCTGGCCATTCTTCTGCTTTTTCCGGAAGCATCAAAAAACAAAGAAACTGTATTTGGCAGTGCAGACAGATCCAGAGTTTTCCAGTGTGTGTACAGTTCGCCCGGACCGTTTCAGTTTTCATGGGCCAGGCGGTTCCTCTGTTTGAGGATGGGGAGGCAGCTCTGGCTATTTCCGGGTACGCAGACGGATCGATGACGGAGAGATCGCCTGCTGGCGTGAGGCACTGGAGGCCTGACTGCTGACGGCAGAGGCTTTGGAGGCGGAAGCCCGGGAAACACTTTGCGAATTGGAAACGCTTCCGCGTGACTTGCGTGAGGTCGAACCGCTAATGTCGGCATACGCAGCCGCCTGCCGATGATACGAGATGCGGAAAAGGACCGGACCGACGGAAAATGTCTCTTCCGGATGGATCGCCGTTTCGGTATTCTGGATCCTGTTTCCGGAAACGATCGTGCCGTTAAGTGAGTTCATGTCCTGAATATGGACCATGTTCTGAAATGCAAAGATGCGGCAGTGACGCCGGCTGACTTCCGGATGATTAATGATCAGGTCTGCATCGTTTCCGCGCCCCAGTATCGCAGGAAGCGAAAGCACGATGCGATTGCTCCCCGTTTCGCAATCAACGACGTAAAGTTCCACCTTCATCGAATTCCCCCTTCGGAAAGTGCAGTCAGATTTTTCCCTGAATTCATTTTAGTCTTAAATTGGAAAAAATGCAAGGGTTTTGGTAAAAATATTTTGAAATTTTTTAATTTTTTTTCTGTTTTGAGAAAAGGAGGATGAGTTTTTTGTGAAAATGGGAAGGGTGCGTATTCTGAGTGGTTTTCAAGGCAGCGGAGGATGGGGCTGTGCCTGTTTCTTAAATTTCCTGTTTGGTATTGCGGGAGCCTTCTTTCGAAAAGCCGGCTCCTTTTTCCTGCCGAGAGGACACTTTCTTTCCCGGACGTCCGTCACTGGATCTGATTGGCGTCACGTTCCCTGCGCGTCGCTTCCAGATCGAAAATGAGATACTTCATGTCGAGCCGCAGCTGCGTGACCGATTCCTGGATCAGAGAAAAAATCTCCCTGCGCCGGCGTGTTCCGAGAACCAGGGCCTCCACGAACGGCTGAAGTTCTTTTTGATATTCCAACGGCAGCTCACGCAGTTTTTCGAGCAGATTCTGCACATCCTGCGGCAAATGTTCCCATTTTACGTCTGCTTTTTTTTCGGCGGAGTCAAAAGTTTTCATATTTCTTGAAGGACTGGTATATACTGAAGTGAAAATTTTGTGTATAATGCGAAGACGGCACAAGCGTTAAATCCGTCTCTGCCTATATTATAGCCGATAAAATCGCAAAAGTCACGAAAAACTTTAAATTTTTCCAAAAATAGTTAAAGTTTTTTAAAACTTTTCCAGATTTTTATTTTTTTAAGAAGAAAAACGGTTTGGGGAAGTAGTTTTCATCCATCGGGAGAATACAAAATGAATGGAAATCTTTGTTTTATTGAAAAGATCCCCCTCCTGAAACCTGCGGCAATTTTCCTTTTACTTTGGTCCGGGATCCTTGCGGGGGACTTTCGGGCGGATCTTCAGAAGCATGCCGCAGCACAAAATGCCGGCTCTTACGGGACGGATCTGACTTCCTCCGCCTCTTCCACGGTGCAGATGCCGGAAAACTGGTCCGTGATGGATCAGGACTGTAATGCGCAGCTGATGCAATGTACCCGGAGAAAAGGGAACGACGGAACAGACTGTGTTTTTCTTCAGATCGCATGTAAAGAACAGGGAAGCCGGATCTACCTTGGGACTCCCATTCAGCGGAGAAAAATCAATGCTTCGCTCTCCCTTCAGCTTCTGGTTTCCGCAAATCGGAGCGGGATCCAGCTTCTTGGCAGAGTGATCCTTCCGTACACGCTCGATCCCCAGAGCGGGAAAGCTTTCTGTCTGTACGTCACCAGCGGGAGCGAGACGACCGGCATCGGAGACTGGCAGACACTCTATCTGCAGAACGTTGAACGTGAAATGATGTCTGAGATCCGGCAGATCCAGCGCGAAAGAACAGATATTGCGTTTAATTTCCGGGATGCGTATCTGGATCATGTGGTCCTGAATGTCTATTCCGGAAAAGTGACGGTCGATGCGTTCGTTGGAGAGCTGACGGTGGATGGAACTCCTGCGGAGAACACGCAGTATCCGATCCTTCCGGGCAAAATGTTTTCTTCTCCTCCTCCCGCTGCTCCGCAGAATGTTCCTGCCGGCGCGATGCAGGATTTTCCGCAGCTGGATCATGAAGAGAGACCTGCCCCGGGGTCCGGCCGGACCAATGCGCTCCCTTTGCCGAATGAAAATGGGAACGCGATGCCGGAACCGTCCGGCGAAAACATGATGCAGAGTCAGAAAAAATATCAGGTCGGCGTTTTTAACGGGATGCTCACGATCAATGACGGGAGCGGCAATACCCCGATCTTTGTGCGGGCAGTCCGGTATTCCGGAGAGAAACTGGAGTTTTTGGCGAATCTTCAGTTCAATACCGTTTGGCTTTCAGAGTTTCCGACCTGTGAAATGGAGGCAGAAGCGGAACTGCTCAACATCTGGTTCATCTGTCCCCTTCCGTTTACGTGGGACCAGGGTGAAGGACATCAGAAGCTGATTTACGAGAAGACCAAATATCAGAACCGCTCGTTCAATCGCGTCATTGCGTGGGATATGGGATACCCGCCGGGATTTTCGGAGATGCAGAGAATGGGAGTCGATCCCAAGGATATTTCTGCGCCGGAGCTGGTCCGGAGATATTTTGAGAAACTGCGCAGGATCCCGGAAAATGTACTGCCTCACCGTCCCTTCCTGATCATTCCGAGAAAAGAGTATGCCGAGTATGGCGACGGCGGCAATATTTTGATGATCGACCGTTCGCCGCTTCAGTCCACGTACAATTTTGTGGACCATGGCCTATGGATGCGGCAGATCAACAATATGTTCATGAATCGGCAGGTTTTCTTTGCGCGGATCCCCACACAGTTCTCTCCCCTGCTGAAAGCGCAGTGGAAACGGATCGCAAAAGGGATCCGGAATTCCTCCTCGGACTATTCCCTCGATCCGGAGGATCCCCAGATCGTGCCGGATACCATACCTTTTGACCAACTGCGGCTCATGGCCTTCAACTCTCTGATGGCGGGAGCTCACGGACTATTTTTCGAGAGTACCTCCCGGCTGGATTCTTCGGATGAAGAGACGGTTTTCCGCCGAAAGGCACTTTCGGTCGTGAATCTGGAGCTTCTCATCCTGGAGCAGCTGATCTCTCAGGGACATTCCTTCACGACGCTCGCATCGGACCATGACGATGTGGCGGGAGGGATCCTCGCGACCACCTACGGCCGGCTGCTCATCCCGATGTTCCTTGAAGAGGATGCCCAGTACGTGAATGGTCCCGGTGCGGAACGTCAAGTCCGGTTTGTCGTCCGCGGAATGCCGGATACGTACGGATGCTGGTACTATTCGCTCAGCGGCCTATCTCCCGTCCGGGCAAAACGGATCGTTGGCGGGTTGGAAGTGGAGCTGGAAGAGCTCCCGCTGATCGCGACGCTGGTCATGACGCAGAACATGAAGGTTTTTCACAGCATTACCCAGCGGATCGCCAAATACGCTCCGGTCCTTGCAGAACGCATGAAGGAACTGGCTGAAATGCGTCTTGAGAGCTACCTGCGTTCCTATGGTTCTGACCGGCTTCAGGGAAACGATGCCATGTGGTTTGACCGGGCGAAAAACTACATGATGGCGGCAGAACAGGCGTTTCAGGGAAAGGAGTACGGCGACGCATTTATGCTGGCTCAGCGGGCCATGCGTCCGATCGGATACCTTGAGAAGAAAAGCTGGGAAGAACAGGGAAAGGCTTTCCCGTCGCCGAATTTCCAGCCTGCCGGTGTATCGTTCCGTTCGCAGAAACTCCAGGAAAAATGGAGGAATGCCGTCCGGAATTTCCAGCCTGGCACCAATTGTTTTGCCAATGGCGATTTTGAAAATATTGAGAGTTTTAAAGCGGAGGGATGGGAATTTTACCAGAATTACTCTGCGAGATCGGTGGTCACGGTGGGGGCGAAGACGCGTCTTGACGCTGCGCATTCGGGGAGATCCGGGATCCAGCTGAGCGTGCGGGTCAGGGAGCCGAAACGTGTGCCGGTGATGTTTGACTCCCCTCTTCTGATCATTCAGAGTCCCAAAGTGAAAGTGGGGGCACCCGGCACGATTTACCAGGTGGATGTCTGGCTGAATATTCCGCAGAAGATCAAGAATACCGTTGACGGCGTGAAGATCACCGACACAAATTCCGGCGATGTGCTTGCCGAAAGGATCATGGAGACCGACGGATGGCAGAAGATCTCGTTTCAGCGTATCGTCTGCGATGAACAGCCGATCGCCGTGCAGATCTCACTGACGGGATATGGCATCGTGTTTCTGGATGATGTCTCCATCCGTCCCCTTGGAGAATCATCTATCGGGGCTCCCTGAGGAGTCCTTCATTGAATTTTATTTTCCGGCGGAATGCCGGAGGACGTTTTGCCGAAATTTATTCAGAAAAGGAATTTTTATGAATACCATTTTTCACCAAACTGTGAAGATCATTCGGAACGAGCTGGCCGCTGAAAATACGTGGCGCGTTCGTCTTGCCTCAAAAGAAATCGCGGAGTCGGTCAAACCGGGACAGTTCTGTATGCTGAGGATCCCGGGAGTGCGTGCTCCGCTGCTTGGACGTCCGCTTGCGATCTTTCGTGCGGAAGAGGAATCCGTTGATGTCGTGTATGCGGTCGTTGGACACGGAACGGAGCAGCTTTCCCGCCTGGTTCCCGGTCAGGAAATGGAGATCTGGGGACCGCTCGGAAATGGATTCCGTCTGGATGCCGATCCGGTAAACTGGCCGACGCGGCCGCTGTTGGTCGGCGGAGGGATCGGACAGACCCCGATGTATCTGTTAGCGAAAACGTTCCTGGAGCAGGAACGAACCGAGAAAGTCACGTTCGTCTGGGGCTGCCGAAATGCTGGTCTGTTCGCCTGCCTGGAAGACCTTGAGGCTCTTGCCGCGCAATATCCCGGACGAATGGAGATCTGCCTCGCGACGGACGACGGAAGTCGGGGACATCACGGCTTCGTGACGGATCTGGAAAAAGAGATCATCGCCGCTGATCAGCTTCATGCCGGGAATGCGTGCGTTTACGCCTGCGGTCCGGAGATCATGCTGAAAAATGTGGCGAAAACGGCCGCAGCTGCCGGACTGAAATGCCAGGTCTCGCTCGAAACTCCTATGGCGTGCGGGATGGGGATCTGCTTCACGTGCGTCACGAAGTGCAAAGATCCCGACGCTCCGGATGGATGGGACTACTGCCGTACGTGTACGGAAGGTCCGGTTTTCGACGCGGAAAGTCTGCTTTGGGATTAAATGGGGGGCTTTCAGAATGAGCGTACCGACCCAGATCTGATTTTGCCACGGAGGACACAAAAAAGCCGTAGAAATACACTGAAAAGAAAAAGGACTGGACGGGAGCTGTGTGGGGGGCAGAGACGGCGGGCTTCAAAGTCGCCGTACTCCAAAAATCTGGCTTTCGTGACGGACTCCGCGCCAGTGACCAACGGAACGGGTCCGTGTATGTGCGCGGAAGCGTGGCTCGCGGTCTTCAAGAATTTTTTGATGTTCTTGAGTCTGTGTGTTTTTGCGTGCCTTCTATGGATCCTGTGGTTGAGATCGATCGGCGCGAGCGATCCCACGCGCGACGGCACTCTCCGAGAGCCGTCTGGCTGCCCGTAATGGGGCGGCGGTCGTGAGAGAGGAACATTTTGAAAATCGTTCCTCCCTCAGACTCCCTCCTCAAAAACTTTTTGATGTTTTTGTGAATTGGGGATGCTGTTGCCGGATGAACCATAAAAAAAGCCCCTTTTTGAGGGGCTTTTCTGATTTCAGACTCTTAATTCCCAGGCGCGGAGACGACCGGTCCTTTTTTGAACGGGACTATTCCGTATTCCGTCGGCGGGCATTCCAGATAGTGGATCGCGGCGGCAAGAGAAACGAAGAGGAGCGACAAAACGAGCAGGACTGTGTAGAGATCCATGCGCGGAGGCCGATATATGATCGGTTTCTCTTCTTCCTCTTCCTCGTCTTCTCCCATCATTTTTTCGGAAACCGGAGCGGACTCCATCCCATTTTCGGGATCCGGTTCTTCCAGGCCGTTTCCAGACATTTCATCGCCTTCAGCCTGAGATCCATCCGCACTTTCGATCGTTTCTTCCCATTCATCGGACGCAAATTCGTCCATCTCCCCGGAAGGCAATTCCTCGAAACCACCATCTTCAGGCAAAAATTCGTCTTGCGGGCGTTCTTCTTTCATTCTGTTTTATCCTTCCGAAAGAACCAACTTTTCTTGTTCGATTTCACGTTCTTCAAATCTTAAAGCGGTCGGACGATGCATCCGGGGATCACGTTGATGCTCTGTTCGCTTCGCAGATTGGAGAAGATACAGGTCGCCACGTCCGGCATGACGTTTTCCACTTCAACGTCGCAGATGTACGTTGTGCCGTCCTTCGAGAGGAGCTGGAATTTGTGGCCGGGACGGATACCGTCGTCGCTTCCGACGTTGATCCGGATCTTTCTTCCGGCCTGTTCGATCACACGGCCCTGGATCGAGACCGGCGGGGTCTGAGTCCGATAGTATTCCAGATCGTTCACCATATTATTATAGGTGAGGACCTCATTCGCGAGAACGTTTTCGTTTTTCAGGTCGTCATTGCGGGACGCAAGTTCACGATTTCTGCGTTCCAGCTGAGCGATCTCGTTCATGAAACCGGTCCGGTCGGAAAGTTTATCGGAGATGCTGGTGACTTCCTTCTGGAGCGTCTTGATGGAGTCACGAAGCAATTCATGACCGCTCGCGATCGTGACGAGTGCTTTGTGCGTATCATCCAGCCGGGTGTTCATTTCTGCATAAGAAGAACCAATGGTCTCTTTGAGTTCCTGGACTTCTTTCGTCTGATTTTCCTTGACGGCGACGATCTCGCTTTTCGCGTTCGTGCTTTCCTGGAGCGCCTTTTCAAAGTCGCCGAGGAGCGTCGCGTAGGCTTTGCGCAGATTCGCATTTTCTTCCTGGACGTTCGCCAGCTGCGGCGCAATACCCAGAGGGTACCCCGTGCTGGTGTCCGTATTGTTGACGTAGACGTACCAGTTCGTGTGCGTCATGTACACCGCGACCGTGAGGGACATCAAAACCAGACTCAAAACAAAAATGAGTACGACAAAAATTTTTCCGACCAGGTTCATGGGAGTCCTTTTAATTTTTTGAAATCATTATCCGCCTTAAATGGCGCGGGTTGGCAAAATCTCCAAATGGGGAAACGGCATAAAAGGGAAATCAGTGTTCGGGCTGCTGTTTGACAGCGAGGCTCCGTGCGCGTTTTTCCAGCGTAAGGATCTGCTGATTCAGGTCCTCGATCCGGTTCATGTTATTTACGTATTCATGCATGGCGCGGATCCGTTCGTTTCTCTCATTCTGCACCCTGACCAACGCATCGTCAGCGAGGATACGTGCTTTCAACAGGAAAAGCGAATACTCCATCATCGTTTCCGAATTCTGACGGATCTCCTTGTCCTGTTTTTCACATTCTTCCGTATAGGCAGTATACTCCGCCTTGCGGTTTTCGACTTCCGCAGTCAGTGCGGCGACCACCAGATCCCGCAGCTTTTCTTCTTCTTCGATCGCCTTTACCAGCGTATCATTCTGCTGACGCAGGCCGGACAGCTGCTGTTCCGCATCCTGAACTTCCTTCGTCACTTTTTCTGCCCGGGCACGCCAGTTCGTGTGCGTCATATAAACGGCTCCCGACATGGTCAGCAATATCAGGCTGAACATGAAAATCAAAACGACGAGTGTTTTGCCGAACAGGTTTTTCATCAGGCTGTCTCCGAAACAGTTCTATCGCGCTGCCTGCACATATACACAGAGGCAGCAAAAGCCAATGCCGGGGGACCGGGAAAGTCTTTCCAGCATGATTTCCGGAAGGTCCTTTCGTAAAGCCGGTCTTTATCCATTCAGTATAAACCGTTTTACAAAAAATTCAACCGGAATCGGCCAATAAAATCCAAAATTTTCAGTGAATCCGGCACCGTGAAACGAATACACCGGTCGCACGGGCTGGACGGAAGGCAGTAGACCTCATGTTCCTTATCGTGTATCATTCTCTTTTTCTGAAAAGATTCTTTTCCGGAGGTGTGAAACTTTCAGTCTTTTTGTTAGAAGTGTTCCGGATTGTATGATTGTGCGGGTTATTCGTGGGATCGTGTCCAGAAGAGGACGGTACTCTCTGCAAGAAAAAGGAAAAAGTCGGTTTCCCGACTTCTGCCTTATGTTTTGCTGAAATCAGGAAACAGAAAGTTCCTGTTCCTGAAATCTGCTGTAAGTTTGAGACATACTCAAATAAGCTCTTTGCGAACACCGACGAGAGTCTTCAGGCGTTCTGCAAGAAGGGAAGCATCGAACGGCTTACGGAACGTTTCATTGATACTGGAACGATCGATAGAGCTCGTGCTGCCGTCATCCGGCAAAAGAGCAATAAGAATAATGTCAGCAAACTCGCTGTTGCGGCGCAGATTCTGACAGATCTGCAGCGCTTCTGTTCTGCCGATAGAAAAATCGACAACAATGCAGTCAGGATGGAAACTTTCGGCCTGGATACCCGCATCAAAACCGCTCGCTGCGACTTCGACCTTGAACTGACGTTCCGGCGGAAGTTCACGACGAAGGTTCTCAATAAGAACCTGGTCCTGTGCGACTACCAAGACTTTCGCGACGGCCGCTTCTTCAAGTTCCGTCGTCGGCATACCATGCTCCTTCAGGAACTTGATCAGGTATTCACGCGGAATACGACGATCTTGCGAACCCGGGATACGGTAACCCTTCAAACGACCTGAATCAAACCACTTGCTAACGGTACGCGGGGCCACTTTACAAATTTTGGCAACCTGACCAGTTGTGAAGACCTTCATGGTAGGCTCTCCGATATAACAACTCGCCTCGACTCAATTACCTGAATCGCCCCCCTTGGGCTTTCCAGGATCAGATCCCCCCTGTATATGGAATTCCTTTGGAGAGGCAAAAACTCCAATCTCCTCCCTATCCAGTTTGGGTTGAGGGTCTGAACTGTAACTGCTTCAATAATTTTGTTTTTGCAGGTTATTTCACCTGTGCTTGAATTAACATCGGCACAGAAACCTCTGAGGTTAAGGAAAAATCGAAATTTTTCTGATTTGGTGAAAAATCCGAAAATATTTCGACTTGTCGTGAAACTCTGCATCCGCAGCCGTCATATAATACAAATAATCTGCAAAATAGAACTGCGGATCGGTTTGTATTTTTACGGCAGTTGCGGTTAGTGTGACGGTAGGAATTAAACCCCTTTTGTCAACTGTATTTAAGGTTTCGTATTTTATGGCAGGGAACTTTAATTTTTTCTGTGATTTCTTTGTTCATTCCATCGTGTCCTGCTGGAAAAAGGAAGAAATAATAGAATAGATGTTTCCTGCTGAAATTTTTGCGTTTCGGGACGTCTGCGGAATGAATGATAATATCGGTTGGCAGAATGAAAGGAAGGACCTTATGCCGTCTGCTGCATATTTGGGGGATGATCGGCACTTTGGAGAGCTCAAACCGGAAGAGAAGTGGATCTTTTCCGAAGAGGGACAGACCGCGGTCCAAAAAGCCGCTGCGCTGCGCGGCGGAGATGAATGGAAGAGGATCCTCTTTTTGAGAGAAAAACTTGCCCTTCCGCCTGAAAAAGCGGCTTTGGCGGCGGTGCAGGTGGTTTTGCGCTCCCGCGGGAAAGAAAAATTCGCGGAACTTGCGGAACGAATGTTTTTTACACAGGTCGGCATCGAGCAGTCCTCAGACCGATGGATCGCGGAGTATAAGGCAAAACGGTTTCCCGAAGGTGTTCCGGCGGCGGACATCTGCTGCGGGATCGGAGGGGATCTTCTCGCACTTGCGGCTGCGCATCCGGTCCTCGGTGTGGATCGTTCTCCCATGACGGCTTTGGCTGCACATTTTAATCTGACGGCGGCGCAGGAGGCCGGTGTGCTTCCGGAAGACGCGGATTTCCAGATCTTTCCCGGGATGGCGGAGGAATTTCTGGAACGCTTTCCTGCCGAGCGTTTTCCGTTGCTGCATATGGATCCGGATCGGCGTAGTGAAGGGGTGCGGACGACACAGATCGATTATTTTCAGCCGGAGTTCCCGGTACTGGAAAAACTTCTGGAGGGTCGCCGTTTGGCTGCGGTGAAACTTGCTCCGGGGACGGAGATCCCGGAAACGTGGCTCTCCCGGATGACGGAGGCGGAATGGATCACCCGAAATCGTGAGTGCAGACAATTAATAGTATGGTTTGACGCAGAAAAGGAGAGGAAAGGGGACTTTCGGGCGACGCTTCTTGAGACACACGGTGCCGGTGTGCTCGGAACTTTTGCGGGAAAGCCGAATCTTCCGCTCCCCGCGGCGGAGATCCCCGGCAGATTTTTGTTTGATCCGGATCCTTCCCTTCTCGCGGCCGGTTTGGAAGGGGATTTTGCCCAGACTTATGCTCTGAAGCGGCTGGGACCCGGGTCGCTTTATCTGACGGGAGAGAAACCGGTAGAAAATGCGTTGGCGGCGTGTTTTGAGATCCGGTGCGTACTTCCGCTGGACAGAAAACAGATCGTCCGGGCTGTCCAGGAAAGCGGGTGGAGCCGGATCGAGATCAAAAAACGGGGAGCGGTCCCCGAACCAGAGGAGGTTCGCAAGTGGCTGAAACTTCCAAAGAAAGGCGGAATGGGGACATTATTTCTTGCCCGGACGGCTTCCGGAAGCCTTGCTTTGCTCGCAAATCGTGTTTTTTAGAAAAATGAACGCATAAATTTGGCGATTTTTTGTTTTTTGCAGGTCGATGTACTTGACATAAATTGAAAATATTGGTATATTCAACATAATGGCATTTTTATGCCGAATCCTGCAAGTCCTTTTTAATTCATACTTTATGCCGAAAGGCGAAATTTTCGTTTTGAATATCCCTGCCTGAAACGGAAATTTTCCCATTTGCGGAAATACAAAACAGAAAAAAGGCCCGCCCATCGGCTTGAAATAATTTGTTTTAGGTTCACTTTATAAGGAATTTGAAAATGAGTGAAGAAAATGTGGTCATTTATGATCGTCGTGTTCAAACGATCGTGGAACGTGCTCCGGTTGCCCGGATCATTTTTCCCGAATGGAAAAAGGATAAGGAGTGCTGGATGTTTCTGGCAGCACATGATGATGACATCGTGTGCGGTGCCGGTCTGACGCTGCTTGCCGGTTTGAAAGAGGGGGTTGAGGTGCACGCTGTCATCTCGGCAAACGGCTGCATGGGGTACTGCAGTGAAGATAAAAGCCGGACGATCGCAGCGATCCGTAAGGAGGAAGCGAAGGAATCTTTCAAGATCCTGGGGGTGAAGGAAGAGAACGTTCATTTCCTGGATTTTGACGACTGCTCCTTCTATCTGAATGCCGGCAGACGTTTTGCGGATGAAAATACGACCAGCCCGGTGATCGCCGGAGCTACTGGGCTTCAGAATTCGTATACCTGGGTCCTGCGTCAGATCTGCCCGACCCGAATCTTCCTTCCGACGCCGACGGATATCCATCCGGATCATCAGCTCACGACGAAAGAAATGATGATCTCGATCTTCCACGCCCAGGGCGGCATCTGGCCGGAACTTGGCGCACCGATGGAAAGTATTCCGAGACTCTATGAGTACTCGACGTACAGCGATTTCGCGACGCTTCCGACGATGCGCATCCGTACGAATCAGGAGCTGTTTGAGAAGAAGCTGGATGCCATCCGCGCATACAAGAGCCAGGAACAGATCGAACTGCTCGTGAATGGTCTGATCGAGAGCGGTGCGCAGGAATATCTCCGTGAAGTCAACTTCGACATCATGACTCCGCACAAGCACGACAAGCTGTTCAACTAGTTCTCTGAAGATCTTTTCAGAAATGAAAGACACATTCCCTGCGGTGCCCTATTTGCTGCCGCAGGGAGTTTTTTTTGAAACAAATTGGGATTTTTTGCTCCGAACGTCTGGAATTTTTTATTCGATGTGGTATAATCGCCGGTAATTAGCGGTTTTCTGCGGGAAAACTTTTTTTTCAGGGAGGAAAAAATGGAAAAAGAATTGCGGCCGGCTTCGACCTGTGTGCGTTTGAGTGAAAAGGAGATCCAGTATCAGAAGCGTCAGGAGATCCTGAATCTCAGCATCGCGCAGATCGGGCTTCTGGTGCGTACGACGAACTGTCTGGAATCGGAAGGGATCTTCACAGTCCGGGACCTTCTGAACAGTTCCCCGGAGCGGCTGTTGAAAATCTCCAATTTTGGCGCGAAGACGCTGCTGGAGGTTTACGGTGCACTGGAAAAACTGGGATTTACGCGGGATTCCAGGCGGGAGCAGAAGCCTCTTTCTGAATGAGTGCCGTATTTTGGCGTTTTGATTTCATCCCCATTCCGGTTTTCAGGCGATCATGAAAGAACATTCCTGGCTGTTTACGAAAAAAAGAGGAGAACATCGGACCGATTCCCAGCTGGTGGGACTGACGGCGGAACTTGTTTTTTCTGCGGTCTGCATCCTTGCGGGGGCATTGGGACTGATTTGGCTGGGATGGTTTTACGTCATTCCGGAGTGGAAGATCCACAGCCGGTACGAGGAAACGGAGTGCGTACTCGCGGATTTCCGCATTTCACCGCGAACCGTTCTGGGAGACCGGCCGGTCGTGAAGGAGCCGGTCGATGCTCCATCGATCTTCGAAGATGAAAGTTCCTTTCACGCAGAAACTTCGGAAAATGCAGAAAAAAAAGAGACCGGTCCTGTTTTGGGACTTCCGTTCAAGGAGATCTACTATCTTCCGGAAATGCAGCTGAAGTATTTTGCAGACGGTGCGGAACGGACGGTTTGGACGCCCGTTTTCGATTCCGTGACGCGATTCTCAAAGTTTTCGACGGAAAAAAGTGCGGAAGAATTTCTTGGAAAGTGGAAGATCGGAGAGACGCATACCTGCCTGACTGACCCTGAAGATCCGGATCAGGTCGTTTTCATTCCGGATTGGCAGTGGGAGAATTTCCTTGCGCTGATCATTCCCGGGTCGCTGGTCTTCATCGGGATCGGGATCGGGATCCATGCGCTGACGGCACCCCGGTACAGTGTATCGAAGGAAAGAAATGCGCTCCATGGTGTTTTTCGTCCGCAGCAGGAAAGAGAACGTTCCCCCAGCGGTGAATTCCCCAATGTGCCGGACATTCGGGAGATCATCGACAGTCCCGGGATCCAGCTGGCATATCGGCTTCCCGTTTTGGATTCGCCTGCATGGGCACTGTTCATTCAGACGTTCGTTGCGCTGCTTTGGGGAACGGGATGCATCGGTTTTCTAGTCCTGACGGCCTTCAATTTCCGTGAGGACGGCGCGTGGCTCCAGCTGTGCTATCTCATGCCGTTTCTGGCGGTCGGAGTCTGGCTCGTCGGGCATACATACATTCAGCTGAGAAACGCGACCTGTGTGGGATCCACGCTTTTGGAGATCGAGAAATTTCCCATTTTTCCGGGAAGACCCGTCCGTCTGTTTCTTTCGCAGGGGGGAAGCAAGAAACTTGCGTGGATCAATGTGGTCCTCGTCTGTGAAGAGGAGGTCGTCTTTACGCACGGAACGAACACCCGGCGTGAAAAACAGAGAGTTTATCAGCGTCTGATCTTTGGGGAAGAGGCCGCCTCAGCCGCTCACGGAACTGCTTTTGATGCGGAATTTCTGCTGGAGATCCCTGCGGAAGCGATGCACTCGTTCGTTTCGGCGCACAATCAGGTCTGCTGGCGCGTGATCGTTCAGGGGAAACTCGACAGACTTCCGATGTTTGAGCGATCCTTCCCCATCATCGTTTATCCGGCCCGGGAGGAGGAAAAATGATCTGCTCCATTATTCAGTTTGACCAAAAGCCTGACGTTTTTCAGCCTCTTGAAACGGTTTCAGGAACGTTCCGGCTTGAGGATGTGGAACTGGAAAGCGTGAACCGGCTCGAGTTTTCCGTCGTTTGGTATACAGAGGGAAAGGGAGATGAGGACATCGGCGTCCATTTCTTCGAAACGCTCGACTGGACGAATGGACTGCTGGGGGCCGTCTCTGCAAATGATGCACATCCGGCTCCCCGTAATTCGGTCTGCCGCATTCCGGATGGAGATGAAAAGGGGGAAACATTTTCCTTTTCGGTCACGCTTCCGTCTTCGCCGCTTTCCTACTACGGCATGATCCTGAAGATCCACTGGTGTGTGCGTGTGCGTATTTTTCTGAAAAACGGCCGGGAAGTGAAGAGCGAGAAATTCTTTACGGTCGGTAGTGTGCCAAAAGTGCAGGTCGATCTCAATTAAGGCGGAGCGGATATGGCATACGAAGAAAATCCTTTTTGTTCCCGGCGTATCCGTCCCGGCGCGATCCCGTTTTATTTTCCGGAAGGAGTCTCGAGCGAAACGCTTCTCGCCACACTGCGCGAAAATTCATGGCGCGGACAGATCATTGGCCCGCACGGGTCCGGGAAGTCGACGCTTTTGGCGGCTCTGCTCCCGGAGATCCAAAAGTGCGGACGGCGCGTCGTGCATCTGGAACTTCAGGATGGTGTGAGGAAACTTCCACTTTCGGAGGAAGATTTTCAGGGGATGGATGCGGAAACGCAGCTGGCGATCGACGGATACGAGCAGCTCTCCTACCTGACACGCAGAAAATTGAAGAGCCGGTCCTTTCGCCAGGGATTCGGCGTCGTGATCCTCGGGCATGAACCGCTTGAGTATCCGGATCTGTATCAGACGTCCAGAGAACTTTCCGTCGCGAAACTCATCGTGGAGCGTCTGCTGGAGAATTCGATCGTACGGATCCCTGAATCGGTCATTGAGGAGCATTTTGAGCGCCATAAAGGGAATCTGCGCGAGATGCTTTTTTCGCTTTACGATGTCTATGAGGAAGTGTATCGTACGCTGAAGGACAAAAAATAGTTCCAGGCCCGCAGATCCCGGTTTTCAAGCGGATCCGGCGTTTCTGAAAATTTGCGGAAACAGGACACTGCCGACTGGAAGGACCCGTTTCCGCACTCATTTGGGGGATCTCTCAATACATCACGGCCTTGATCTGTTCGATCGCCCTCATGTGGTGTTCGAGCGCGTTTTCGGTCGTCGATTTCCACGGCGTCTGCAGGAATCCGCAGAGATGTTCTTTGGAAATGTTCTCCGAGCAGTACTTGACCAGTCGGCCGAAATTGACGTCATTGGCCCAGTTGGAGCCGGTCGGGACCTGATCGAAGCCGGCTTTATCCAGATCGTGGAACCGCTGCACGTAGACGCATTTGGCCGGGTCGAATTCCTCGCTGTAGTACCAGTTGCTCTGAAGCACGTGTTTCGGCATCCGTTTGAAGAATTCTTCCTCATGATGCCAGCAGTAATCTGACCAGATCCACGGACGGACATTCTGCGCGTCGACGGTTTTGACGAAGAAAAGGAAATCGTGCCACCAGAGTTCTCCCTGACGGATCACGACGTAATCGTAGGACCTCTGATGTCCGGCGGTCTCTTCATCGTAGCCGAGGTGGAAGAAACGCGGATGATCGAAGATCTCACAGACTTCCTGGATCAGCTCGGCACAGACGGAATAGTATTTCTGCGTGGAGACCATTCTCGAATAGTCGCCGAGCCATGTGTCATGGCAGGCGGAAAAATTCAGCTTCGGGATCGGTTCCAGACCCATGGCGCGCAGGCGGGCGAGTTCCTTGCGGAGTTTTTCGATGCTCCAGGACCCTTCGATCGCCAGTTCCGGGTGGCTCTGGTACTGGATCCCCTCTCCGAGATCGATCAGGACCATATTCAGACCGGCGGCGGCCATCTGGTTCGTGACTTTCTCCCAGACGGCGTCCTGGCAGAGGAGTTTACTCGTGCACGGTGTGTACGCACGCGGAGTATCTCCCCACATATTGTGCCCCAGATTGAGCATGTTGGCCCAAATCATCTTCCCCTGTTTTTCAGAGGCCTGAACGTAATTGGAAAGTGCTGCCCCGGCAAAGAGTGCGGCAGCGGACTGCAGGAATGAACGGCGGGTAAACATGATTTCTCCTTGAATTGAAATGAGAGGAAAATAAAAAATAAAATGGAATATCAAGCCAAAAAAAGACCTGCCAAAGTCCGGCAGGCCTTGTATTTTTTGTGAGGAGATCAGCTCATCTGGCAGTATTCCGTCACGACGCCGTTTTCGTCGGTGAAGAACGCGATCCGGATGCCGGGCACGACGTCCATCGGAGGCCAGAAGCAGACTTTGTTGGCGCATTTGGCGTCAATGTCGTCCACGAGATAGGCAATGTGTCCGCCTTTCGCGACCGGGAGATCTGCCATCGGAGAATCCGGTTCAAAATAAAGATACTCGATCGTATTCGGATCCTGCGTCGGGTCCGTGGCCCAGCATTTGATGGAATCGAGATACATCATGCCTTCTTTTTTCTCGGCGAGTACGGCACCATAATGTGCAAATTTTTTCATGAAAAACTCCTTTCGGGGTTGAAGCGGACTAAAATTTCCCATTTCTTTTATTGAAACCGATTTCCCGTTTTTTTTCAAGGAGAGGGTCCCCCAATTTTTGGGAAATTTTCTCAAAAACGGCAAAAAAGTCCATAAAAAAAGCCTCGTGGGGGTAGCACGAGGCATAAAGAATGAGCGACACGAGACTTGAACTTGTGACCCCCAGCTTGTCGAGCTGGTGCTCTAACCAACTGAGCTAGTCGCTCCCATAAATGATGCGTGTATTTTAACCCAAAACAAATTTTTGTCAAGGGGGGAGTCCTGATTTTCTCAAAATTTTTTTATTTTCCATTTTTTTGAAAAAAATCTCCGAAAAAACGCAGGTGGGGCTTGAAATTTTCGACGATAGAGAATATATTGGAATGAAAGAACATTGGGCCGTCCGTTTGACGGAACCTCCCGGTATCTTTAGATTCAGATTTTCAATCAAGGAGTAAAGAATAGCATGGAACAGAAAACCATCAATGTCGCGATGATCGGTCAGGGATTCATGGGCAAGTCCCACTCGAACGCCTGGAGCCAGGTCAACAAATTCTTCAACCCGCCGATCACCCCCGTCCTTCACACAGTCTACGGTATGGAAGCGGAAAATCCTGCCGCCTTCGCTCAGAAATGGGGTTGGGCGAATGCTTCCACGAACTGGGAAGAAACCGTCAAGTCTCCGGAAATCGGTCTGGTCGACATCGTGACCCCGAACTTCATGCATGCTCCGCCGGCGAAAGCCGCTATCCTGGCCGGCAAAAAGTGCGTCACCTGCGAGAAACCGATCTCCGGTTCCCTCGACGACGCCCGTGAAATGGCGGAAGCTGCTGAAAAATACAACGTGCCGTCCTTCGTGTGGTTCGTCTATCGCCGCTGCCCGGCCGTCGCATATGCGCACCAGATGGTCAAGGCCGGTATGCTGGGTGAGATCCTCCACATCCGTGCCAGCTATCTTCAGGACTGGGCTGACGAAAACGTTCCGATGACCTGGCGTTTCAAGAAAGAAACTGCCGGTTCCGGTGCTCACGGCGACCTGAACGCGCACATCACGGACATGACGCGCTTTGTGGCCGGTATCGAGATCGAAGAGATCTGCGGTGCGATCAACAAGACGTTCGTCGAAAAACGCCGCAAGCTCACTGGTCTGATCAATCAGACGAACATCATCGGCGGTGCGCAGAGCAGCGATGCCGAATACGATGACGTGACGGTCGACGATGCCGTTCTGTATCTGGCGAAGTTCAACAACGGGGCGGTCGGAAGTTTCGAAGCTGCCCGTCAGGCGACCGGAAACAAGAATGCGAACTACTTCGAGATCAACGGTACGAAAGGTTCGCTCAAATTCGCGTTTGAACGCATGAACGAACTGCAGTTCTACGATGCCACCCGTCCCACGGGCGTTCAGGGCTGGACGACGATCCTCTGCACGCATGCTGCGGATCATCCGTACGTCAAGAACTGGTGGCCGGATGGACATCTCATCGGCTACGAACACACGTTCGTGAACATTGCGGCCGACGTTCTGTCCTTCCTGGACGGCAAGGAACCGGAGATCCCGCTCGCCACGTTCCGCGATGCGTACCAGACCCAGCGTATTCTCGAAGCCGCTCTGATCTGCGCGGAAGAGAAGCGTTTTGTCAAGTTGGACGAAGTGAAATAAGCTGCTGGCTCAGCATGATTTACGGGGAAACCTTCGCAGGGAGGTTTCCCTTTTTTTGTGTCAGGACGGGGCAAGAAAAAAAAGGATCAAAAACCACATCAAAAAGTTTTTGAAGGGAGAGTCTGAGAGGGAAACGATTTTCAAAATGTTTCCCTCTCACGGCCGTCATTTCTTCGCGGGCAGCCAGACGGCTCTCGCAGAGTGCCGTCGCGCGTGGGACCGCTTGCGCCGAAGATCTTAACCACTGAGAGCACAGAAGATCCACAGAAACACACGGAAAACGCGAGATCAGCGATGAGATTTTCGGCTAAAGATTCCACGCGCGACGGCACTCTG
>JAGBAA010000134.1 GCA_017939795.1 Thermoguttaceae bacterium
CGCCCTGATAAGGCGGAGGTCCCAAGTTCGAATCTTGGCGTGCCCATTTCGGCGTTTCATTTCGTTTTTTACGAGGTGAAACGCCTTTTTTTATGGCCTGCTGTTCGTGTGTTTTTGGGGTCGTTTTACTCCGTTTTAGAATGGAGTACTCCGTTTTAGACTCTGTTTTGCAGGAGGCTGCTGATGCCAAAACGTAAACCCTGGGATGTCCCAATCGTTAAATTTGGAAAAATGGCGATTTTTTCGTGAATTTTTCCGGAAAAAATCTGGTTCATCCGGCAACTGAGACCGAGTAGTTATCGGAGGAACCATCTTTGATTTTGAAAAATAGTTCTTGAGCATTTTACTTTGTTTAAGATGTTCATTCACTGAAATCAAAAATATCTAAGTATTCTTCTCCAAAATTAAAGGAAACGTTCGGGATGATTTAATAGCTGATTTGAGGCCACCAGATAAGGTCTTCTTTAACGTCCGAGTATCATAGTTGAATAAGTTAATATCATAAATTTCCACAATTTTAAATTATGTTCAGCTTTTCCCATTGCAAAAAATTCCAGATATGCTATAATTACAAAAGTTTGCAAAAAAGAAAATTCAGAAATATAGTGATGAAATGAAAACATATTCGGCAATTTGTCCACAATGTCAACAGGTGCTTCTTTTGAATGCAAGTCACGTGGGAAAGAGGCTGCGATGTGGTATGTGCGGGTATGTTTTTTCGTTTCAAATCCCCCAGACGATCCAGTCTTCAGGAGCACGCTATCCGGTTTCTGCACAATATCCAGAAAATCAAGATGAAATTTGGGGAAGTTTTTTTAAAACGGCCGCAAAGTTTGCAAAAAGTTGTTCACGGTGGTTTGCTGGTCTAGCGGTTGACGAAACGCATGTTGAAGAAATTATCGTACAGAACGAGCAGATTTCATCCTCACCGGAAACGGAAACATCAGTTTCTATACCAAACAAATTGGAAAATAACGTTTCCGAAAATGCCGTGACGTTTTCTTTTGTGCGCACACTGAACTGGCTACTTTTTCAGAGCGGAGTCAATATTCCGGAGGAGTTTAATAGTGTCATTGCCCGGACTTTCGACAACACCGGTGAAGAGACTTCGTTTCCAGTTACGGTCGTTTGGGATGGGTTGTGTTTTTATGCCAAGATCTTGGTCCTGCCGTCCATTCATTCCAATGATCGGATCTGTCGGAGATATGCCTTGACCTGGAATTTACGCTCTGCACTCAGAAAGCAGATGTATGAAAAGTTTCAGAATGTTTTTACAGCGATCGAACGAAAACCCGAACTGGCTGCGGACATGGAGGTCAAGGTTCAGGTCTTTTTCTCTGAAAAACGGAAAAAGTTCGTGCTGGAGATCCTTAAGGTACCAAGTGTAGATGATTTGTTGACAGACATGCCGACGGCAGAGGAAATGACGGAAAATGCCGTCTTGGAAAACACAGCGGAATTAGAAGTCAGTGAGCCGGTCGTTGAGACTGCGGAAGAGTGCGAGCAGACTACGGCATTAGAGATTCTGGAGCCGCAGGAGGTTTCGGAAATTACGGACGAGAGTGAATGGGAATCGTCGTTTGAGATTTCAGGATCTCAGGAAACCGTTGAGGATGTATGGTCTGACAGTCTCACAGAGCAAGAAGTTGCGGCAAATAAAGAGAAATTAGAAAATCAAATTTCAGAAAATGTCGAGTCTGAATCGACACTTCATGCTGCATATTGTCCCAAGTGTTTCCAGAAACTCAACCTGAATGAAAATGATTTGGGACGAAAAATACAGTGTGGTGCGTGCTGGTATATTTTTACGGTCCAGGAATCCATGTTGTGCACTATCGACCTCCAGGCAGAATCGGCAGAAATACTGGAACATGCGATTGAGACCTTGAAACTGACGCAGGACATGCTTTCGGAGCGGGCCGCTGGGCTGGAATTCCAACCACGGGATCACCTGTCTGCAACATATTGTCCCAAGTGTTTCCGAAAACTCCGTCTGGATGAAGGGGATCTGGGACGAAAAATACAGTGTGGCGCGTGCTGGTATATCTTTACTGTTCAGGAATCGATACAGTGTACTTCCGAACTGCAGGACCGAGCTGTTGAAATATTGGAGGAGGCTTCTGAGACGCTGACACAGGCGGTTGAGACACTTAAACAAACGGTTGAGACGCTTGAGCAGACTGTAGAGATCCATGAAGCGGCAGCGGCTGCGATTCAGGAACAGACTGCCCGGATGTTGAAGCAGGCAGCCCGGATGCATGCTGCGGCAGAGACACAGGAACAGACTGTTGAGACTCAGGAACAGATTGTCAAGATATCAGAACTGGCGAATGAGACGCTGGAATGGGCGGAGGAAACGCAGGAATTCGTCTTAAAAGTACAGGAGCAGCCTGTCGAGACGTTGAAACAGGTCGTCGAGACTGCGGAAGAGTGCGAACGTGAGACGGCTTTAGAGATTTCGGAGCCGCAGGAAATTGTGGAAGCAGATGATGAACTTACCGCCGAAATGACGGAAGAGAGTGCGTGGGAATCGTCCTATGAAAGTACTTGGCCGCAGGAAACGGTCGAGGAAGAGTCTGCCATTGCTCAGATACCGAATGTATGCGAGAGTATTGCTGAAATTCCGGAACCGTTGAAAATTGTTGATTCTGCAAACGTGCGCGAGCTGGTGGGTGAGCTTTTGAGAACACATTTTAAGGACGGGATCCGACCGAACTATTCCATGCACCTGAATCGTCTTCGCCGGCTTGCGGAAGGGAAGATCCCGGAAGATATTGATCTGCCGGAGCTGATCCGTTCTTTGGGGGTGACTTGTGAACAAAGAGTCTATTTTCTGACCGACGAAACAAAGCAGAAACTGTTCGGGAAGATGTGCGAGCTTCGCGAATCAGGACATCGTATGGTTTATTTCTCTGAACTGTATGAAAAAGAGCAGGCTGAATTTGTCCAGATGAATATTTATTCCTGGGAACTGCTCCAGAAATATTGC
>JAGBAA010000135.1 GCA_017939795.1 Thermoguttaceae bacterium
AATCAAAGAGAGTGAAAGAGTGTAAAACTCAAAGAGATTAAATTCATTAAGTACCCTATTTTAGGGCACTTGAGCGCGTTTTTTCAAGAAAATAAAAAAGGCAGGTAATTTGAAAAAACCTGCCTAAATACCTCCGACTGGACTCGAACCAGCGACCTACGGTTTAGGAAACCGTCGCTCTATCCACCTGAGCTACGGAAGCAGGTCCTTTGGGCTGGGAACGGGCGGATGGCTCGCTCCTTCTCCAAGTGACTTTCTATATTTTAGCTTTTTTTGAGCCTTTTTCAAGGGGGGGAGGATTTTTTTCTTCGTTTTTTCTTTAGATGCAAAAAAAGAAAATGGCGCCAGATCCCTCTCTGCGCGGTTCTTGAGGAATTCTGACGCCGGGTCGGAGACGTGAAATGAGTGAAGGTACATCTCACGCTGCGGGAACGGTCACCGTGAAGGAAAACCGATCCTGCTCTCCGATCTGTCGGGAGCTGCGATGGAAACTATCGGCAGCCGCAGCCGCTCAGGACACATTCTTCTTCATCTGGAGACTGTTCACGGATCAGGAACGTGATCCAGGAACTTTCTTTGCCTTCTTCGGGAGGTGAAAGAAGCATCTCGACCTCTTCCCGAAGATCTTCCGGAAGCTGATCCAGTTCCGAAGGCTCCAGACTCCAGGATTCACTTCCCTGAGAGACGTAAATGTCGGTCGGATGGCCCGTCTCGCGGTGGATCCGAATGTCCGTCTGCTCTCCATTGACCATACGGGAGAGAGAAAGGTTCATCTCGCGATACGACGGTCCGGAACTGATGCTGAGGTCGTCCGTCCAGCCGCTTTCCTGGTCCATCGTGCCAGATTTTCCAGATTGCTGGGAATGGTCGTTTTTTTCATGGGGATCCGACATTTTGCGGTTCCCTCTGGCTGCGCATGAGCTGCCTGTGCCGCATGTGGATGCGTGCGTCTCTTTCTCGGAATGATGAGAGGTTCTCTTTTCTTTTTTCATTTTTTCCCTTTCATGAATGGGGATTCTGGAAATTTAATGAGGATCCGAAGAGGATGGAATACTCATTCCGCTTCGGGAACGATGATCGGAGCAGGAGTTTCTGCCGGAGCAGGAGTTTCCGCCGGAGCAGGAGTTTCCGCCGGAGCCGGAGTTTCCGCTGGAGCAGGAGTTTCCGCTGGAGCAGGAGTTTCCGCCGGAGCAGAAGTTTCTGCCGGAGCCGGAGTTTCCGCTGGAGCAGGAGTTTCCGCCGGAGCAGGAGTTTCTGCCGGAGCAGGAGTTTCTGCCGGAGTCGGAGTATCTGCCGGAGCAGGAGTATCTGCCGGAGCCGGAGTTTCCGCCGGAGCAGGAGTTTCCGCTGGAGCAGGAGTTCCCGCTGGAGCAGGAGTTTCCGCCGGAGTCGGAGTATCTGCCGGAGCAGGAGTTTCCGCCGGAGCCGGAGTTTCCGCCGGAGCCGGAGTTTCTGCCGGAGCCGGAGTTTCTGCCGGAGCCGGAGTTTCTGCCGGAGCAGGAGTTTCTGCCGGAGCAGGAGTTTCCGCCGGAGCAGGAGTTTCCGCCGGAGCAGGAGTTTCTGCCGGAGTCGGAGTATCTGCCGGAGTCGGAGTATCTGCCGGAGCAGGAGTTTCTGCCGGAGCCGGAGTTTCTGCCGGAGCCGGAGTTTCTGCCGGAGCCGGAGTTTCCGCCGGAGTAGGAGTTTCTGCCGGAGCCGGAGTTTCCGCCGGAGCCGGAGTCGGAGTTCCCGTCGATGCCGGAACATCTACCGGGATCGGAGTGTATACCGGGGCCGGGGTATCGGCCGGATCCGCAGCGTTTTCTTCTGCCGGAAGATCAGCCGGGGAAACGTCTTGCATTTGATCCGCGTTCAGAATGTCCGGCGGGGTCGCGGACTGTCGGTTGGGGGAAGTTTCGGCGGTCTCTGAGGGTGCTGATTTTTCCGATTCAGTTTTTCCGTCAGTTTTTTCTACTTCCTCTGCGTTTTTTTCAGCAGATCCTTCTGCGGTTTCTTCCGTAGTTTCGCTGCCTTCCGCTGCCCATTGCGAACGTTCGATCAATTCCGTTTTGGAGATCGGTGCAAGGGAGATCCGGTGTTCTTTTCCTCCGCAAAGGACAAGCAGTTCCATGTTTTCAGTTTCTGCATGGTTTACCAGATCAATGAGAAGAAGCGGGTGGGTAAGGAGGAACGATTTCTGGACAGTTTTTCCATCTTCTTCCATATTGAGAGCCGCCTCGAGCAGGATGTCTCCGCGATGGATCCCCGCACGGTGTGCCGGCGAATTAGGAACGACGTACTCGACCCAGAGTCCCTCCCCAGATTCCAGACCATAGTGTGTCCGGAGCGTTTCCGGAAGCGGGGTCGTGAACGCACCAAGACAGAAATCCGGAAGAAGTTCCGAAGCGATCTCTTCCCACTGAAGCGGTGCCGTCGCGGAGATGTTTTTGCCCCAGAAGCAGGAGTGTGGGCAAAGGCACTGAAGAACGACGACCGGACGTCCGTCGATTTCCGTGATCTTCAGCCCCTCTTCAAGCATCGGTGCAAGTACCCGGTCCGCAAGTTTGCCGTGATTTTGGACGAGACAGTAGTTCACGTGGGCCATGAAGTTCTGCATGTGCTCGCGCATCAGCTGCGCATCCTTCTCGTCTGCCTTCACGGCGTCCGAGGCGGTTTCCATGCGTGGACCTCTCGTCTCAAGAAATTGAAAGATCGAAACGACATTTTCGCGGCAGGTGTCGGAAACTGCCTGCTGATCTTCGTCGTCGGCATCCGTTTCGTCGTCGGCATCCGTTTCGTCGTCGGCGTCTGTTTCGTCGTCGGCGTCTGTTTCGTCGTCGGCATCCGTTTCGTCGTCGGCATCCGTTTCGTCGTCGGCATCCGTTTCGTCGTCGGCATCCGTTTCGTCGTCGGCGTCGGTTTCGTCGTCGGCGTCCGTTTCATCTTCGGCATCCGTTTCGTCTTCGGCGTCGGTTTCGTCGTCGGCGTCGGTTTCGTCGTCGGCATCCGTTTCATTGGCGTTTTCGGAATTTCCGGTCTGGTTTTCCGGAGACATTTCGTCTTTTTCAGATCCGTCTGTGCCGGGCTGTCTGGGAGTGTCCGGCAGATTGGAGTCTTCCGCATTTTCAGGGACTTCTTTTGCCTGTGCATCAGACATTCCCTGAGAGGCGGACGTTTCATTTTTTTCCGGATGACGGACGCCGGAATTCCCGTTTTTCGGTTTCTCTGTGCCGTTTTCGTCTGCGGTGTCTTCAAAAGAGAACGTTTTTTCGATTTTATCTTTCGCTTTCATCGCGGCATCTTTCAGCTTCTGCTCGGCATCCAGAACGGCCTCTTTCGTTTTCTGGAGGAGCGATTCCTCTTCGTGAACCTCGGAAGCCGGCTTTGCGGTTCCGTTCAATGAATTCTCTGAGGAATTTTCAGCAGCGTCCGCCCACGTCAGCGGAGTCAGGCAGGCTGCGGTACAGGCCAGCGAGAAAATGGAGATTCCCTGTTTTTTCATATCGACCTCTTTTCGGTTAGTTTTTCCATGAAACGAAACCCATCCAACCGGGTTTCCGACCGCTTTCATTCTAGCACGCAGGGAAAGTGCCCAGTTTCGGAAGGCCGACTGGCTCTGGAATGTGTCCCGGTTCTGGAATGCGGAGTACGTTTGCGGAGTGGGGATGGAATGTGGAGACTGGAAATAGAGTGGAGGCGAACGGAAGATCGATCTTCCAGGAACGAAAATTCGGGAACGATTGAATTTCGGGAAATTTTCGCAGAAAAGTGAACTTTTCTCTTGACAGAATGTCTGGATCGTGCTATGCTTCCATTGTTTTGTTTTTTTATGCGGCAAAATTTCAGATGGTTCAGGTGCATGGGATGAGAGATTTGGGGGGATCTCTGACGGCTTCCTGAATTGAAAAGGAGCGTGAACGAAAACGATGCGTCCTACAGACTACGAATTATTTCGGAAGATCCTTCTTGCTCTTCGGGCCAGACTGGTTGGCGACGTGAACCATATGGCCGGAATCGCGCTGAATCCGAACGGTGCGGAACTCTCTTCCATGCCGGATCATCCGGCGGATGCGAGTTCGGGATCGTTTGACCGGGATTTCACCCTCCAGCTGGTCCAGTCCGGTCAGGAAACGCTTCAGAGTATTGATGAAGCCCTCCAGCGGATCGAGGACGGCACGTATGGAACCTGCGAAATCTGCGGCGGCCGTATTCCCAAAATGCGGCTGAAGGTCATCCCGTATGCCTCAATGTGCGTAAAATGTGCTGAGAAAGCGGAGGATTTCTGACGTTCCTCAGATGGCGCGAAAGGATCTTGTCTGCGGAATTTTTGGCGGATGGCTGAGTGCTGTGAAATGAAACTCCGGAAAATAAGATCCCCAAGGTCGATCTGGAACTCATTCCGGTTTTGCTGATTCACTGCCGATGCGCTTTCTGTCTGTCCGTATGTCGGCATTTCGGATTTTCCTTAACTTAATGGATCCCCAATACTTTTTGAATCCCAATGAAACAGAATTCCATCCTGATTCGGCGTGCTCTTTTGTTCTTTTTGGCTGCGGTTCCTGCGCTTTGGCTGGATCTGGCGACAAAGACCTGGTCTTTTCATTTTCTTGGGATGCCTGGGGAGAAGCAGGCATTTTGGCTCATTCCAAATGTTTTGGGGATCCAGACCAGTCTGAATGAGGGCGCGCTTTTTGGAATGGGGCAGGGATTTGTGCCGGTTTTTGCCGTTAGTTCTTTCATTGCGCTTGCATTCATCATTGGGATCTTATTTTGGAGCGGGCTGGCAAAAAGCCGGTTTTGGACGCTGATCCTCGGATTCGCAGCTGCTGGTGTTCTGGGGAATCTCTACGATCGGCTCGGAATGCATCATCTGGTTTGGGGGGATTTTTATCCGCCACATCTTCCGGGTGAACCGGTCTATGCCGTTCGTGACTGGATCCTCGTGATGATTGGATCCTACCATTGGCCGAATTTCAATCTGGCGGACACTTACCTTGTCGCGGCTTCGATCCTGGGAATGACGGCATTCATGCTGATGCCGGAGGAGAAAAAAGAAGTGCTTTGCGATGAAGAGCAAACTCCGGCGGATACGGAAGCTGCTGGAAAAGCGGATCCGGAGGAGAACTGACGATTTTCGGACGTCTTCAAAAAGGAGACGAAGCAAAAAGAATCTGCGTTTCGAAGTGCGGACGAAATTCCTGAAAGGGGATCTCGTCCTTTTTCATGGCTGGATTTTCAATACGTGACGGCAGACGGCCAGAGGGCCTGCTGAATTTCTCAAAATCTAAAGTTTTTCCAATTTTTTTCCGAAAAACTGTATGTCTCTCTGTCCATACGGAAAGAAAGGCAGCCTCCGCAAAAACCGTCTTTAGACAGGATGTCCGCGCGATTTTTATGAAGACGCAGAGGAGGTGCATTTGCCCTTTTTTTCAAAATTTTTCATTCAGAGGCTTGCTTTTTTGAAAAATGTATGGTAAAATGGAGTTGGAAAGATCTGCGCTTTGGAATGAATGCGCAAAATGGAGAGACTGTACTGTTTTGATTTTTGTTTAAGAGTTTAAAATATGGAAGAGTATGGCAAAGAAACGATTTCCCGGTACTGCCGCTGGCAATATCTGCCGGTTTTTTTTGCCATTCTGTCTTTTATTTCCGGGATCGTTTCTTTGTGTGCCGGAACTGTTTCGTTTGCTGAAAGTGAGCTGATGTCGTCTGCATTGGTTCCCCCGGAAAATATTTCGCAGGAGATCGCGGCTCAGAAAGAAGAGCTGGTTTCTGAATCACAGTCCTCGGGAACATTGGATCCGGACGGCAGATCCCGTTTTTCGTCTGAAAATGCTCGTCGTGAGGTTTCAGACAGGATCCAGCCGTCTGGGATGGCTGATTCAAAGGGGGCTGCGGAAGAGAATATGGCTGAATTCCAGTCCGGTTCCGGGCTTTTAGAGCCGCTTGGGTTTGCTCTTCCGGAAGAATTTCATTCGTGGGGAAATTTTGAACCTGGCGCATGGACTTTTTCCCGCACACTGATCGAAGGCCGGCGCGGGATCCGGGGATCTTCCAAGACCGTCGTTGAGATGAATTCTGTCCTTCATGAGAAACGCACGGATCTTTTTTCCATCATGACGGAATCGTCTCTTCTGCTTTCCGGGAAGAATATTCAGCAGAAGCCGAAGACGGTCAGTGTTGATTTTTTGGGTCTTTCGCTTTCGGAAAAACATACGGCAGAGGAGCTGGATCCGGTTTCACTCGAAGTGGAGGGACAGTCGATCCTTTGCCGGGTCGTGAAAGTATCTTCTGTGGGAGAGGATCTTCGTCGGGAAACCCGTTTCTGGATCAATGAGACGAAGGCTCCGTATCTTTTCCGAAAGGAGCGGACTACCTGGCGCGGAAAGTCTGCCCGGCCGTGTGAGACGGTCCGGCAGTGGGTGACGCTGCGAAGTGTGCAGTTTTCTCTCCTTGGAAAAGTTCTCAACGGCTACCAGTATTCGGTGAGGGCAGAGTATCCGACGTACATTTCGACGTCGAACGTTGTGGCGTCTTTTTCGATTCCCGGCCGGATCGTCACGCAGGTAACGCACGAGACCGATCTTCGCGGTCGTCCCCTTCAGGAGATCTCGCGTGAACTGCTGGACTTTGGCAAATCTGCCCGTGAGCACCAGCGGGACATTCCGCGGAGTTCTGCTCGTTCCGAGCGGCTGATCATCATGCCGGATCTGAGGGAAGATGCGGCTTCGCACCGTATTCGAAAAGAGACGGAGAATGAAGAAAAAAGTGCGGAGGCTTTGGAAGCTGGTCCTTCTGCGGATCCTGCTGCCGCCAACGAAGAAATTGCCGAACATACGGAGACGGCGGAGAGCGGGATGCCTCTTCATGAACGCAGGCTTTTGGTCGTGGAATTCTCTGCGGAAGCGGAGATCGAAGCTGTGTCTGGAGCTGAGGATAGGGACGTGAATGATGCGGCGCGGCAATCTACGGCTGAAATTTTTTCAGGATTCCTCCCGGATGTTTCTTTTGGGCACCTGAATTCTCTGGATCTTTCGGGTGGTCGATGGAATCGAGGAGAGGGACCTGCGGAGCGTATCGAGCAGAACGTTCCTGTCGGAATGAAGGACTCGGCAGACTCGGGGACCGGGACGGCGGATCCTTTTCCAACCTGGGGACCGGATGGTGTTTTGCTGCAGAAATTCCGGACTCGATGGCAGTTCGGAAAAGAGCTGCAGGAACTGGAAGATCCGGAAAAGCTGAAACTGCTTTTCCCGCACCTGCAGTTTGATTGCTGGCAGGAGAAGGATTTGGACGTGCCGGGAGCGGACTTTAGAAAGGTCCGGACGCTCTCGCCGATTTATGAAAAAAACTTGCGGGACAGCGGACGGAGCAGGCTTAAGGAGCGGGAAAAGAGCGGGCCGGAGAGTTCGGATTCGTCCCGAAATGGAAATTTGAGGGAAATGCGTGAATGGAAACCTCTTGCGGAGATCCGAAAGCGGGTCATTTCGACGCAGGCCCTGCGTGAAGAAGCGCGTCCTGAACCGGAGCCGAAAGTGGAATTCCAGACAAAAAAGGAACCGGGGACGCTCAAGCACCATACGTTTTTGCCGATCCTGCAGCGGATTCTGATGGATTGACCTTGCATCGGATCGTTTGGGGCCGCACGGGCTGAGTTTTCGGTTCGCGGCCTGCCGTCATGTCATGAACGGCCGTGAGGGAGGAGCATTTTGAAAATTGTTCCTCCCTCAGACACCCTCTTCAAAAACTTTTTGATGTTCTTGTATCGGTGTGATTCTGCGGATTTTCTATGGATTCTGTGGTTGGGATCCATCGGCGCAAACGGTCCCACGCGCGACGGCACTCTTCGAGAGCCGTCTGGCTGCCCGTCATGTCGCGGCGTTCGTGAGGGAGGAACATTTTGAAAATTGTTCCTCCCTCAGACACCCTCTTCAAAAACTTTTTGATGTTCTTGTATCGGTGTGATTCTGCGGATTTTCTATGGATTCTGTGGTTGGGATCCATCGGCGCAAGCG
>JAGBAA010000015.1 GCA_017939795.1 Thermoguttaceae bacterium
CGGCAATCCAGTCACGCAGTGACTTTTGCCGCTTTTATATTCGGCGATACAGGCCGCAGGCCATTCGCCGGGAGTTGGTGTGGGTTTAGGAAAAGCGGTCTTTAAAAAGTCCCCGCACACTAAACCACCCCGTCTCGCTTCGCTCGCCACCCCTCCGAGGGTGGGGAATTTCTTGAAAAGCGACGCGAGACGCGCCGCCTCCCAAAAGCGACGCGAGACGCGCCGTCTCCCAAAAGCGACGCGAGACGTGCCGTCTCCCAAAATCGACGCGAGACGCACCGTCTCCCAAAAGCGACGCGAGACGCGCCGCCTCCCAAAAGCGACGCGAGACGCACCGTCTCCCAAAAGCGACGCGAGACGCGCCGCCTCCCAAGGCGGTGGAAGGGGCTCGCGGCGTTTTTTTACGGACTTGGGGTTTTCGGAAGCTCCTTCTTTCGGGATTCTTTCAGAGTGCGCGGCAGAGTCCCTCGTAGAATTTCTGCGAAAATTTCATCAGCAGTACCTGCTCTTCTTCCGAAAAGGTGGAGAGTGCTTTCAGGTCCAGCTCATCGACGGCCTGAGTAACGGTCCCGGCAAATTCCCGTCCCGCTTCCGTCAGCAGGATCACTCGGCGGCGGAGATCCGTTGGATGGTCCTGACGGCAGGTGAGTTTCCGGCTTTCGAATTCCCGCAGGATGCTCGTGACCAGCTGTCTTTGGACGGCAGCCGCCTCCGCGAGCTGAGCGGGTTCCATACCCTCCGGGTTTTCGTAAAGCCAGCGAAGGACGAAATACTCATTCAGCGAAAGATCCCACCGTTTCAGAAACCGGACGTAGATCCCGTCCGACTTTCGCCAAAGTTCCAGCCACTCGCGAAGCATTTTTTTCTGACTTTCTTTCATCTTTCGCCTCCGATCGTATTCTTCGAAAAAATCTCCGTCTCCGTTTCCGGCAAAATTTTCGCCGTTCGTGATCTCGGCCAGTCCAGATACCAGACGGCAGCCAGAAGCATGAAGAGGATCACACGCGAGACCGGCATCGCGGCCCATACACCGTCCATCGAAAACCAGAGCGGAAGGAGAAACAGGCAGAGCGGAAGCGCGAAAAATCCGTCTCCGTAGATCAGAAGCGAGGATTTTGCGATCTGTTCCGTTGACTGGTAGTAGTAGCTGGCGACCCGGATCAGTCCCAGGAAAAGAAATGCCGAGGAACTGATGAGCACGCCGCGGATCGCGAGTTCTGCCGTTTCGCCGTCCAGACCGGCCCATCCCGGCAGGAAGTAGCGCAGAATATAGCACATCAGCCACATCGCGAGTCCCAAACCGATCGAACTCCAGCACGCCATGCGTCCGATATGCCGTTTCCGTACGTGTTCACCGGCTCCATGAAGGAATGCGGTGATCGCCTGTGTTCCCGCAGCCAGACCGCCCATCAAATGCGAGCCGAACGCTTCAAGAGCGGAGAGCATCGTGTAGGCCGCCAACCCGATCTCGCCGCCATACTGCATCGCCTGGTAGTTGTGGAGCGTCAGCATCAGCAGGATCGCCAGCATACTTCCCAAAGTCGGGATCCCCGTCACGAAGATCGACCGGATCAGGCGCAAAGACGGTACGAAACACTGACGGGTAAAGCGAAGCTGAGTTCGGCGGGACAGAAAATACCAGAGGATGATGAGGCACGCCGCGGCCTGACTGGTGATCGTCGCCCACGCAGCCCCCCAGGATCCCCAGGAAAAGTAAATGATGAAGAGCCAATCCAGCACGATATTTCCCAAAAGTCCCGTACATTCGACCCACATTGCGAGGACTGGGCTTCCGTCATTCCTCATGACCGCGATCCCGCCGATCATGAAAACGCACACGCCGATCGTCCAGATCATTGGCCGGAGATATTCCAAAGCGTAAGGCATCAGGATCTCGGTCGTCCCGAAAAATCGGAGTATTTCCGGAAGGAAGATCAGGACAGGAACCATCAGGACCGCAGTCACGACAGCCTGAAGCCAGGTCAGATTGCAGAAGAGACGCTGTGCTTCCTGAAGATCCCCTTCACCGCGAGCCTGCGAGATCAGCACTGCCGCGCCGGAGCCGATCATTTCTGCCAATGCGATAAAAAACATCACCAACGGCCACGCGATCCCCAGTGCCGCAAGTCCGACCTCGCCGATCCCTTGTCCGATGAAGATCATATCCACGATACAGAATGAACCCGCGATGACCATACTCGCCATCGAGGGAATGACGTACTTCAGAAACAGATTCAGGTCTTTTTTCTGCTCCATGGCATGGACCTCCTGAACATTCCTTTCTTTTTGTTTTTTTTCGGTACCCAAACGGCACACATATCCTGGATGAGTTGGTTTGACTAGTAAAGAAGTTTTATTATACATGCGATTTATTTTTTGTCAATGAGGGACCCGGCGTGCAGAAGAAAAAGCGTCCGGTTCCGTTTTTTCAGGAAAAAAGCGGGAAAATGAAAAATATTTTCCGAAACCCTTGACAGAATCATGCCGAAAGATTAAAATATGGATTAGAGGGCATCATGAGACTGCCCGACACTGTCTGAAAATTTGAAAGGAGACCCCCCTAATGATCAAAGTCGGAATTGCCGGAATCGGCTTCATGGGCATGATCCACTACCTTGCGTACCAGAATGTTCCGGGAGTTCAGGTCGTTGCGTTTTGTGAAAAATTCAACGAAGCCCGTCTGAAGGGTGACTGGACGACCATCAAGGGAAATTTTGGGCCTCAGGGCACGATGATGGACATGAGTCAGTTTGCGTGCTACACGGAACTTGAAGACATGATCGCGGACCCGAACGTCGACATGATCGACATCTGTCTGCCGCCGAACCAGCACGCGGAAGCCGCGATCAAGGCACTGAAAGGCGGAAAGCACGTTTTCTGCGAGAAGCCGATCTCCCTCGACCCGAACGAGGGTGCCGCCATGGCACAGGCAGCCGCGGAATCCGGAAAAATGCTGAACATTGGGCATGTGCTTCCGTTCTTCCCGGCGTATGATTACCTGATCGAGGCGAAACTTTCTGGAAAATGGGGCAAACTCCTCGGCGGAAACTTCTACCGCGTAACGGCCGATCCGAAATGGCTTCCGAAATACTACGACATGAACGTCGTCGGCGGACCGCTGCTCGACCTGCACATTCACGACGCGCACTTCATCCGCTACTTCTTCGGGATGCCGAAGGCAGTCCACGCTGCGGGACGATGCCGTGACGGAAACGTTCCGGAATACTTCACCGCGATGTTCCACTACGATGACCCGTCTATTCTCGTGACCGCCACCAGCGGCGCGATCATGCAGCCTGGGCGTCCGTTCACGTTCGGTTTCGAGGTCCAGTTTGAAAAAGCGACGGTCCTCTGCGATCTGTTCATGGATATGCCGCTGACGGTCCTGCACGAAGATGGATCGGTCGAGAAACCGGAACTCCCGGCCGGAACAGACACGCTCCCGTTCGAAATGGAGATCGCGGAAGTGGTCAAGAGCGTCGAAACCGGCATCAAGTCGGAAAAACTCGACGGTGCGCTCGCTTCCGAAGCTCTGACGCTCTGCCATCGTGAGCTGGAATCGATCCTGACCGGAAAAACGGTCGATGTCTGACGTCCAATGACTCTGAAATTTTCATGAGGCGCATTTTTCGGAATGCGCCTTTTTTCGTTCTCCGAAATGTATTTAACCGCTAAAAACACAGAAGATGCACTGAAAAACGCGGAAAGGAAAAAAGGACGGGACGGAGCCTGATACGAAATTCGCGGAATGTGCGAAAAAACACGGAAGTGAGATCGATTGGCAAAAGGTCCTGCGTGCGAGCTGGTATGAGCGGCGGCGAATGGCACTTTTGCGTGAGTGCATGAACCTGTTTCCGTTGGTCACTTCGTCAACTCATAAAATTCAGCAGAGCGAACATCGTGAGCGGATCCGTGTCTGTGCGCGGAAGCGCAGTCTGCCCGCCGCGGCTCGCGGTCTGCCCGTCATGTCATGGACGTTCGTGAGGGAGAAACATCTTGAAAGTTGTTTCTCCCTCAGATGTCCTCTTCAAGAACTTTTTGATGCAGAGCTTGAAGTTTTGATTTTTTTGTGTTTTTTTGATTTCAGTGGTCGAGATCTGATATTTTGGGCAATATCATAAAAAACACAAACCATTTCACTAAAATTTCCAAAAATTTCATAAAAATTGGGAATTTTTTGATTGACTTTCAGGGATTTTGGAATAAAATAAGAGATTGAACTAAGTTCAAAAGATTTTGTTGATTTGGAACACTGAAAATCCTAAAGGTTCCCTTTATGCGTAAAAGAGAAAAAATTTCCCAAAATATTGTTCGTCATGCGGCTTCTGCAGGAGCGTGCCTGTTGACGTTTGCGTCTTTGAGTGCGTGGGGAACTGCCGACGCGTTTGCTGATCCGGTCTGGACGAAGGTCGGCGTGCCGACCTATGCGGCGACGGAAAATGCGATCGTCGTGAACGGTACTTTCGCAGTCCCGCAGGTCTTTAACGCTTCCGGAACGGAGCTGGTGTTCAATACCGATTTCCGCTACGGTTCCGCGGGTGAGGACGTCAGCAAGCTGAGTGACCGGAACCATCTGACGAAAATGTGCCTCAGCGGTGAAATGTCCGGGGTGAAAAACAATCTGCTCAACGACGGAAGTAAAGTCGTCCTGACGTTTGATCCCGACGTGACCGACTGGCGTTCGCGTCTTCCGATCGTGAAATACTCCGTCACGACCGCCAACGACGGCGACGAACGCGATCCGGACGATTGGATCCTTTACGGCACGAACGACGGTACGGAATGGACGCAGCTCGCCTCCGTGACGAACGCGGCGCTCCCAGGCGGCGATGTGAAGGAATCGGACCGCTACATTCAGTATGATTTCCCCGTCGATATGAACGCCAATTTCTCGCAGTACCGTTTTGAATTTACCGGAAACCGCGAAGCCAGCACGATCTTTCAGATGGGAGATCTCGTCCTCTGGTCGGAAAATCCTGAAAGTACGCCGGATTTCACCTCCAAACCGGAGCTTGGACGGAATTACGTCCCGCTGATGGTCACGGGATGTGAAGTCTGGAAAGACGGCGCGAGTCTCGCGCGAAGACAAAAGTTCGACGTGGTTTTTCGGAACGAATGAAGGATTCGACCAGCTTCTCGATCAGGAAATCGTCACGGCATCGGACGCAAAGACCAAAATGTGCCTCGCGGCCTCCAGCGGAAATTTCTTTGACCGATTTGATGCCGTGACGGTGGATTTCCAGAATGGATTCCAGAAAAACACCACGGACGGCGGCGTGCTGAACATTCCGGAAACGATCCGGAAGAAAGAGCTGACGGCCTACTCCATCACGACGGGGAACGACCAGCCAAACCGTACGCCGGATGACTGGGTCCTTTACGGCTCGGACGACAATAAAAACTGGACGGTCCTCGACACGATCGAGGGGGCGGGGCTTCCCAAACTCAATACGATGTACACGATCCCGCTCGAAGAGAGCGTACCGGCCAACCGATTCTACCGTCTGGAAATCACGGACAGCATCGGTAAGATCCAGGCGATGCAGTTCTCCGAGTTCACGCTCTGGGACACGCCGACCGGGGAAGAGATCGCGAAGATGCCTGCCGCCAAAAACATTACGGTCGCTCCGCGCGGCGGGCTTCACTCGAACGATTACGAATCGGCCGCTAAACTTCAGGACGGAAGGACCGACAAATTCCTCGCCTACCTGAACGCAGACAAGAATGAAACGAACCCGGCGACGCAGCTTTCCGCGGACTCTCCCCTTTCGCTCACGTTCGAAATGGACGACTCCTACCTGCTGGAATCCTACTCCTTCACGACCGCAAATGACCGTCCCGATCGGGATGCGTCTGATTGGCAGCTCTACGGCTCGAATAATGGGACGGACTGGACGCTGCTTGACGAAGTTTTCGACTTCGTAATGACCGATGAACGCTACGCGACACACCAGTTCGACCTCGACAGCGAACAGGGCTACGGCTGGTTCCGTTTCGATTTCCTCGGAACGAAAGGCGAAACGAACGGTTTCCAGCTGGCGGAACTTACATTCTACGGCGTTTCTGTCAACGCGATCCCGGAACCTGCGTCGTTCATCCTGCTTGCATTGGGAGTTTTGGGACTCTTCTCTGTCCGCAAGCTCCGGAAAGGAACCGCGAAATGAAAAAAACAATTGGCGCAAAGGGATTTACGCTGGTCGAGCTTCTCGTGGTCATCGCGATCATTGGGATGCTGGTTGGCCTCCTTCTTCCGGCAGTTCAGCAGGCTCGTGAAGCCGCCCGAACGATGCAGTGCAGCAACCAGCTCAAACAGATGGGGCTGGCCGCGCTGAATCATGAAAGCACGAACAAAGCGTTCCCGTCTTGCGGATGGTCGTGCGATTGGGAGGGGGACCCGGATTTCGGTTTTGGTCCGAATCAGCCCGGAAGCTGGTGCTATTCGCTTCTTCCGTTCCTGGAACAGAATGCGCTCTGGCAGCTCGGTTCCGACGGCGACAAAAGCACTGGCGGCGAGATCAAAAACGCGAACACGACCCGTCTTAAGACTCCGATCTCCATCTTCTATTGCCCTTCACGCCGTCCTCCAAATCTCATGAATGGGCACACTGCGGCCAGGAACAACAACGCGTTTACCGGCGGGGTCGCGAAGTCCGACTACGCGGCCAACGGCGGTGACGGGTGGAGCTGGACCAATTACGGTTCTGTTGATGAGGGACTTAAAGCGAACTATACTGGCGGAAAGACCGGAATGTTTTACCCCAAGACGGCCATCACGATGGGAGAGATCCGCGACGGAACGACGAACACATACCTCTACGGTGAAAAGTACATGGACCCGCAATACTACGATGCAGCCGTCAAATGTGCGCAGGGGGATGACTGGAACTGCTGGATGGGGCCGGAATCGAACGACCTTTCCCGCTACACGCAGTACCGCGACGATCAGACGAATCAGCCGCTTCAGGACCGAGTGGGATACGATCACGGAAATCCTTTCGGCAGTGCTCACGCCGGCTCGTTCGGGATGGTCATGTGCGACGGTTCTTCACAGCGCATCAGCTACAGTATCGACAAGGAGCTTCACTCTTACCTCGGCAAAAAGGCGGACGGAGAGGCCGCCCAGATCCCGAACTGACCGACAGCCAGATTTCACCCGATGGGTGAAATCGTGCGTGGGACCTTTAGCCAATTGATTTCACGACAGAGAGCACAGAATATCCGCAAAAGCACACTGAATGGGACACGAAACTCATAAAAACATCAAAAAGTTCTTGAAGAGGGGGGCTGAGGGAGAAACAACTTTCAAGATGTTTCTCCCTCACGAGCGTTGATGACATGACGGGCAGCCAGACGGCTTTCGGAGAGTGCTGTCGCGCGTGGGATCGCTTACGTTGATGGATCTTCTGCGTTCAGCAGGGGAAAATGCTTTCCAAGTTTCCAGACTCCAAGGAGAAAAAGATCCCAAAGGAAGCAGATCACGAACATCATGGCCAGAAAAATCGGTAAAAGACCGTAGGCATACGGGTCGGTGATCCCGCGAAGTTTGACTAAAAGAAGGAAATCATACGGTTCGCCGGCCTGCGAGCAGAACCAGTCCCAGAACTCTCGTACTTCCGTTTCCGATCCCATCCGCTTGCATAAAATGCCGAATGCTTTCGTTTCTTCAAAACTCCTGCCGGAGGCCGTCTGTTGAAGACATTCCGCGGCGATCCGGCGATAGTATGCATCCTCAAACGCATCAAAGAGTCCATAACCAGCAAAGAAAAGGACCTGGATGCCAAGCAGTCCAAACCAGTACCGCAGGAACTTTTTTTCGGTCCAGTGCCGATTCCTCGCCCAGGAAGTAAAATACAGGGTGGAGATGGCCGCAACACAAACAAGATACAAAATATGGGGAGTCTGAATCAACATTGAGGGACCACTTTCTCCATTTTTTCAAGAAAATCCGAAATTTTATGGCACATTTTCTGTTTCTGCCTCAGAAAACCTCCTCTTTCGCCCGCCGGCCGAGACGCGCGAGTTTCTCGTCGATGAACTCCAGTGAATAGATCTCGATCTTGACGCTCTCGACCAACCGCCTTCCGGCACTCTGGTTGATGGCATTAAGGAAGCACTTCAGCCCATTTTCCGCGCCGGGCGACGAAAAAAGATACTGAAACACGGCATCTTACCGTTGGCGGCAATTCAAAAGGGATCTTTCCGGCCATTTTTTGTTTCCTCGCACAGTTCTCCAGTATCCAACCTGATGTACCAATTGTATCATGAAAAATGGAAAAGTCAAGAAAACTCCCGGAAAAACAGAAAAAAACCTGAAATGCAGCGCGTCTCTTTGATTCGAGCCGTTTTTTTACCATTAAGGAGAGAATAGATGAGGAAACACGCGGAAAGGGATTCTAATTTTAAATTGCGTCGTGCCTTCTGTCGCTTTTTCATTCGGCGATACTGCGCACAGGACATTCGCCGCACTTCAAATTTTACGTTTTTTGCGGACACCTCACGGCTCGCCCCCTCCTTTCAGTGTGTTTCTCTCTGCAGTTGCGTTTTTCGGCTAAAGGTCCTACGCACGATTTCACCCTGCGGGAGAAATCTGGCTGCCCGCGAAGAGACGACGGCCATGAGGGAGGAACATTTTGAAAATCGTTCCTCCCTCAGACTCCCTCTTCAAAAACTTTTTGATGTTTTTGTGTTTCAGTGGTGAAATTGGTACTCAGTTACCGGATGAACTCATTTTTTCGTCTGGCTTCTCTCCGTTTTCCAGCGTTGGACGGCTTCCCGGACCGCTTCAGCCGAGCGCGTGCTGATGGTCTGAAACGCCGCGCCGCGGTAGAGGAGGATCGACTGATCGGGCAGGTACTGAGTTTGATTGTCCCAGATCGAATTACTGTACTCGTAGCTGGAAATGAGCGCGAAAAATCCCCAGCCGTCCAGACCATAGCGGAGCGCAAAATCTTTCATTCCCAGCATTTCATACGGCATGGACGGAGCCATATCGTGTCCGCAGGGGGTCGAGTATCCCATGAGAAGATCGAATTTTGCTCCTTCTTCACGGCGCAGTTGGCGAGCATACTCCTCGTTCCGTCCGCCGTCGGTGAGGAAGTGGTTTTGGTACGGGCAGAAGCATTGGACATGCGGAGTCATTTTCATCGTACTTTCTGGTCCCGCGCCTTCGATCTCGCCCGGATTGACCCAGATGCGGATCTTCCGATTCGCGGCACGAAACGCTTGCGCCAGCTCGACCCAGCGGTCAGAGCTTGCGTTTCCCGGTTCGTCCATGAAGCTCCATGCCCACTGTGTATACGGGATCCCATAGGAGGTGAACCAGCTCTCCACCTGCGCGATGTGGTCCGGCTCGACATTCTCATCGTTCATCGTCAACCAGAGGCGGATGCCGTATTTTTGGGACTCATCTTCGGGAAGGACGACTCCGCTGACGACATTCAGTCCGAGATCCGCGAAACGTTCCCAGCAGGAAATGGTCTTGAACGGTCTTGCCCATCCGAAAACCAGCGGGACGTGCGTCTGTGGAAGTATACCGCGGCGGCGGACGGCAAGCGAAAAGGTCTCGCCCTCCACGGAGATCCGGACGTTTTCATCGCCGGAAGTTTTGCGGCCGTCGATGGTCAGCCAGAGACTCGCGGTCTCACCCGGCGGGACGGTGATGCTGCGGCGTTTCAGAAGCGGGACCGGCTGCCAGCCGTAGCGGTCGGTCAGAACATAGGCTGGAAGACGCCACGAGATCAGGCCGGCCGGGTCGCCGTGGATCTCCGGAGTGAATGTGCACGGCTGCGGCGACTCGTTCCTCACGTGAAGAAGAAGCGTCTCGACGCAGTCTTTTCGAAGTTCCAGCTCAAGCGGATCGAGACCCTCCCCGGCTTTCGGCACGCTCAAGCGCGAGAACGGGAGCCACGGGTCATTTTGACGCCAAACGGTCAGTGGGCGTGTTGGGTCCTGTGTCTGCGCCGGGGTGAGCGGCGGGAGTATTTCCCCATGTCCTTCCGGTACAAAATTCGGGTCGTCCGTGAGGATCAGTGCATCAAAATGCCGGTACGTTTGACCGGGAACTTCTTTGAAAAGGCGCAGTGTGTGCGTTCCCTTTTTCAGCGAAAGGTTTAGCGGGAGCCAGTTTTCGCCGGGTCGGGAGCCGTTAAACTCTGCATCGTGCGCGAATTTCATTTCACCGACCGTCTTTCTCTGAGGATCCAGGACTTTCAGACCATACGGAGCCAGGTATCCGTTGATTTCCGAGTACCGGCACCAGAGTCGGAAAACACCGTCGTGCGGGACGTTCACCGTCGTTTCGGCTTCTGCGAGTCCTCCGCCGTAGTCCGCCAGAAGTTCCCGTCCGCCGGACGCATTTGCCGCGTGCTGAACGCTCCAGGAACTCCTGCCGTTTCCAAGGATCCGAAAATCTTCTGCTTCGATCTTGAGCGTAAATCTGCTGCGGTCTGCCGACGCGAAAAAGTCTTTCATCCGCTTCTTTTCATCCGCGACCTGACGGGGCGTGCCGATCAGGTTGGACTCCGGATCGAACCAGACCATTCCCGCCATGCGTCCCGCTTCGACGCCTTCGAGACGGCCTTCCAGAAGAGCGTTGAGGAACACTTTACGCCATTCGTTCCAAAGAGGAGAAAGTTCCGTCTCTTTCGGCAGATCCATCGGCCGGCGGACAAGCAGTTCCCGCGTCTCAAGCGATTCCCGGCAGAGGGGAACGTTGGCCGTGAGGATAGTTTCTGTTCTTTGGGGGTTTTCTGCCTGCTTTGGTTTTTGGGGGATGGCGAAGGGATCCTGCGTCAACGCGACTGCGGCGAGTCTCCTCGGAGCATACGGCCCGCCGTGGATCATGCCGGAGATCGTGAGCGTCCGCGTTCCGGCTTCAAGCCAGACCAGCGGGGAACTTTCCCATCGGAAACCGGTCGGCTCGGCACTGAAATTCGGCAGCGGGGCAGAGCGTCTTGCGAGTTCCGCAAAATCGAAACGATGTGAGACCACATTCTGTGCGACGCTCTGGAATCGATTTTCCATATCGGCGAGCCGTTCGTCTTCCAGTTCTGCGAGAAAACTGGCGGTCGTTCCCTGAATGTGGAAATAGCGCGCCCAGATACGGTAGAATCCATCGCTTGGGATCTCAACAGCGACGCGGCACCATTGCGTTCCGTGACCTGCCGGCATGGTGAGGACCGGCTCATTTTCCGGACCGGAAGTCTCCAGAGTCCACCCGCAGTTGGGACGCTCCGCGAAGGCCTGCGGCATGACCCAGATGACGGGGACTTCATCCGGAAGGCGGCAGAGAGCCGGTTTTTCAAGGAGCTTCGCCCGAAATTCAGGATCCGCCTTGCAGAAATCGAGAAAATGCCGCAGACTGACTTCTGTCCCGCCGAGACGATCCCAGCAGAGTTCGTCCGGTTCGTCTTCAAAACCTGAGGCAAAAATCGGAATCGTCAACAAAAAAAACAGAGCTGCGGTCAAAAATGTCAGGATCTTTTTCATGGCGGATTCCTTAAAATATGGGTATTTTGAGCTTTTAGTTTTTAGCCATTAGCTGTTAGCCATTAGCTGTTAGCTAAAAGCTAGAAGCTAGAAGCTAAAAGCTAGAAGCTAAAAGCTAGAAGCTAGAAGCTAACAGCTAAAAGCTGATCTCAAATAGTCCAG
>JAGBAA010000136.1 GCA_017939795.1 Thermoguttaceae bacterium
AGAACACAGAAGATCCGCAGAAACACACTGAAACAGAAACATCAAAAAGTTTTTGAAGAGGGAGTCTGAGGGAGGAACGATTTTCAAAATGTTCCTCCCTCACGAGCGTTGATGACATGACGGGCAGCCAGATTTCTCCCGAAGGGTGAAATCGCGCGTGGGACCGCTTGCGCCGAAAATTTCAACTGCCGAGAACACAGCAGATCCGCAGAAACACACTGAAACAGAACCATCAAAAAGTTTTTGAAGAGGGAGTCTGAGGGAGGAACAATTTTCAAAATGTTCCTCCCTCACGAGCGTTGATGACATGACGGGCAGCAAGACGGTTCTCGGGGAGTGCCGTCACGTGTGGGACGGAACGGATCCGGACACAAATTTCTCAAAAACACGGAAACTCATGAACGTGAATTTTAAAATTCTGAAAACATGCGGAACGATCCCTGATTTTTCTCCCGTTGTTTCGCAGTAAAGATCTGCATGCGTGCGTGTTGGTATTTCAGGAATGTCTGGTTTGGCTCCATGGGTTTTAGCTGTGCCTAAAATGTGGTGATTTTGTATCTTTCAAGCCGTTTTGTTTTGAAAGCGTGCGGGAGATCGAGAGTCTTGGATCCTATTTTTTTATGGGAAATTTTCGAAAACCGGCTGTTTTTTTCTATTCCTTAAACAAAATTCTGAAAATCAGGGACGGCCCCCCTTGTGGAAATTTGATAAAAATATATAATTAAGGATGGTGTATTGATATACACAAAGCAACAGGTTGTTTTAGTATTTTTTATTAGGAGAGTTTACAGTGTCTGAAACCAAACGTTTTGTTACGCTTGACGGTAACGAAGCCGCTGCGTATATTGCGCATCGTTGTTCAGAAGTCATGGCGATCTATCCCATTACGCCGTCGTCGAACCTTGGCGAACTGGCTGACGAATGGGCTGCCCGCGGCGTGAAGAATATCTTCGGCGTCGTTCCGCAGGTCGTCGAAATGCAGAGTGAAGCCGGTGCGGTCGGTGCCGTTCACGGTTCGCTCCAGGCCGGTGCTCTGACGAGTACCTTTACGGCTTCCCAGGGTCTTCTCCTCATGATCCCGAACATGTTCAAGATCGCTGGTGAACTGACCTCCTGCGTGTTCCACGTGACCGCCCGCTGCGTCGCGACGCACGCACTCTCCATTTTCGGCGACCACTCCGACGTGATGGCCTGCCGTTCCACCGGTTGGGCGATGCTCGTCTCCGGTTCCGTTCAGGAAGCTCAGGACATGGCCATGGTCGCTCATGCGTCCACGATGGAAGCCCGCGTCCCGTTCCTCCATTTCTATGATGGTTTCCGTATCTCCCACGAGATCAACAGCATCGACCAGATGACGGACGAAGAGATCGCCTCCATGATCGACCCGGCCCTGGTCAAGGAAGTTCGCGAACGTTCGCTGAATCCGGATCGCCCGGTCATCCGCGGTACCGCGCAGAACCCGGACGTCTTCTTCCAGGCTCGCGAAGCGTGCAACCCGTACTACAACGCGGTCCCCGGCATCGTCCAGAAGTACATGGACAAATTCGCCAAGATCACCGGCCGTCAGTATCATCTGTTTGACTTCGTTGGTGCTCCGGATGCCGAAAACGTCATCGTCGTGATGAGCTCCGGCTGCGGTATCGTCGAAGAAGCTGTCGAACGTCTCGTCGCTGAAGGCGAAAAAGTCGGTCTCGTCAAAGTCCGCCTCTATCGTCCGTTCGACGTCAACGCTTTTGCCGCCGCTCTCCCGGCCAGCGTGAAAGCCGTCGCCGTTCTCGACCGCACGAAGGAACCGGGTGCCCCGGCAGAACCGCTCTACCTCGACGTCTGCGCCGCTCTGGAAGAAGTCGGCCGCACCGACATCAAACTTACCGCCGGCCGTTTTGGTCTCGCGAGCAAAGAATTCACGCCGGCCATGGCGAAGGCGATCTTCGACGAACAGAAGGCTTCCACGCTGAAGAAGCACTTCACCGTTGGTATCGAAGACGATCTCACCAACCTGAGCATCTCTTACGATCCGGCCTGGCAGACGGAAGCGGACGATGTGTCCCGCTGCCTGTTCTTCGGTCTTGGTTCTGACGGTACCGTCGGCGCCAACAAGAACTCCGTCAAGATCACCTCGAACTACACCGACCTGTTCGCTCAGGGTTACTTCGAATACGACTCCAAGAAAGCCGGTTCCGTGACGAAGTCCCACCTGCGCTTCAGCCCGCGTCCGATCAAAGGTTCCTATCTGGTCCACAGCGCGAACTTCGTCGCCTGCCATCAGTGGGAGTTCATCAACCAGGTCGATATGCTGGCGAAAGCCGAACAGAACGCCACGTTCCTCGTCAACAGCCCCTACGGCAAAGACGAAGTCTGGGCGCACCTGCCGAAGAGCGTTCAGGAAGCGATCATCGCGAAGAACCTGAAGTTCTACGTCATCGACGCCAACGCGATCGCTGAAAAGACCGGTATGGGCCGCCGCACCAACACCATTCTCCAGACCTGCTTCTTCGCCCTGGCGAAAGTCGGCGGAATGGACGCGGACACGGCCATCGGCCACATTAAAGAGTACATCAAGAAGTCCTACCTGAAGAAGGGTATGGAAGTCGTCGAAAAGAACTGGGCTGCCGTGGATGCTTCCCTGGCTGGTCTGGAAGAAGTGACGGTCCCGGCTGCCGCGACCTCCACGTTCGAACGTCGTCCGGGCGTCATCGGTCAGGCTGATGAATTCATCACCAACGTCCTCGGCACGATCATGGAAGGCAACGGCGACTCGCTGACCGTGAAAGATCTCGCTCCGACGGCTGACGGTACGTTCCCGAGTGCCACGACCCAGTACGAAAAGCGCTCCATCGCCCTCAAGGTTCCGGTCTGGAAGGCTGACGTCTGCGCCCAGTGCGGTCTCTGCTCGATGGTCTGCCCGCACGCTGCCATTCGTATGAAGGTCTACGATGCGGCTGACGCTGCTGACGCTCCGGCTTCCTTCAAGTCCGCGGACGCGAAAGCTCCGTTCGCCGGCATGAAAGCTACCGTCCAGTGCTATCCGGAAGACTGCACCGGCTGCGGTCTGTGCGCGAGCATCTGCCCGATGAAAGCGAAGGACTGCCTCGTCATGGTCGACAAACTCCAGGTCATCGACGAAGAACGCGCGAACTGCGAAAAGTTCCACGCGATCCCGAATATCGACCGCTCCAAGGTCAACCCGCTCCAGCCGAAAGGCTCGCAGCTGCTTCTGCCGCTGTTTGAGTTCTCCGGTGCCTGCGCGGGCTGCGGTGAAACGCCGTACGTCAAGCTCGTCACCCAGCTGTTCGGTGACCGTATGCTCGTCGCCAACGCGACCGGCTGCTCCTCCATCTACGGCGGTAACCTGCCGAGCACCCCGTACTGCAAAGACGCGAACGGCCGCGGTCCTGCCTGGGCCAACTCCCTGTTCGAAGACAACGCGGAATTCGGTCTTGGTATGCGCGTCGCTGTCGACCAGCAGAACGCATACGCGAAAGAACTGCTCGTCGGTATGGCGGAACATGTTGGTCAGGATCTGGTCGATGCCATCCTGAACAACCCGCAGAAGAGCGAAGCCGACATCGCTGCCCAGCGCGACAATGTTGCGAAGCTGGTCGCGAAGATCGAAGGCGCCGACTGCCCGAAAGCCAAGGCTCTCGCCGACATCGCGAGCTTCCTGGTCAAGCGCAGCGTCTGGTGCTTCGGCGGTGACGGTTGGGCATACGACATCGGTTACGGCGGTCTTGACCACGTCATGGCTTCCGGCCGCAACATCAACGTGATGGTCCTGGATACCGAAGTTTACTCCAACACGGGAGGTCAGGCTTCCAAGTCCACGCCGCGCGGTGCTGTCGCCAAGTTCGCTGCCAACGGTAAGAAGTCCCGCAAAAAGGACCTCGGCATGATGGCTGCCTCTTACGGCAACGTTTACGTTGGTCAGATCTCCATCGCCGCCAATCCGGCGCACGCTCTGAAGGTCATGATCGAAGCGGAAGCTCACGACGGTCCGTCCCTCATCATTGCGTACTCGCACTGCATCAACCACGGTATCGACATGCTCCAGGGTCTGGAACTTCAGAAAGAAGCCGTCAAGTGCGGATACTGGCCGCTGTACCACTACAATCCGGCCGACGAGACCCCGTTCCACCTCGACAGCAAGGCTCCGGAAGGCGAGTTCAAGGCGTTCGCCATGAAGCAGAACCGCTTCAAGACGCTCAAGCTCCTCAACACGGCCGAGCAGACGGAAGCGTTCCTCGCGGAAGGTCAGGGCGACATCAACAATCGCTACGATTACTACAAACAGCTTTCCGAGCTGAAACACGAGTAATCGAAAACGTGAGGTTTCCCTCACGGGCATGAGTTAAGAAAAGGCGGAGCAGAGCGATCTGTTCCGTCTTTTTTTGTTTTCGGAATGTAAAAGCTGGTCTGAAGGCGTAAATTTTCTGTAAAACTGAAATTTTTGATCGGAATGCTGATCTTTGAATGTTGACTTTAAATTCTAGCGTGGTATACTGGACCTGAAGAAGTCGGTGTTCGGCTTTGAAAAAGTGGTTTCGAAACAGAAAGGAATTTCTCATGGCAAAGCGAAGCGGAATTTTGTGCGGGAGCCGCAGGTTTGGCGTGATGCTGAGACGGTGGTTTCTGATGGTCGGGATCCTGGCGGTTTTGTGCACATTGGGGACGCGCTGTCCGGCGATGTCGATCGTTTATTCCGAAGATGGAGAGTATCTGGCTCATTGGCGGCCTGATCGGGAGAAAGTTTCGGTCTGGAATCTTGAGAGCGGGAAATGCTCGCAGTTTGATTTCGAGAAACTGACCGCCCCATACCGGCCGGAGTGGAAGGTCTGCGTCGATGGGGAGCTGGTGACGTTTGACTTGAGGAAGGAGGTCTATGGAACGATCAAATTTTGGGAGACGGGCTGGTCGCCGGACGGTCGATACTATGTTTTGCCGAATTCGAGGCAGATCCAGGATCGGGATTTTGATTTGAAGATCTGGGACGTGGAGGCTGGGAAACAGGTCCGGACGTATCGGAGCGGGGAGTACTCGTACAGCTGCTGGAGTCCGGACAGCCGGAGGATCGTGCAGTTTAACAGTAAGGTCATCTGGATCTTTGACGTAACGGGTGAGGAGAAACCGGTTTTTTATCGAAATCTGGAAGAGCGGAATTCTTTTTCAGCGGTCAGCTGGTCTCCCGACGGCCGATTTTTGCTCGTTGGGACTTTTGGAGGGAACGTGATGCTGCTGGATACGAAAGAGAATTTCCTCACAAAGGAAGAGATCGAAGCGATAGAAGAAAAGAGGATCTCAGCAGCATCGCATCAGAGCCAGGCTCGTTACTTTCGTCAGGTTCCACTTTATCCGCGAAAAGAGCTTTCGGTCATGAGGCAGCTCTGGAAAGTAAATGTCGCCGATAATATGAAGATGGTCAGTGCAATGGCGTGGGTCCCGGAAATGGAAAAGGTGCTGGTCAGTATTCATCAGCACGGAGTTTCTGTGCTGGATGCGAAGACCGGGGCGATTCATTTCCGTCTTGGAGAACCGACAAGCTGGGCCTATAGTCCCGAAACGGTCGGTCTTTCTCCGGACGGTCGAAAACTGGCGCTTGCGGAGGGAAGCACGACACGGCAGGTCGGTATCTGGGATCTGGAGACAGGAGAGAAGATCGGAGAATGGCGGAAGGTGAGTGGCGCATTTACGGTGCATTGGACACCGGACAGTCGGCAGCTTTTTGCCGCAGATCGACAGCAATTCATCGAGCATGACGGAGAACCGCCGCGGATGGGAGAAATTCCGAAACTTCCGAAAGTCGCGGATGTGGAGTACCGGCTTCATTTCTGGGATCTGGAAACGCAGAAGGAAGTCCGTGTCCTGACGACCGGCCGCGTCTCCATGCTTCCCGAAATGGAAAAGCAGCGTCGTGAACTGGAAGCGGAGGCAGCGAAAAAACGGGCGATTTATGAAGAGAGGAAAAGAATGCAGAAAGAACGCAGTCCCTCTCCCGCACCAGTCCCTGTCCAAGCTGTTGAACTGTAAAACCGGCTGATTTTTTTAGGAAACGGAGTGGTTTTGACTGCTCCGTTTTGTGGGATTTTGCGGGAAACTTTGAGGTTTAGACGGAGTGGATCGAGATACTCGGTAAAAGAGTCCGTTTTTTAGGGGGATTCCGGGAAATTTCTTCTCTATTTTCCCATCCGGGGTCTTGCATTGAGAGGGAAAGTATGGTAAAATATGGATGAGTTTCCAGCAAAGGGACCCTTTGTCCGATTTTATGTGGATCGGCGATCCTCTTGGCGTGAGACCGAATCAGATTTTGCGGCATTTTGTGCTTTAGGGAAGAATGGATCCCATGAACATTTCCACTCCGCGTTACCTTGTTTCGTTTGACGTGCGTCAGCTTCCGCAGCGTTTTACCGACGTCTTGATCATTGGCTCTGGTCTGGCCGGCTTGCGGGCGGCTCTGGCGGTCTCGAAGAAGCAGCAGGTCATTGTGCTGACGAAGCCGGAAAATATCCAGTACTCGAACAGTGACCGTGCTCAGGGCGGGATCGCATCGGTTCTGGATCCGACGGATCAGTTTGAGAAACACATCGAAGACACGCTCATTGCGGGGGCGGATCTCTGCGATCGGGAGGTCGTGAACCGGGTAGTGAAGGAGGGGCCGCGGCGCATTGCGGAGATGATCGAGATGGGGACGCATTTCGATCAGCACGCGGACGGCAGTCTGGAGCTTGGCCGTGAGGGCGGGCATCGGATGAACCGGGTCGCGCACGCGAAGGGTGACCAGACTGGCCATGAGCTGATCCAGACGGTTATCGCGCAGTCTAATGCTGCGAAAAACATTCACGTACACGCGCAGTGCTACGTGATCGACCTGCTGACATTTGAAGGACGCTGCGTCGGTGCACTGGTCCATGATTCTGCATTCGGCAAGATGGTGTACTGGGCGAAGCAGACGATCCTCGCGACGGGCGGGATCGGACAGCTTTACCGTGAGACGACCAACTCTCCGATCGCGACGGGCGATGGGATCGCGATGGCATTACGTGCCGGTGCGAAGCTGAAAGACATGGAGTTCGTGCAGTTTCATCCAACGGTCCTTTACGTTGCCGGAAGCAGTCGGTCGCTCATTACGGAGGCCGTCCGTGGTGAGGGAGCGTACCTGATCGACAAGAACGGGCACCGTTTCATGCCGGAGTACGACGAGCGTGCCGAACTGGCTCCCCGCGACATCGTGAGCCGTTCGATCGCGACGCAGATGCTCAAAACGAACTCGGCGACGGTTTTTCTGACGATGGCGCACAAGGATCCGGAACTGATCCGTCATCGTTTCCCGGGGATCGCGGCGATCTGTGCCCGATTCGGCATCGACATTACGAAAGACCCCATTCCTGTCCGTCCGGGCGCACATTACATGATGGGCGGCGTCGCGGTGGATATGGAAGGGCGGACGAACGTTCCGGGACTCTGGGCCATTGGCGAAACGAGCTGCACGGGCCTGCACGGGGCAAACCGGCTTGCGTCGAACAGTCTGCTGGAAGCTCTCGTTTACGGCGTTTCTGCCGGAGTCGGGGCGTCGCAGGCTGCGGCCAGGATTCCGGATGAAAAGCATCTGAAAGTCCTTCCGCTGGCGCACGATACGGAGTCGTCGTATGATCCGATGCTCCATCTTCAGGATTTCACCAATTCCCTGAAGAGTCTGATGTGGCGCAATGCGGGAGTAAAACGCAGCAGCGAAATGCTTGGAGAGGGGCTGGAAACGCTTCAGCAATGGCAGCGGTACACATTCAACGGTGAGCAGAATGATACTGTAGGGTGGGATCTTCAGAATATGCTTACGGTCTCGATGCTGGTCATGCAGGCTGCTTTGCTGCGGGAAGAGACCCGCGGCGGCCATACGCGCGTGGACTTTCCCGAAAGGGCAGAGAAATGGCGTCGGCACATTACGTTCCAGCGGAATGAAAATGGTTCCATTCAGCTTGGGATGGAAGAAATGAAAAAGAAGAAATGAACCTTGAAATGAGGAACAAATAAATGACAGAAAAGAAAAATGAAGTCCTTTCGGAGCAGGATCCCCAGATGGAGAATGCGGATCTCCAGGAAGGTGCGGAAGACGGACGGAAATTTAATCCGATGGAAATGCCGAACATCATCGTTCCCCGTGACGGGACCGAAGCGCTGAAGCGTGCGAAGATGGCGGCTCAGGTCATCGCGGATAACCGGGGGAAGGACATCGTGATCCTTGACCTGCGTCAGCTGACGTACGTTTTCGATTACTTCATCATCGCGACCGGCACGAGCAACCGCCAGCTGCATGCGATGAGCGATGCGGTGGATGACCTTTTCGAGAAGGACCTGAAAGACCAGAAGCTCACGACGGAAGGATACCGCGACAGTCGGTGGATCGTGTGCGATTATGGGGACGTCGTGGTCCATCTCTTTGAAGAAGAGACGCGCGACTATTTCCGTCTTGAAGATCTTTGGGGAAGTGCGGAACGGGTCGAATTTACGCCGTCCGTTCTGGATTAAAAGAAAATTTGAGGAAGAGAAACTGCGTGAAACGATGCAGTTTGACGCAGTTTCCTTCTACCGCATTGAGCTGCTCCGCATCCTTCTGAATATTTGAATTTTTTTTGAGTACATTGGAACATCGACTCGTTGATGTATTGAGAAACTGTGATTTTCTATAAAAGGAGAATGAAATGAAGAAAGACTATGTTCACATCTGTGTGGTGCTGGATGCTTCCGGTTCGATGGGGCATCTGACGGAGAGCACGAAACGCACGTTCTGCGAATTTATTCAGTCTCAGCAAAAAGAAGTTGGGAAAACCTGTTTCGATCTGTTTCAGTTTGAAAGCAGCGTGAAACATCTTGTGCAGTCGGCAGACCTTTCGCAGGTTTCGGCAGAGCAGTTGATGAGCGACTATCGATGCAGCGGAACGACGGCCATGAATGACGCGATCTGCACGGCGATCGACCATCTTGGGAACGTGTTTGCCGCGATGCCGGAAGATGAACGGCCTGAAAAGGTACTCGTCGCGATCCTGACGGACGGAGAGGAGAATGCGAGTCGGGAATTTACGGTTCAGGATGTGAAAAAGAGGATCGAACATCAGCAGAAAGTCTACTCGTGGGATTTCATGTTCCTCGCTGCGAATCAGGATGCTGTTCTTTCGGGAAGCCGGTTGGGGCTTCAAATGCAGGACTGCGTGAATTTTCAGGCCACGGCCCTGGGGATCATGGCGGTGAGCGATCAGCTGTACGAACGGGCGTGTATGGTGCGCGGCCGGCAAGTTGACTGAATGGAAGGGGGTTCCTGAAACTGGATTTTGGAGAGCTTTTCGGAAAGGAAATGAGAGATGGACAGAATGCTTCAAAGATACTCGATCTTTAAGTATTTTTTCGCGCTTTTGATGGGGATCGCGTGTTTTTTCGGCGGGATCGTGCTGATGGGAGTTTGGGGAGCCTACGAAAGTGCGGCATTTTCCAGCTCCGATCTCGTGTCGGCCAGCTACGGCAAATGGACCCAGACGGCCGTCCCATGTATCGGGATGATCTTTTCTGGTCTCGCTATGGGGCAGGCGGTTCTTTCCGGAAAAGGGATCTCTCTGAAAAAGAATCGGCTTTTGTTCGCCGCAGTTTGCGTTTTGGTGCTGAATGCGCTCCTCGCACTCTGGCTGGGGTTGGGCTGATTCTTTGAAAATCATGTTTGGGAACGCATTTTGAAAAATATCCCGCAGAATGACCGAGCTGGTTTTTTCTGCGGGATTTTTTGAGCCGCTCTTTCAGGGGTACCGTTAAGGAACTCATTCAGAGTCGAGATCCTTCGCTCATTTCTGTTCCAGCGTTTCTTTCAGTGCCGTTTCCAGTGCGTCCAGACGAGCGTAGACGTCCCCTTTTTCTCCCGGCTGGAGACTGGCGAACAGGTAGAATTTCACCTTCGGCTCCGTGCCGCTCGGACGGACCGCCACGCAGTTGCCTTTTTCGGCAAGATGCAGCATGACGAGCTTCCCTTTGGGACCCTGCATCGGTGCTTTTTCTTTTCCGAGACGCAGATTCATTTCCGTGCTGTGCTCGAAGTCCTGCGCACACACGACTTCCATGCCCGCCAGTTCTTTCGGCGGATCCGACTGGAAACGTTCCATCAGCGCCGTCATTTTGGCCATTCCATCCGAGCCGCTCATGGCGATGGAGAAGGCCTTTTCGGCATGGCGGCCGTATTTTGCGTAGATCTCTTCAAGTTTTTGGTGGACTGTTTTGCCTTCCGCTTTGGCTTTGGCGGCCATTTCCGAGAAGACCATCGCAGCGACAGCCGCGTCTTTGTCGCGGGCATGCGTTCCGACGAGGAAACCATAGGATTCTTCCATACCCATGACGAACTTTTCCGGTCCGTGATCTTCGATCGCGCCGCCGATGTACTTGAATCCGACGAGCAGATCGCGGATCGTCAGGATCCCGTAAGCGTCGGCGATTTTCTTGAGAAGCGGCGTCGTGACGAGCGTTTCGACGACATAGTGCGACGGCGTGAGTTTACCTTCCGCTTTCATTTCGGAAAGCAGGTATTCTGCCATGAGCGTTCCGATCTGGTTTCCGGTGATGGTCTTCCACTCCGCGTTCGACTCGTACGTCAGCGGCGCGGCGACTCCAAGACGGTCGGAATCGGGGTCGGTCGCCAGAATGAGGTCGATGTTCCCCTGCTTTTTGGCGTCTTCGATGATGATGTCGAAAACTGCGGGATTTTCCGGATTGGAAACATGATTCGGAACGTTCGGGAAATCGCCGGACGGTTCCGCATGAGGTCCGAAAAGCTGAACGTTTTTGAATCCTGCACCGTCGAGAGCCGGCAGGACACAGCTGCTCCCCACTCCGTGAAGCGGTGAGTAGATGATGTTCAGGTCCCGCGGTCCCGGTTTACTTACGGAGAGGACGGCCTGAATGAACGCTTCGTCGACTTCATCCTGGCAGTATTCGACGTCGCCGGCTTCCAGAGCCTGCGCAAAGTCGGATGTTTTGACGTCCTGCATCGCCATGACGTTTTCGATGATCCTGACGTCATGCGGCGGGAGGACCTGACCTCCGGTCGACCAGTAGACTTTCACCGCATTGTCGCTCGGCGGATTGTGGCTGGCGGTCACCATGATGCCGCAGTCGCATTTTTTGTATCGGACCATGAACGACATTTCCGGCGTGCTTCGGTAGCCGTCCAGGAACCAGACTTTAAATCCGTTGGCGGCCATGATCCCGGCACAGAGTTCTGCGAATTCACGGGAACGGTGCCGTGTGTCGTAGGCGATCGCGCAGGACGGACGGCGGTCGGAACCGGTCGATTTTAGGTACTCAAGCACGTAGGATGCGAGTCCCTGGGCACTCTCGCCGATGGTCACGTCATTGATGACGTTCGTGCCGACGGGGAACATTCTGCCGCGTCGGCCGCCTGTACCGAACGGAATGACCGTCCAGAAGGCATCGTCCAGAGCCTTCCATTCTTCGTCTGCCGTGAGTTTTTCGATCGTTTCCGCATATTTGGCGTACTGCGGTGCCGTGAGCCAGAGACGGATGTTCTCCAGTGCGGATTCGGTGATGCGTTTTTCAGCCGCAGCTTTTTCCAGTGCCGCGAGCGTTTTCGAAAAGTCAGCCATACGGTTCCCTTTGCTTCTGGAATAAAAATCTGAAAATAAAAAAACAGGAAAAAGTTTACTCTTGGATCTCGGTTTTCAGAAAGCCCTCAAGCCATTTCAGGCCGTCTGCGTGGTTCGTGAATTCTCCATTCAGCTCCGCTTGACGGATTTTTTGAAGGAGAGGACCCATTTGTGCACCGGGGCGGATCCCGAAATGCATCAGATCGCGTCCGAAAAGGATCTGGGGCGGCCGATTTTCCCAGAGATCCAGTTCCTCTGCCAGCTTTGCCCATTCCGGATAAAGGAGGTCTCCCTGCGGTGTATGCAGTCCGCGTCCATCTCTGTCTGCCGAAACGAGTGCGTGCCAGAGCCGGAAGGACGCCGGCGCAAGCTCATCGGTCAGATGCCGAACACTCGAGGGATCCGCAGGATGATGGAAATGCCAGCCGTGAAGGGCGACGAGGGGCCGAATGGTCCTGGATACATTCAGGGGCGCACGCAGTTTCTGAAAAAAGTCGAATGCGGTTTGTGCGCCAAGTACGGCATGGCCCGGCATGGAGATCTTGCCGTTTTCGTCTTTTTTCCAGGCCGCCGGCTTGCCGATGTCGTGGACCAGCGCGGAAAACATGAGGCAGAGACGTTCGTGAGCCGAAAAGTTCTGTTTTTCAGCGATTTTGGCTGCCGAAATGCAGACTTTGCGCGTGTGCTCCCAGACGTTTCCTTCCGGGTGGACTTCCGGATCCTGTTCCGTCTGCATCATGGCGAAAAGTTCCGGAAAACATTCCAGCCAGCCGGTTTCCCGCAAAACATCAAGTCCCTTTTCCGGCCATTTGCCTTTCAGTGCCCATTTTTCCCACTCCGTATAGAGCCGTTCGCAGGAAAGCGTTTTGAATTCCGGCAGGACCTTCCGGCAAAATTCAACAGTGCGGGATTCCATTGAAAATCCGAAACGCGCCGCAAACTGCATCCCGCGCAGGACACGGAGCGGATCTTCACAAAATGCTTCCGTTGGAGCACGCAGGATCCCGCGCTTCAGATCTCCCAGTCCGCCGAACGGATCGCAGAAGGTCCCGTCAAGCCGCATTCCGATCGCGTTGATGGTGAAATCGCGCCGGGATGCCGCTTCCTGAAAGCTCATGGAGGAATCCGCGACGACCTCAAAGGCTTTGTGCCCGACGCCGGTTTTCCGCTCACGCCGGGGAATCGCCAGATCGATCTCATTGTCGATCTTCAGCACACTGAAACTCTGTCCGACCTGTCCTACACGAAAATAGGGACGCAGTGCTGCGATGATCTGCTGGTACGTCAGACCATAGATTTCCAGATCCATGTCCTTCGAGGGGATCCCAAGAACATGGTCCCGCACAAAACCGCCGACAAACAGAACGTCTGTCGCGCCGGCCTGACGCAGGAGTTCGTGGATCCGAATGATTTTGGGATCAAAATGCAGCGGTTGATTCATGGAGCATCTTTCGTGTGTGCGGAAACATTTCGGGCCATTTGAGGACACGAAAACGTTTTCTGAGGTGCCGTCTGTTTTTGGGAGAGGATTCAGCCAGCCATGAGTTTGCGGGCCAGTGCGACGGCGGCGTTCGCATTGTCGCTGTATCCATTAGCGCCGATCTCATCCGCATATGCCTGCGTGACGGGAGCTCCTCCGATCATGACCCGGACAGAATCGCGCATTCCGGCCGTTTCCAGTGCTTCGATCGTTTTTTTCATGGCGGGCATGGTCGTCGTCAGAAGCGCAGACATGCAGAGGATGTCCGCCTGATTATCCTGAAGCGCTTTCAGGAACTTTTCCGGCGCGACATTCGTCCCCAAATCGATGACCTGAAAACCGGCGCCTTCGAGCATCGAGGCAACGAGGTTCTTGCCAATGTCGTGCATGTCTCCCATGACGGTCCCAATGACGATCTTTCCCATGGGCTCCGTTCCGCTCGCGGCCAGCATCGGGGAAAGCAGCGCAAGAGATTCCTTCATCGCACGCGCCGCGATCATGAGCTGGGGAACAAAAAACTGATGCGCTTCGAAACGGCGTCCCGCTTCATCCATTGCCGGGATCATCGAATCAGTGATGATGTCGTGCGGACTGACGCCGGCATCCAGCGCGTCCTGGACGAATTTCTTCGCGTCAACATTTTTTCCGCTCAAAATCGCATTAAAAATTTCGGAGTTCATTTCCGCCATGGTGTCTGGATCTCCTTTCAAATGGGGTATGTTTGGAGGCGGCAGAAAAAAACGGAGCCCTGGATCTCGGAATCCTTGAGGTTCGGGAACATTGAGAGGCCCTGCCATCTTCTCTGCCCAGAGGTTTTGGGGGTCAGTCAGCAGCTTTTTCAAGCAGAAGGTCTTTCGCCTGCTTCAGCCATTCGGCCCGCTCTTCTGCGGTGCTCATGATGACGGATGCGAAGTTGATGCGCGTGAAATCATCGACGCCGACCGTCTTGAAGATGATGTTTTTCCAGAGATTTTCAAGCGGGTCACCGTTGACGCTGACCTCGATCTCCTGCGGCGTATTGCCGGTCGTGAAGACGATCCCTTTGCGTCCTTCAAGTTTGCGGACCGGTCCTTCTGCGGTGAAGGCGTAGCAGAATCCCTGACGCACGACTCGGTCGATCCACCCTTTCAGGATCGCCGGGGGCATTCCCCACCAGTTGGGATGAACGATGACGTAAAGGTCTGCGTCCAGTACTTCCTGAATGTCGGCGCGGATCTGGCCGGAAACTTTTTCGATCGGGAGTTCCAGTTCTTCCTGCGTCAGAATGGGATCAAATTTTTCGGCGTAAAGGTCCCGGAGCGTCACTTCCCAGCCGGCGGCCGTCAATGTTTCTTTCGCAAGACCGGCCAATGCATGACAGAAGCTGCCCTCGGACTTCTGATGCGCCAAAACGACGAGTGCTTTCATGATTTTTCCTCCTGACAGAATAAATGCCGTGGATCTCTTCAAATTTACGCCATTTTATTATACCAGAAATCGAAATAAAAGAAATGGACCCTAAGGCATTTTCCCCATAAAATTCATGAAATTTTCGGTATCCGCGTGTCTGGATTTTCCAAATTGCGCATTTTTTCTTTCATCTCCTTTGAGGGAAAGTACCGTGGAACGTACGGCAGAAACTGCGGGAAAAAGAATTAAGGATCCTGGATGTGGGGAAAAGCATCGGCGTGGGGGAAAAGTACTGAAAGATACTGGCACAGATTTTAAAATTTTTTGAAAAGGATTTTTTCAATGACACAATATTTGCAATATATCTTACATAACGCGAAAGCGTATTCCCCATGAGATTTTCATCGTTTATCCCCAAAGGCGGTGGAAATCAAAATCGGCTGAAGTTTTCCCCGCTTCAGTCACGAATAAAAAACCTGCGTTCTCGCGCCCTGAAGTGTTTTTTATTCCTTTTTCAGGTGGTTCAGCGGCTTTTCCCCAAAAGTCGCTGGTTTTTGGGAAATTTGACCGGCTTTCTTGCTTTTTTATCGGTCTTTTTTCCACCCTCCAACCGCCTTTTTATGAGCAGACAGGCCCCCAACTGTCTGCTCATTTTTTATTTTTGATCTCTTGAAGATCTTTTTCAGGTGCTTGAAATATTTCCCCAATGAGAGACTTTTGTTCAGGCTTTTTCCAAATTGATTTTCATTTTCTAAAAAGTTTAAAAAAGTGCAGTGTTTCATTTTAGTGCATCAAAATAAAGCACTGTAGCAAAATGAAACACTTTGTTGTTTTGAAATGAGGCCCAAGATGTTTTGATTTAGGGATCTTTTCAGAAAATCTCTAAAATTTTTTCAGGAAATTTTCATTTTTTCTTCCAGTTCTTCAAATTTTTTCTTCCATTCTTTTCCGCCGAAATCAGGATGCAGGATCCGAAACGTACGGAAAAGCCGTGCCGCCAGTTTTTCTTCGCCCAGTTCCCACTGAAGCCGAATGATCCAGTATTTGGCCTCAAACCATTCGGAAGACCGGTCTGGAACATGCTTTTCGATCCTGCGCCACTGATCGAGAGCTTTCTGCCGAACTTCAGCCGTTTTTTCTTTTTCTGCTGCTTCGTTCTTTTCCGTATTTTCCGCCAGGAGTCGTCCCCAGGTCAGTTGGACTTCCAGACGATTGGGAAATTTGCCCGCGATCTGTTCGTAAAATGGAAATGCTTCCTGTCGTTTCCCGCTATGGAGCAGTGCGTGTGCGCCGATCTGCTCGACTTCGTCCCGGATCTCCGGCGGAAATGTATCGAGGTGCGGTTTCATGCTGTCGAAAAGCTGGATCTCTTTTTGAACGATCTGCTTTTGAAGAGCTTTTTTCGACGCATCCGGGAGTTCCATATCGGACGTTTGCTTCTGTGCCAGCCTGGTATGGAGACGGTTCAGACGCAGAAGAAACGGGACCATTTCCATACTGTGGATTTCGGATCCCGGGAGCGTTCTGCTCCATTGGATCGCGGAAAACAGAGCCTGCGGATAGTCCGTGGCGGCATTCTGCTCAAGCATTTCGAGGTAAAGCCGCCAGGTCTGGAAGCAGGAATCGACCGTTTCCCGGTAATTTGGTGCTTCCGGCGGAGTGTTGGCTGCGAGGATCATTGAGACGTCCACGCATTCCGCGTAGTTCTGTCGGATCCGGGTCACGTTTTCGAGCTGCCGGAGCCGCTCCAGGAATTTGGGATCCTTTTTACCAAAGAGCTGGAAATGTTCCATGAGGAGGAGCTGGTAGGCATCGAGTCTGGCATTAAGCGTTTCGTTCAGTTTGCCTTCGGATGCATTCAGTTCCTGCGAAACACATTCGGCCAGAATGGAGGCTGCGCGGGAGTGATTCTGTACCGCATTGGCGTCTTCTGGAAACGTGACGGCTATACGCCGGAACCAGGTGACGGAGTCAGCTTTCTTTCCGTTTCGGTAAAGCAGCGTACCCGCCATTTCCGCAGCATGAAGTGCCGTTTCCGTTTCTTTCTGCGAGACCGCAGCTTTCCAGAGTCTTTCGCAGGCGATGACGGCATCCGGATCAAAATTCACGCACGCATTTTCTGCGGCGAGTTTGAGGAAGGAAAGATTCTGGTTTTCGCCGGCATTTTTCAGCATTCCGTTGAAGAGGATCTCGGCACGCAGGACCCACCAGGGCGCACTTTTGGCCCGGATCGCGTTCAGGATCTCCAGCGATTCATCCCGAAGTTTTTGAGCGGAAGCTTTCTCCTTTTCAGAAGCTCCAGAACCGGAAGGTGCGGATTCGGAAGATACTGAACCGGGATGAACGGACGTTTCTGCCGTAGTGTCTCCTTTTTTCATCGCGTCATCCCATTGCGCGAGCCACAGTTCCAGGATGGCGCAGTCCAGCTCGCCGTTTCTTCCAAGAATATCTGCGTGAAGTTCCGTCCGGACCGTTTCCAGGGCCAGGGGAAGGTCTTCTTTCGCCAACGCAAACCGGATCTGTTCGGCAAGAAGCTCCAGACGGGTAGCTTCAGGCATCGTGCTGCGCTGGGAATCCAGCATTTCAAGCCGTTTTTGAGCATTTTCGAGGTCATTTACGAGCCGAAAACATCGGATCTCCTCGATTCGGGCATTCCAGTAAAGGGCCGATCCTGAGGGGATCATCGTCAGACTTCGGGCACGCGACTGCGCTTCTTTCAGTGCGTTGATCCGGTCCAGGGAATCCGGCGGGTAGGTCAGTGCCTGGAGCTGGTAGGCGAGCAGAAGCTGAAATTCAAGATTCTGCCGCAGGGATTCCAATTCCCAGAGAGAAAGTCCATCTCCATCAAAGCGCGAGGCAGTCCGGGCCGATTCGGCCGCAGAGTTTCGGGTCCTTTTTTTTCTGGCGGCTAAACTGGACGGGGTACCGACCGTTCCTTCCTGCGCCAATGCCAGGACCAGTTTTTCCCGTTGGGCATCGATTTCAAGGAAAAGCCGGATCGCATCACGAAGCCGGGCGCGTGCTTCTTCCATTCCGGCTTGCGGATCCAGCGCGAAACGAGCTTCCATTTCTGCTCGGCGAGCCTGCGCAAAAAGTCCGACCGCATATTGAAAATCGAGAGCCGGACGCCATGGACATTCCGGATGCGCTTTCAGGAAATCTTCGTAGAGACGCTGACTTTGGGCGTCCAGTTCCTTTTTTTCCGGCATGGGAGCACAAAGAGCCTGTTCCTGAAGCACACGGATCAGTTCCAGAGTCATTTCGGTCTGAACGGCAGGAGAGATGGAACGGAGCGCAAGCCGTTCCCGACAGTGAAGTTCCGCAAGCCGAAACAGTCCGCGTTTCAGGAGTTCCTCAAGAAACAGACTGTCCGGCGAAGAATCCTGCCGTATTTTTTCAGCTTCCTCCGCCTCCGAGGCTTCCAGCCGGGAAATTGTGGGGAAATGAAAAGTTTTCTCCAAAGGAACCTCTCCCGGGAGACTGGAAAAAACTCCCAGGATCAGGCCGGAAAAAAGTTCCGGAAAAAGACCGGTGGTCATTCCAAACGCTGCCGGAATGAGAAATTTTCGGGGAATGCGTGGTTTTGAATGCATGCGTCTGCCTTAAACTTTCTCCGGTTTTTGAATCGCGAATTGAATTTTTCCGAATCCGTCCCGTTTTGCGGCTGAGTAAAGCTGAATGACGTTTTCCAGCGGGACATTCGGGTCGATGTCGAGGATCAGCGGAACGTCCGCACATTCCTCTGCAAGCGCACGCAGCATGGTTTCGAGCTGGGAAAACGTTTCGATCCGGTTTCCGTAGATCTCCCACCATGGAGTTTCTTCATAGTGGACCAGAATAACGACTTCCTCAAAATCCTGGATCTCGGGAGGAAGCTCGAAGGTCTGCGTCTGCTCAGACGGCTGATTGCCGAAAAGTGCCTGGATCGGCGTCGGAAACAGTTTTTCCGGCATCTGAAACGTCGAAGTGCAGATGAAGAAGATCAGAAGCTGAAAGATCACGTCGATCATCGGCGTCATCTGAAGCTCCAGGGAATGTTCATTTTGTGCAGGGGATCGGTACTTCATGGGGTTTGGAGATCCTGGGTTGCGGTGGATCGGTAGTTTCAAAATACGGTTTCTGCGCGAATGTTTGCGTGGACCCGTTCTCGGATCGATCTGCGGGATTTTTTGCGGATCTCGCGTGAACTTTCGCATTGACTTTTACGGATCGAAGAAAATGGAGTTCATTCTTCCATGACCGCAAATTGGACGTCTGCGATCCCGGCCTCGGCCGCCGCCAGGAGGATCGGTTCCACTTCCGAGTAGGGGACGCTGCGTCCGGCACGGATCCGAAGCTGGAATGGTTCAGATCTTTCATTTCGATGCGTTTTTTCTTTGAGCAGGAGTGCAGAAAGTTCCTCCAGTGCGATCTGCTTTACGCCGATGAAGAGTTCCCCGGACTGAGGGACGGAGAGTGTGAGCCGATTCATTTCGTCCTGCGGGAGCTCGTTTCCATTTTCCGCTTTGGGAAGATCCACTTCGACTGCATTTTCCTGATTGGTGAAGTGGCTGGCTACGAGGAAAAAAATGATGAGCAGAAACACGACGTCGATCATTGGCGTCATGTTGAATCCGGCTGCGGAGCCTGTGTATTGCGGAGCTTTCATCGTTCCGTTTCCTTTTCCTGCTTTTTCGTTCTTTTCGGGGGATCTGAAGTTTGCCCAGCCCGTTCTCCCGCCGGAAACGGCCAGGTTCTGGATCAAATACCTCAAGTGCCGATTTTCCGAGGGATCCCGATCGCGTGCCGGTCTGGTTTTTAGACGGTCTGGTTTTCCGTGTATTGGGTGTTCTTCGGAAGGACGGAGGTCAACTTTTTTCAGGATTTCCTCCGGAGCGGGAAACATTCCCAAGTCGGCGTCGGTAGCGTTTCAGCGGGAGGAAGATGGACTGGATCCTGGTCGTCAATTCTGCCATGAAAAGGTCGATCCGGTTTCTGAAAAAGGCGAACAGTCCAATGCTCGGAATCGCGACGAGGAGTCCTTCTACCGTGGTGACGAGCGCCTGGTAAATTCCGCGTGCGAGTTCCGGTCCCTGCGCGGACCCTTGAGTCGCGGCGATCTGCTGGAATGCCGTGATCATCCCGAGGACCGTGCCGAGAAGCCCCAGCATCGGAGCGAGATTGCCGATGACGGAAAGGATCTCGATCTTTCGGAAGAGATGCGAGGCCTGTTCTGAGACGGCATCTTCAAGCGTCTTCTCAATGTCGCTCCACTCGCCGTCATTTTCGAGCAGGCCCATGCTCACGACGCTGGCCAGCGGGCACGGCGTTTTTTTGCAGAGGTCATTGGCGGCCTGAAGCTGACCGTTGGCGAGAAGTTCACGCAGATCTTCCGCTAATTTTTCCGGGACGATCTTTTCCCGGCGGATCGTCAGGAAAAAACGGACTGCGAACGCGACTGCTGTGACGGAAAGCAGGAGAATGACGAGGCCGGTGAGTCCACCGGATGCAATGATTTCGATCATGAGGTTCCTTCCATAAAAAATGGTTCAAGGGAACGAAAATTTCAAAATGTACGTGACGGCGGGACCGTCTGCCTCCTGAAAAATACGGGTTCAGGTCCCGATTTTTAATTTCGCGGCTTCTTCTGGTTTGCCGCCAAGCTCAAGGGCTTTTTGAGCTTGAAGAAGGGCTTCCTCGCTGAGTGTCGGATCCTCGCGATAAAGCAGAGCTGTCCGGAGGAATGCGAGGGCCGCGGAATCGTATTTTTTGAGCCGAAGGAATGCCTGGCCGATCAGGAAGGATGGACCTGCGCGGAGTTCCGGAGGAAAGGACTCGAGCTGTTCCTGCCATTCGGACGCTTTTTCCGGCGAGATCTCCATCATTTCGAGACGCCAGCACTGCGCCTGTGCCAAAGAGGCGATCCGCGGTTCTTTGTGTGCCGCGAAAACTTTCATTTTTTGAACGGCATCTTTTCCTCCGGGTGAAAAAAGCAGAAAACTGCCGCACATGACTGCCGTCGAAGGAGTCTTTCCCTGAGTACGCATGAGTTCCTTTGCCGTTTTTTCGATCTGAAGATCTCCGGGAAGAGTCTGCCAGGCCATCGGAATGCACGAGAACACGGAATCGGGCATTTCGGGTTCCAGTTCCGTCAGTGCGGCAAAATCCTTTACCGCCTGCGCATGAAATCCGAGAGCCGTTTCGCACCGGATGATCTGTGCCCGGATCTCGACCTCGACCCAGCGTTTTTCTGCCGAGATGAGCGCATTTTTGTAGAGCGCGAGTGCATCCCGGTGATTCTTCTGGCGAAAATGCAGATCCGCCTGCTGATGCTCTCCCGATTTGCGATAGTGGATCCTGCGGACGAGATGAGGCGCAAACGTTTTGGAACCGTCGGACGTCTTCAGAATGAGGCCGTTTCGGTCGAAACTTTCGACGATCCCCGTGTGCCGCGAGAATCCTCTGCCGTCGTTTCTGTCCAGGATCTCCACGACTTCCCGGCCTCGCGGGATCGCGCTTTCATCGGCATTTCCGGATGCGGAGGCATGGGACAAAGTACGCGGTGTCTGCGCAAGAAGGGAACTCTGCATCCTCGCGGTCCAGTTCTCCAAAAGGAAACGGCTGAGAATGGAATGGCGTTCCGCGTTTTCCGATGGTCCGTTCAACGGTGCGAAAACGGAAAGAACGAGGACGGAGATCAGGATCCGTCTGCAGGAAGATCGGGACGTTCTTTTCATGGGGTCTGCCTCTGGTTCAGCTGTTCGACGTTCAGGTAAATGAATTGGCCGCCATTTTGTTCCGCGAGAGCTTTAAGCCATCCGGCAGGTCGGCCTCCATTGCCGAACTGAATGGCGTTGATCTGAGTGCCTGCCGCATTTTTTCGGATCCGCTCAAGATCAGCGGAATTCAGGGCGGTTTCATTTTCGTCGGCATCTGTCAGGAAAAAAATGACGTCCGGACGCTGATTCAGTGCGCGCAGCAGTGCCGTCCGATGGTCAGTTCCGCCGAACGGAAGGATGGAGTTCAGGAAACGTTCTGCGTTCGTGATGTTTTCCCGGGTCGCGAAAAGGAGCCGGTCCTTTTCGTACTGGAGGAAATCTTCTTCGAGACCGCAGTAGAAAATGATCTGGAACTGCTGGTTCGACTGGAGCATTCGCAGACTTCGGCGAAGTTCCCTTTTGGCTGCGTTCATCAGCGTGGGAGAGGATTGCGTCGGACGGTACTCCATACTTGCGGAACGGTCGAAAAGAAAGACGAAAGTATTTCCTTCGCCCGTCGTTCCAAAGCAGGAGACGGTCCCTTTACCGAAACCTTCAAATGTGCCGCTTCCGATCCCCGTAATGTCGCCAAGACCATCCGTTACGCGGTCCAGACCGGAACTGCCGTTCCCAGAGGATGGGGCCAGACCGGGAGCTGAGACCGGGACGTCCGGAATCTCCGGGGAATCCGTACTCTGAAATGCTGAGGAAAGTGCCGCGACGATCTCTGCCTCCGTTTTTTGGGAAGCCTCTTCGGAAGACTGTTCGTTGGCCGCATTTGCCGCCTCTTCAGTGGATTCCATACTGTCTGCTGCGGATTCGTAGAGGACCTTTTCTTCATTCAGTGTTCTGAAGGCGATGCCGACTTCGGCGGTTTCCTCTTCCGTGATCCCTTTTTTCGGTTCCGGGACGGTCTGTGCAATGGTGAACGTCAGGACGAGAAAAAGCAGTGCATGGAAAACGAGCGACACTCCCCATGAGGACCAGAATGTTTCGTGCGGAACTGTTTTTGGTCCAGTTGTGCCGGGACTCGCCGTGCTGGAACTCGCCGTGCTGGGACCAGTTGTCGTCGGGACGGCCGAACGTTCCGTTTGGGGGGAGACGGTATTTTGAGGGCCGGCTGGCGGAGTCGGTTTCGGGGACTGGGACATGAGGGTGCCTGAACGGAAACTTTTGAAAGGAAAAGAATGCCTCGCCCGAACAGCCGGGAGAGCACAGTACATTCTTTCCTGAAAGAAGAATAGCTGAAAAGCGGGATCCTGTCAAGGGAAAATTTCGGATTTTCGAATTTCGGAATGGAAAGAAAAATGGACAAAGGACCCGCATTTCTCCAGAAAAAACGGGAAACGGGAAACGTTTTAGTGCGTTTGATGCACTGAGATTTTTTCAGGAGGAGCCAATTTTTTTCATGGATCTCATGCTTTTCGGAATTTTTCTGAAATTTTCTGCCAAAATCGCGCAAATGTCTCCCAAAATGAGATTTTTGAAATGGATCGATGCTGAAAAACCGCAAAAAACGGAATTCAGCGTCCTGGAAATGATGGAAAAAAACGGAGTGAACTTTTTGTTGAAAAATATTGGGGTCGCGAGAATTTTGGCGAATACGAGGGCATGTACACTACGCACATCTTGCTCATTTTGCCAAAATTGCTTAGCCTGACGTCAAAATATCCTCCATAATAGAAAGTGAGGCGTGTGTATTTTGCCTGTTCGGAAAAGTTGAGTTTGGAAATCAGGTCGGGGGACACGATGAGAAAAGATGATCGAAATCTGTTTTCGGAAAGAAACTGGATCGAGAAAAGCCGGAATGCAGGAAATGTCGGTTGGGAAAGTACGGTCTCTGCCGCCGACGGACAGGAAATGGTTTGGGAGCCGGGGAAAAAGGAGTCGGAGAAAAAGGAACCGAACGCTCACGGGCTTGCAGCGGAACCGTTTATGGATGATGGAGGGGAGGATCTCGAAATGCGGGATGGAAAGACTCCGGGATCGGACTTTCTGACCGTGGAAGAGGCCGCAAAGGAACTGAATGTTTCGACGAAAACGATCTCCCGGTGGCGAAAGCAGGGGCTGGAAAGCGAAAAGCGTCTGATCGCAAGCCGAAATCGGATCGTCATCCGCAGAGAAGCACTTCGCGCATTTGCCGAGGCGCAGCCGAAACGGGTGGAAAAGGGACGAAAATTCTCGCAGATGTCCCCGTTGGAGAAGCTCGAGATCGTGGAACGTGCGGCAAGAATGGCGGCGGTGGGGAAGAAATTGACGGAAGTCATCCGCACTTTGGCGAAAAACACGGGACGCAGTGCCGAAACGATCCGCTACACGCTCAAGAACCACGATGCACACCATCCGCAGGATGCTATTTTTCCGAAATATCAGAGGACGCTGACGGATCGGGAAAAGAATCAGCTTCTTGAGGATTTTCGTCAGGGGATGCGGATGGAGGAACTTTCTGCCCGCTATGAGAGGACCAAGACGAGCATCTATCGGATCGTGGCGGAGACCCGGGCAAAACGGATCCTTGAGATGGATCTGGAGTTCGTGTCGTGTCCGGAGATCGAAACTGCGGAAAAGGGGAGCGATGAGGAACGCATGATCCTTGATGAAATGCCTCAGAACGAGACTGTGCAGAGGAGGCCGAGGCTTCCGGGAAATCTGCCGTCCTATCTGGCGAGCCTTTATTCGGTGCCTCTTTTGACGTTTGCGCAGGAGCAGCACCTTTTCCGGAAAATGAACTACCTGAAAATGCGGGCTGCGGTATTGCGGAAAACGCTGGATCCGGGCCGGCCTTCCGGGAAGCTGATGGAACAGATCGAGAATGATTTTGCGGACTCCAATGAGGTCAAGAATCAGCTCGTTTCCGCCAATCTGCGTCTCGTCGTTTCCATCGCAAAACGGCACGCCGGGAGCACGAACAATCTGTTTGACCTGATCAGCGACGGCAATATGTCGCTCATCCGGGCGGTCGAAAAGTTCGACTATTCGCGGAAAAACCGGTTCAGTACGTACGCGAGCTGGGCCATCATGAAAAACTACACGCGGGCCATTTCTGACGAACAGCGCTACCATCGAAAGTTTGTTGCGCTGGAAAATGAAGCCAATGTGGAGCGCGAGGAAGAAGTTTACGATCCGGTCGAATTTGAAAGAACGCAGACCCGCCAGCAGCGCAGGGTCGCGGAGGTCCTGAAGTGCCTGACGCCGCGCGAGCAGCAGATCATCATCCGCCGTTTCGGACTGGACCGGAACTATCCGCCCATGACGCTCAAACAGGTCGGTGAAGAACTTGGCGTCACGAAAGAACGGATCCGTCAGATCGAGATCCTGGCACTCAGCAAATTGCGTCAAATGAATCCCGTCATGCCGGAAGTCGAGCCGAAAGAATCCGTGCCGGCAGGGTGAATTTTCCAAAGAAAGTCGGTTTTAAAACGAATGAACGCACGTTTTCAAACACGGTCCCGAAGCCTTTCGCGGAATCTTTCGCGATGTATTTCGGGACCGGATCTTTTGAAAATTCAGAAATCGGAACGCGGTTTCTCCGAAATCTCGAACTGAACGTTCAGGACGTCCTCCAGACCGTCGCGCTGGATCTCCGGAGCGGAACGTGCGTAAGTGAGGGTGAACGATTCTTTGTCCGACTGTCCGAATGTGTGCTCCATCTCCGTGTCGAGCGGTCCGTTCTCAAGCATGAGATGCGCGAGATTGAAGAGCCAGCGCAGAAGCCACTGGGCATCGTGCCGTGAGTGGGAGACTTCCAGTTCTGCGAGCGCAAAAGCCTTCATGCCCCAGGTGCCGATGGAGAGGGTGAGGTCGGAATTCAGGATAAGACGGAACTCGACCCAGAGTTCCACCGGGATGGTCTGACGGTTGATGCCGACGGCGTGTTCCATGAAAGAAAGCGGCTCGTGAAGCATTCCGGAACAGTTCCAGTAGACCGCGAATGCCGGCGTATTTTTCAGGATCGCGACGGTCAGGCAGGTCAAAAGAAGGGCTGTGTCGAGCGGTTCGAGACCATCTTCATCCGGAAGAACTGCCGCAAGAAGCTGGCGATTTGCTTTGGGAACTTCCATGGCGGCATCGACCCAGTGCCAGGCACGCGAGCAGGCTTTTTTCAACTCGGAGAATGGTACGGAAGCGGCTTCCGGATCGGCCTGCACTTCCGTCAGCGTCACCGCAAGGAGTGCGGAGTGCATTCGGAAAACGTAGTGGTTTGCTTCCTGCGAGACCGGCTCAAACTGGAGCGTTTCGTATCCGGGGATCTTTTTGAGCGACGCCTGGACTGCTTCCATTGGCGGGAGCTGATCCGCATTGGTCAAGATAGTTGCGAGCCATGGTTTTTGAGTCATTCGGCAGTTCCTTTCGTTTCCCTTTCCGCCGTACTTTCATTGGCTGAAACCTGACTTGGAAGCGGCTGGATCTTGTCTGTCTCGCCGAGCATTTCAGCGATCTGGTTCTTCAGATGGACCAGAAGATCTTCCTCCGACATCGCCTGGATCTCTTCCGTGGAGAGTACATTTCCGTACGTCACGGTGATTTTGTGCGGATGCGGCAGTTTTGCATGACGCGGCCACGCATCGTAAGCTCCCTGAATGACGCACGGAAGGATCGGTGCTTTGCTTTTTCGGGCGACGGCGATGATCCCTTTCTGGAATTCTCCCAGATTTCCGTCTTCGGAACGGGTCCCTTCCGGGAAGATCAGGACAGCCTGTTCCTGCTTCAGACGCTTCAGCGTTTCCTTGATCCCCTGGATCGGATTTTTCGTCTGCGAGACCGGATACGCATTCAGATGGCGGATATGCCAGCCGAAAAGTCCCTTGAAAAGTGTGTCGCGCGCCATGTAGTGGCACGGTCTTCCTGTACCGATCCCAATAAGCGGCGGGTCAAGGAAACTCTGATGGTTGGCGATCACGACGACCTTGCCCTCTTTCGGGACGCGCTCGGAATGGACGTAGCGTAAACCAAAAAATATTCGGCTTAATGTGTAGGTGATGATGACCCACATCTGATAATAAAATCGATCGAACAGGCTCATACGGTAATTTGGAATTAAGGGTGAATGAAAATAAATCGGCAAGAAACACGCTCGCTGCGTTTTGCTGTCCAGCTGGTTCAGCCGGGATTGGTTCTACTGTGCTTTTCCACCGTTTCGATGATTTTTTCGACGACTTCTTCGACCGTCAGACCATCCGAAAGGATGCGGACGGCATCCGGTGCGGGTTTCAGAGGCGCGATCGGGCGCGTGGAGTCCTCGAAGTCCCGGCGTTCGATCCCGGCGAGGATCTCGTTGTAGTCTGCCGGTTCGCCAAGAGCTTTTTTCTGCTCAAAACGGCGGCGTGCACGTTCCTGCGGCGTCGCGTCCAGGTAGATCTTGCACTCCGCATCCGGGAAGGCGACCGTTCCCTGATCGCGCCCTTCCGTGATGCAGTTTTTGCTTCGTGCATACTCCCGCTGCATTTTGGTAAGGAGTTCCCGGATCTCCGGATTGCCGGCGGAGTAGCGCGTGACTTCCGTAACGCGGAGCGTTTCGACTTCCGTCGAGACTTCTTCGCCGTCGAGGAAGATCCGCGGACCGTCCATTTTCAGGGAGATCGTTTTGGCGATCCGGACCAGTTCTTCCGGGGCATCCCAGTTGACATTTTGGCGCAGGCCCGCGAGAGCAACTGCACGGTACATCAGGCCGGTTCGGAGGTACTCAAAACCAAGCTTTTCTGAGAGCCTGCGTGCTATCGTGCTTTTTCCGGAGCCTGCCGGACCGTCTATCGTGATGATCATGTCTTAAATTCGCAAAAAAATCTGAAAAGGTTGAGTGGATGAATGGGAAAACGGGTGAATGGCGAATGGAACGGAATAGGGGACCGAAACTGTTTTGAAAATGAAAGGACGTCCGTTTCGGGAGTTAGAGGGAAAGCGGTTCATTTTCCATCTGGCGTTCTCCCGTGGAAAGAGAGAACATTTGGTGGAGAAGATCGACGTGGACTTTCTCCTGGCGAACATTTCGACGCTCAAACATTCTCTGCTGCGTGCTGATCATGACCTCCACCGGCAATTCCGTGCACTGTCCGAAGGAACGTGCGTAGTTCACGAAACAGGGGACGTTCCGCGTAACGAAACCATAGACCATGCTGCAGCTCCCGATCGTTTTTCCGGTAAAGATGCTCGTGTTGATGGCGGTTTTGGAATAGTCGCCGATGATGCATCCGAGGAACTGCATGGTCGTCGCGACCCGGCCCGATTTGTACTGCATGGAAACGCTTCCGTACGTGTTTTTCAGGTCGCTGTTGCACGTGCCTGCCCCAAGGTTGATCCAGCTTCCAAGATAAGAGTGTCCGAGGAAACCATGGTGCTGTTTGTTCGTGTACGGTTCGATCGTTGAGGATTCTACTTCGCCGCCGACTTTCGTTGTGTGTGCCAGTCCCACAAAATCTTTCAGTGCGGAGTGTTCGATGACTTTGGAATGCGGTCCGACGTAAACCGGGCCTTTCAGATAGCAGAACGGACCAATGCTTGCGCCTTCATCCACGAGAATGGGGCCGTTTGTCGTGTCGGTCACGAGGTAGTCGCCGAACCGGACGTTTTGTCCGACGAATACTCCGTCCCGGATCTCCGTCCATTTTCCGTTGGTCCATCGTGTACCGTTTTGTCCAGTCTGTGAGGGGACCGTGTGCTGAATGCGGTACTCCAGATTGGAGTTGAAGATCTCCACGTGGCTTCGGACGACATCGTGCGGATAGTCGAAAAGTTCCAGCGGATGCTCAAAACACTGGGGAAGATCCCGCGCAAGTGCCGCAAAATCGATCGGCAGGACGGCCGTGGGATGGAGCGTTTCCGGAAGTGCTTTCAGGACATTCAGAAGCCGTTCCGCAGGAATGCAGGCACACGCAAGGTCCGTTTGCCATGGAAACGCACAGTGCTCGTTTTTCCGAATGCATTCACGGAAAAAAGGGAGAAGCTGGATACTTGGGACCATTCTGGCGTTCAGCAGCAGAATATTTTCGTTCGGTGCGCAATTCTCAAGTTCGGCCAGGACCGCCTGATGCCCAAAGAAGAACCCAGGTTCGGAGTAATCGTACCGGGAGATCCCCTCCAGGTACGGTCGGCATAGAAACCCGACGGCGGAACTGGGGATCTGAAGGACGACGTCGATCATTCGCAGAGACCCGCACGTAATGGCGAACGCTCCGCGCCCAATGGTGATTGGGTAAAGGTTCCAAACCGGCTGGTCTTCAAAAACGATGACTTTCATGAGCGTGACGGCGTTAAAGGAAAACGATTTCCGGCGCGTGTCGGACGGCACGGCGGGTCTTTGAAACGACGGAAATAAAATTTTTGGTGTGCGGAATTTGGATAAAATCCGCATTTCGCGGGAATTGTAGCAAAAAATTCAAATTCGCGCAATGTGTTTTCCGTTTTTTTCGGTCGTTTCGGTAAAATTTTTATGGTATTTTTTATTTTTATGAGAAAAATCGCCTCCCCCCGGTAGCCAAAAACCGCAACCTGTGCTAGAATAAGATTCGGAAAAGTCTTTTTTCTTTTGGGGAAAGAGACTGGTTTGAAATTTTTAGAGAAATTTAAAGGGGACCGGTCTGGTTCCGTGATGCCTGGGGAGTTTCATTATGTCCAAGATCCTCTGCCTTTTTTCACTGGCGCTTTCGTTGATCCTTGCGGTCGTTTTTATTTTGGACCTGAGTATGGGGATCCCGTTCAAGCAGGGAAGCATCATGATGGACGTCATTTTTCTGGCCGCGGCACTCGTCGTGGCGGTTCAGAGCTGGCTGACGTTCCGGGAACAGTAAATTGGGGATTTCGAAAAAACGGCGGCATTTTTATGCCGCTTTTCCTGTTTGTTTTGTGGAATGCCGGAAATTTCTCCTCTTTTTCGCCTCGTTCTCGGTTCCTGAAAGGGGATCAATGCTCCGAAAATACCGGCATTCTGTTTAATTTGCGGTTTTTTCCTGGTAGATCGGCAGATAGCGATAGTAGACCTCCAGGATCATGACCGCCAGTGCCGTCGTATAAAGTCTGCCGCCGATCTGATTGTTCGTCTTTTCCGGCTCCGTGAAAAACCAGCTTCCTTCATCTTTCCCGGACTGCATTTGTGTGAGGATGAGATAGTCGCGCATCTCCTGGTTCCAGGTCGTCCACCGCTCGCCGCCGTAGTGTCTCAACAGGAGCGTCGCATAGTAATCGTAGTAGAGATCCGATTCATCGCATCCCCATTCCGAGATCAGCTGGGTACCGGCATCAAGGAATTTCGCATTTTTCGGCGTTCCAGAGAAAACACGCGCCACGAGTCCCATGGCGGTCGTTGAGGGGATCGGTGCTTTGCCCGGCTGGTAGGAGTACTGTGCTTTTTCATCCCGGGCGATGGAGTCCATGAAGAGATCCATCTTCACGATCGCGCTTGACGGAATTTCGAAACCGGCCATCTGCGCACTCTTCAGTGCCATGACGACCCAGGCCGTCACGGAGACATCTCCCGCTTCGTGAGGCTGGTAGCGCCAACCGCCGCCGTTGGGATCCTGCGCATGAAGGAGCCAAAGGATCCCGCCTTTTGCGAGCTGGTGAAGGTTCGGGTCTTTTTTCGTTTCGATCGCGCATGCCTCGCACAGAGCCAGCGTCGCCAGAATGTGGCCGTACATTCCGCGGCTGTCCGGGGAATCGCGAAAATCGTATCCCGGCTGATCCTTTCGGCTCTTGGCCTGAGTGGAAAGAAAGTAGATCCCTTCTTGAACGGCCTGTCGGTACTGGCCTTCCTCTCGTGTGTTTCCATGGCCCATGAGGGCAAGGAGCGCAAGTGCTGTCGCTGCGGTACGGGAAGTCGCTTCTCCGGAATTGGGCGTGCCGAACCGGGAAAGGTCAAAACTCCAGCTGCCGAAGTACCGTTTCTTCGGATCAAACTGCTGATGTCTCGCGATCCAGGCAAGTCCGCGTTCTACTGCACGTTCGCTCTGGTCGTTTCCTCCCGCAGATTCCAGCATCTTCCTTCGGGCTGCCGCGTCGGTGCGGGGACCGATCCCGCCGCCGGTCGGGAAGGAACGGCCTCCTCCCATGGGAGTCCAGCTTTCCTGTTCACCGGTGCGGGTCGGCGTCGGGCTCCATTCGTCAGCGGGGGATTCTTTCCCGGTCTCATTTGGGTCTGCAGGAGATGCATCCGTCAGGTCAAGCGACTCAAGAGCTTCTTCCGCCGCTTTTTCTGCGTCTGAAATTTCCGTCTCCAGCTCCGTTTCCGAGGCGTTTTCCTCCGGTTCTTCGGTTTCCATTACGTCTTCCGGAAGGATCTCCTCCTCGGCCGTTTCTCCGGTTTCTTCCTCTGTTTCGATCAGGACGGCAGCCTCCATGTCTTCGATCTCATCCCACGTCTCGGCATCTTCTTCCCATTCCGTGAACTCCATCTGGATGCGCAGAGCCGTACCTGTTCCCTGCGGGATCGCGGAACTCCAGAGAAGGAGAACGATCAGCAGAAGGAGGTGGAAGATCAGACTGGAAAGAAAGCTGACGGAACTCTCAAACAGCTCACGCGTTGAACTTTTGCCGTTCTCCAGGTCCCAGAGGGTATTCTCCTCCAGGGATCCCCAAATCGAACTGTCTGAAAGCGGACTTTCTGCGTCAGGGGATCCTGTCCCCGAAACTTCCGGTTCCCAATCGTTTTTCAGACCAAAATCTTCCGGCTTCACTGCGTTTCTGTCTCCTGCGTGAATCTGTTTTTCATCCTGTTCAGGCAAAATCATCCGATTTTTTCGGAGTATTTCATTTCACGGAACGTTTCCGAAAATACTGTGGAGGAGAGTTTAGCAGAATTTTTGTCTTTTGTACAGTCCAGAGTGGAAATTTTTTTCAGAAACCCCGCAGAAAACCGGACTTTTTGGTACTGCGGGGGGATGGAATAGCGAAGACTTCTGGGTTAACGGAACTCATTGCGCAGGACACCGATTTTTTCGATCTCGACTTCGCAGACGTCGCCGGACTTCAAAAAGACCTGAGGATCGCGGCCCATTCCGACTCCCGGAGGCGTACCGGTGAAGATCAGGTCGCCCGGCAGGAGCGTGCAGACCTGCGAGATCCAGTGGATCAGGAACGGGACGCTGAAGATGAATCGGCTCGTGCTGGAATCCTGCATGATTTGGCCATTGAGGCGCATCTGGATCTTGAGTGTGTGTGGATCCGGGATCTCATCCGGCGTCACGATCCATGGACCGATCGGCGCGAAACCATCGAAAGTTTTTCCGAGAAACCACTGCCTCGCGGGGGGACGCATCTGCCAGTCGCGTGCCGAGACGTCATTTCCGCAGCAGTAGCCCGCGACGTATTCCATTGCGCAGTCCGGGGAAATATCCCGCCCTTTCCTGCCGATGACGATGACCAGTTCCGCTTCGTAGTCGATCTTGTCCGAGACGGCAGGGATCGGCACGACGGCACCGTTTTGGCTCAGTGCGGTCGGGAATTTGTTGAAGATGACCGGATGGTCCGGAACAGAATCTCCGGTTTCCGCGGCATGATCGGCATAGTTCAGACCGACGCAGGCGATCTTCTGCGGATCCGGGACCGGCGGAAGGAGTTCTGCATCTTCCATCGCGGCGACACAGGGCGGACGCCGTGCCGTGAGGGTGTCCTCAACGAACTTTTTCGCCTTTGCCAGCCAGTTTTCCTGTTCAAAAAGTTCCTTGACGGAGCAGTCAAAAACAACGAGCTTCTTTCCATCCTCCACGACCGCAGCTGCACGCGGTCCTTTGGAAGTCATGCATGATGTGAGTTTCATTGGGGAATCTCCTTTTCCAGGGGATCAATGGGATTTTTTTGAAAAGGTATGGACATGCCGACCATTTGTTTCGAAAATATTCGATTTGGAAACCTCAGGTTTTGGACGCCGCGGGCTGCTGAATCACTCGATGGAAAATCAGGAATCGGAATCCCGTTTCCAGGATCTCCGGTTCTTTTTCCAGGCCGGTTCTTCACGTTTTTCCGGTTCGATCTTGCGGATGATCTGCTGGACATTCTGAATGCCGAGGAGGTTTTGGACCTGCGAAAGGATCTCCTGCGTCGCTTTCAGCGTGAAATCGCACTGCATGACCACGCGGTTTCGGTCTTTTGTGAAGATCTCCAATTCCAGACGTTCACTTCCGGGGGAAGACCGCAGGATCTCTTTCAGTGTTTTGAGTGTTTCCGGAGTATGGTCTTCTTCGAAAATGCGGATCCGCAGTCCCTCCGTGTAGTCGCGGCGAAGGCTCTCGATCGTCACGATTTTGTCGATGAGGAAACTCACGCTGCTGATCCCGCCGCCTCCGGAATCCCCCGAATCATCATCCTGGGAATCGTCGCCCATCGTGTCCAGATCATCGTCATCGTCGTCGTCCTCGTCATCATCCGAGAGGTTCTGCAATGCGCCCTTCTGGTCCTTCGGAGGCTTACGTTTGCCTTCCTTCGCTTCTTTTGCTTCGCGTTCCGCTTTTTCTTTCGCGAGTTTCGCCGCTTTTTCGGCAGCCTGTGCTTCTTCCTGCTGCTTCCGATTGTCGATCGATCCGACGCAGAGGATCACGGCATCCGGTGAAAGACAGTCGCCGTACATTGTGTATTTCCGGGGCCAGAGAATACATGGGATCGTGCCTTCTTCATCCTCCAGCTCGAAACGCGCGTAGAGTTCGTTTTTCGATTTCGTCGCCTTTTTTTCCAGCTGGCCGACGATCCCTCCGAGCACGACCTGCGTCATGTGCGGAAGGTTTTTTGCTCCTGTAGTATTGTGTGTGCAGTGGAATTGGAGCGATTCGCGGTACTCTGCCAGCGGGTGTCCGGATCGGTAAAAGCCAAGGACTTTTTTCTCGCGCGCCAGTTTTTCCTTGTCCGGCCATTCCGGAATATCCGGGAGATCGATGACTTCTCTTTTCTTTTCACCGCTTTCTGCGGAGGCCGGCTCAAACATATCGAAGAGGGACATTTGGCCGCTGCGCTTGTCTGCGACCGTCGCCTCGCCTGCCTGGATCGCCCGGTCAAGGACGGCTTCCAGCTGGGCTCGGTTCCCCTCGAAACAGTCGAAACAGCCGGCGTCCAGGAGTGAAAGGAGCGTCGAACGCGGGATCTTGTTGACCGCATTGCGCTCGCAGAAATCAAAAAGATCCAGGTACGGGCCGTTGGCGAGCCGTTCTTTCCGAATGGCGTCCGCGAACGTTTCGTTGACTCCGCTGATCGCAGTCATGGCGAAATGGATCTTGCCGTCTTCGATCCGATAGCTCGCGGCGGAAGTGTTGACGCTCGGCAGAACGACTTCCACTCCCATACGCTGGCAGTCTTCGATATGCTCGACCGTTTTGTCCTTTTTCTTGAAATTCCGCTGGTCGATGTCGCCGGTCAGGAGTGCGGCCATAAATTCCACGGGAAAATGGCATTTCAGGTAGGCCGTGATGTACGCGATCTTTGCGTATGCCGTCGAGTGGCTTTTGTTGAAGCCGTAGCCCGCGAACTGGATAATGAGGTCGAAGAGGTGCTCCGCGTCCTTTTCCGTCAGATCGTTTTCCTGGCATCCGGAAATGAACTGGGACTGGTAGTGCGCGATCTTGTCGATCTTCTTTTTGGAAATCGCCTTGATGCACTTGTATGCGTCGGCAAGCTCGATCTTTCCGAGACGGTTCAGAATACGCATGACCTGTTCCTGGTAGACCATGACGCCGTGCGTTTCGGTGAGGACGTCTTCGAGTACCGGGTGAATGTATGAGGCCGTCGCGCGTCCGTGCTTCACGTCGATGTACTGGTCCACCATTCCGCCGCCGAGAGGACCGGGACGGTAAAGGGCGAGCATGGCGATGATGTCGCGGAAATTGTCCGGCTTCAGTTTCTGGAGCAGATTGCGGATCCCTTCCCCTTCCAGCTGGAAAACGCCTTTCGTTTCGCCGCGGCAGAGCAGATCGTAGGTCGGCTGATTATCGTGGGGGAATCGGTACGGATTAATGTCTTTTCCCGTCGTTTCTTTGATGAAGTTCATCGTCTGCGAGAGGATCGAGAGGTTGCGCAGGCCCAGAAAGTCCATCTTCAGGAGTCCGGACGCTTCCACTTCTGCACCTTCCCATTGCGTCACGAGACCCGATTTGTTGCGGATCGTGTGCATCGGCACGAAATTCACGACAGGCTGCGGCGTAATGAGTACTCCACAGGCGTGCGTTCCAGGCTGACGTGCCAGACCTTCGCACCCTTTCGCAAGATCCACGATCTCCGCGACCTCCGGATTCGTATCGTACGCTTCCTGAAATTCCGGGTTGGCCTTGAGGGCTTTGTCGATGGTGATCTTCGGCGTTTTGGGGACCTTCGACGTGATCTCTTCCACCGAGGAGACCGGGAACCCCAGCACACGCCCGACGTCCTTGATGGCCGCCTTCGCCGCCATGGTCCCAAACGTGCCGATCTGCGCTACGTGGTCCGCCCCGTACGTGTCGCGGACATACTGAAGGACTTCTTCGCGGCGCGCCTGCTCGAAGTCAATGTCGATATCCGGTGCTTCTTTTCGGTTAACGTCCAGAAAACGCTCGAAAAGAAGGTCGTATTCCAGCGGGCAAACGCGGCTCAGACCCAGTCCAAAGCAGACGAGCGAACCCACGCCGGAACCGCGGGCAGTGCAGGAAATGCCTTTTTCGTGAGCTGCACGGACGAAATCCCACACGACGAGGAAGTAGTTCGGAAAACCCTGACGCTTGATGACGCTCAGCTCCGTTTCGAGACGCTCGTAGACTTCGCTCGTAAAATCGCCGCCGATCTCGCCGTTGACCCACCGTTTCGGTTCGTCGGCATAGCGGTCGCGCAGACCTTCAAGAGCGACTTCGCGCAGATACTCGACTTCGTCTTTTCCATCCGGCGGCGTGAATACCGGGAAGAAACGCTTTCCAAGCTCCAGCTCCACATTGCATCGGTCCGCGATCTCCTGGGAACGTGCGACGGCGGCTTCCTGACCCGGAAATGCATCGTACATTTCCTGCTGGGAGCGGAAGTAGAACTGGTCGGTGTCCATCCGCATCCGATCTTCGTCTACCCGTTTCTTCCCCGTATTGATGCAGAGGAGAATGTCCTGGATCGGTGCATCCTTTTTTTCTACGTAGTGTACGTCGCTCGTCGCGACCAGCGGGATCCCCGTTTTTTCCGCCATCTCGATCATGAATCGGGCGGCGCGCTGCTGGAGATCGATCCCATTGTTCTGGATCTCCAGATAAAATCGGTCGCCGAATTCCTTTTTGTACCATTCCGCGACTTCGTAGGCGGCTTTCCAGTTCGGTTCGTTTCCGTTGATCAGGTGCTGATTGATCTCACCGCCAAGACAGCCGCTGAGAATGATGAGACCTTCGCCGTACTGGTGCAAAAGTTCCCGGTCGATCCTCGGCCTGCGGTACATCCCCTCGGTGTACGCCTGCGTCGCCATTTTCAGGAGGTTTTTGAAGCCCGTGTGGTTCTGTGCCAGCACGGTCAGATGGTACGCATAGTTCGTGCGGGCAGGGTACTGCCGATTGAAACGGCTGTCCGGCGCAAGGTAGGCTTCGTAGCCCAGGATCGGCTTGATCCCGGTATCCAGTGCACGCTGATAGAATTTCAGGATGCCGAACATGTTGCCGTGGTCCGTCAGCGCAAGAGAATTCATCTTGAATTCTGCCGCTTTGTTGACGAGCCGCTTCAGAGAGCCGGCACCGTCCAGCAGACTGTATTCGCTATGGCAGTGAAGATGCACATAGGGCGGCGGAGCCTGAGCTTCAGATGTTTCCAGATTTTCTGCAATTTCGGGATTGGGATTCGGAGTCTCTGCCATGATTTCCTCAAAAAAAAGTTCCGTACTTTTCCGTGCTGTCCTGGATGCAGACGCACTGGATCCAAAACTATTTTACCATAAAAAGAGGAAATGAAAACGGGGGGCGTGCCGTTTGCGGACCGGATTCTTCCAAAAAAAGATCCATCCGGCAAGTACGTACCGAATGGATCTTTTTTGCGGTCTCTAATTGCGGGACGTCCTGCACCGGAGTTTGAAGATCCCGAGACCGGCCAGAAGCAGAAGCCACGCTGCGGGTTCCGGGACGCCGGGAACATCCGGACCTGCTGGAAGTGCCGTGAGACTGAGGAAACCATTGGGATCCATGGTGAAATAGTCCGCAAGATTTCCAAAAAGCGTGTCCGTCACGCCGTTCCAGCTAAGCGAAAAATCTCCGGCCTTGCCCTGGAATGAATCCGTCGTGAGCGAGATGGTTTCGGAGGCCGGGTCGAAGAAAAGGAGGGATTCCAGCGCCATGTCCAGACTTCCCAGATCCAGAGAAGCCCCATTCAGCGCGAGGATGCCGGTTTCTTCAATCGAGAGTGCAGAGTTCGGCAGGTCAAACGAATTGTCCGCGAAGGTCAGTGTCCCTTCCGCGATGGTGATGCCGCCCGTGGAGGCGTACGCGCCGGTGAACGTCTGGTTTCCCGCGCCGGTTTTGACTAGGTCGATGTTTCCGGTGACTTTCCCGGCGTAGGATTCGCTCTTCCCTTCCGGCACGCGGAGCGTCAGTGTACTGGCGTTCGAGGAGGAGTTTTTGAGGACGGCCCCGGAAACGGTCGAGGAAAGACCGGCGATCGGCGTGTTCGTCAGACTGAATCCTGCAAGATCAAGCGAGGCTTTGGCGTGGCTGATGGAAACGACTCCCGTTCCCAGCGCATCGTTTGCGCCGAGCTTGGCGATCGCTTTGTTTTCGTCCCCAATGTTGAGGTTCGCGCCGACATTCAGACCGCCGGAGAAGGAGTTTTGGCTGTTCGCGAAAACGATCGGCCCATTGTCGCCGGAGATGCCGAGTTCACCGGTCCCGGAGATCACGCCTTTCATCGTGTACGTGATGTTTGACCCGCCGCGGAGCGTGCCGCCGTTTTCGGTCAGCTCGATCGGGAGGGTGAAGTTTTTCAGGGAATCGAGATTCGCGTTGAACATCAAGGTCCCGCCGTCCAGGACGACTCCGGAGAATTTGCTGAAACCGTCTGTCTTGGCGATGAGTTTTCCGCCGGAAACGCCGATCTTTCCGGTGAAATTATTCGTCACGATGTGGAACGAATTGCAGTTCCCGCCGGTAACGTTGATGCCGTTGAGCATGAAGACGGTATCCTTTGCCGCGGTGGTTCCGTTCGCGAGAGTGAGGTAGAGCTGGTCGGTCCCTTTTCCGCGCCAGTCGATGGTTCCGCCGTCAGCTTCGATCGAGATCTTGTTCAGGTGGTCGGTACTCACTCCCGTGACGGAAAGGGTACCGCCGTTGAAGGAGTAGTTCGCGTTTTTCGCTGCGTCGTTCAGTGCAGAGACCTGGTAGAGCGTTCCGCCGTTGAGGAAGAACTGGTGCGCGGGGATGGGCGATTCGGTTTCGGTGAGGGAGCCGGGGACGGCATCGATCTTGAGCGTCCCGTCATTCACGGTCGTGGAGCCGGAGTAGAGGATCTTTTCGCCGGTGAGCGTCTGCGTCCCTTTGCCGTCTTTCGTGACGTTCAGTGCGCCGGAAAGTTCGCTGGCGTAGGTGAGGTCCTTTCCTTCCGCGACATTCAGGGTGAGGTCCGCAGCTGCGCCGGAGTTTTTCACGACGGCGAAAGTGTCTTTTTCGGTGGAGATCAGACCGCCGATCTTTTGGCTGAAGCCTTTCAGATCGAGGGTGGAAGCACCCTGTTCAGACGCTCCGATGACCGTGACGGGGCCGGTTCCGAGCGCATTTTCCGCGCCGGCCTGGACTTTGCTCTGGAAAGGGCCGTTTCCGCGGTTTTTCTGTGTGCCGATAACCAGTCCTCCGGAGAAATCGTTGGCAGAATTCTTGAAGACGGTCGTTCCATTGTCGCCGGAGATGCCAAGTTCGCCGGTCCCGGAGATCTTTCCGGTAAAGACGTGAGTTCCATACGATCCGTTTCGGATGGTGCTGAACGTTCCGTCTGTGAGCGAGATGGGAGCCGCGTAGGTCTGTGTTCCGCCAATGTTGAGCATGAGGGTCCCGCCGCTGAAGATGAGGCCTTTGGCAGGAAGGTAATTCATGGACGTGATGTTCAGTTTGCCGGCGGTGATCTCAAATTTTCCGCTGAAATTGGAGAGTGCTGTCAGCGTGATCGTCGAGCAGTTTCCGGACGCGTTGTTTGAGGCGGTGAAGGTGAGGACCGTGTTTTCCGTCGTACCGGTTCCGTTGATGCCGAAACTCAGCGCGTTCGTTCCGGTCGTGATCCACTGAATGGTTCCGCCGTTGGCCGTCACGTCGATCTTGGTGGAGAGGGTAAGGGCGCCGTTTTTCTCAAAAGCGAGCGTTCCGCCGTCGAGCGTGAAGGCGTTTGCCGCGCTTCCGCCTGGATTCTGGATGAGGAGTTTGCCTGCCGAGACTTTCGCGGAGACGTTTGCGCCCAGTCCGGCCCCAGCGAGCGTCTGCGTTCCAGTCCCGGTTTTCGTGAGGTCGAGCTTTCCGGTGAGTTTTCCCGCGTAGGTCTGATTTCCGGTGAGTTCAAGCGTCAGGGCACTCGGCGTTTCCGCGTTGGAGTTGGTCAGGATGGCGTTCGCGGAGTTTCCGGCAAGTCCGGCCGCTTTGCCCGCGTCGGCGAGTCCGGCAAGATCCAGCGTTCCGGTTCCGGTGACGGTGAGGAGTCCGCCTCCGAGTTTGGCTCCGGAAGTCAGTCGGAGCGTGCCTTCATTGACGGTCGTGTTTCCCGTCCGGGTGGATCCCGTACCGGTCAGGATCTGCGTGCCCGCACCGGATTTGGCGAGGTCGATCTTCCCGGTCATTTTTCCGGCGTAGGTGAGCGTTTGGCCGTCCGGAACGCTGAGCGTCAGGGTACTGACGGTGCTTTTGGAGTTTTTGACTTCCACTCCGGAACGTGTCGCGGAGAGACCGGCGATCGGCGTAGAGACGATGCTGTGGCCGTAGAGGTCGAGCCAGTGATTCGCGCCAGCTCCGAAGGAAACGACGCCGGTTCCGAGCGAATTGCTTGCTCGGAGTTCGGCTTTGGTGACCTGATTGAAATTCCCGTTCATGACGTCGCCGATCTGGAGTCCGCCGGAGAAATCGTTGGCGGAATTGGCGAAGCAGAAGGTCCCCGAATCACCGCCGATGCCGAACTCACCGGTCCCGGTGATCTTTCCGGACCAGATGATCCGGCTGCTGCTGTGCCCGACGCGGACGGTGCCGCCTTTTTCACCCAAAACCAGATCCGTGGAGATCTTCGTGTTTTCGTTCCCGATGTTCATCTGCGCGTCATTCATGACGGAGCCGCCGTTGAGAATGATGGAGTTGACTTTCGGCAGGTCGCCGAGCAGACGGATCTTTCCGCCCGTGATCTCCACGTCGCCGGTGAATGCGGAGTCGGAGCGGATGACGAAAGAGTTCACGTTGCCTGTCCCGGTCGCGTTTGAATTTCCGGCCAGGACGATCTTTCCGCTTCCGGCCAGATTCATGGAGAGGGTCTCAGAGGTCGCGCTCTTGAATTCGACCGTGCCGGTTTCCCCGGCTCCCACGGTGAGCGTCGGAGCGAGCGTTCCGGCTTTTGCCGTGTATTTCAGCGTTCCGCCGTTCGAGAGCGTGATCCCGGAGGAGGAAGCGAGCCGGCTCACGTTTCCGATGGAGAGGGCACCGCCGGAAATGAACGTCGCGCCCTGGAACGTCTGGTCCGCAGAGATGGTGAGCGTCCCTGCGCCGGTCTTGGTCAGCGTGCTGGAGGCCCCGGAAATGACGCCGGACCAGGTCTGGGAGCCGGTCAGGTCAAAAGAGACGCTTTCGGCGTAATTCGCTGAAGCGTTGAAGTTCGCGTCAGTGATCGCGGCGGCATTCACGGCGTCCACCGTATTGAGGGCTGAGACCGAAAGCGTGAGGAACGCTGCGGCGGACAGGGGACGGATACTCGGATTCTTTCGTGATTTTTTCATGGTATTTCGCAGTCTTTCAGTTTGATTGGCGATTTGAAATTTTCCGGTTTTGGGCGGAGCTGGCGTATTTTGCGGATCTGGAGCATCATTCCAGCGTGAATGCTTTTCCGTCAGCTTTTTTGCCAAGATAGCTGAATGTTTCCAAGTCGATACTATAGGAAATTCTCTGTACGGAAGCGTCGCACAGTGTGATCCCGAAAGCGCCTGCGTGCGTGCTTCCGAAACTCGTTGTGCTGCTGACTCCGCCGCGGTCCTGCCGGGGAATGCAGACTGTGTCGTTTTTCGTCTTGCGCAACCGGTCATTGTCCGCGCCGCACCAGGCGGTCTGGTCATCGCCGTCCTCGATCGTCGCGTACATATTGGCGTTCAGGTACTTTTCGCCATAGAGCATGGTATTGCTCGTGCCGTCGCGGATCTCTCCCATCGTCACGGCACTGGTGGGGAATGTCGCGCCGCTCTGGCAGTCCGAAGCGATGGTACGGGATGGGATCTCCTTTTTCGCGTTGGCGTAATTGCTGGCCTCATAAACGGCGTAATTGTCTCCGGTGCATGCCGCATAATCCAATTTGGAAACGTTCGTGAGCTTCGAGCGGTCTGCGTTTTTGCACGTTGAGTTTCCTCCCCCCTTCAGCGGATACGTGACGGCCGTACGCCGGGAAGGACAGTAAAAGACCGGAAGCGGGATCTCGCAGCGTTTGGCGGCTTCCGTGTACTGGTTTCCGCTTTTGGGATCCTCGACGCCGTCCTGTCCCATGGCCCACATTGCCTGCTGTTCGAGAAACGGAAGCAGTGAGTACGCCCACGAGCCGCACTGGTATCTGAATCCAAGATCGGCGTCCGCCTCCCACGGCCACCACCAGCCGCCGCTTGGAAAATGCCGGCTCGTCGATTCCAGGTTCATGGCGGCAAGCCCCATTTGCTTCAAATTATTGCTGCACTGCATCTGCCGCGCTGCTTCGCGTGCCTGCTGGACTGCCGGGAGAAGCAGACCGACCAGCATGCCGATGATGGCAATGACGACCAGCAGCTCAACGAGCGTAAAGCCATACGGGCGGAAAGCGGGCGCGGACGCGGATTTTCGGGGATCGGTTCGTTTCATGAAAGGCTCCTCGGAATGGAAAAAAGGAAGGCGGGAAGGCGGTTGCGGATGATTTTGGGGGACCAGGCGAAAAAACGGCAGTGCGTCTCACCAGCCAAATCAAAATCAATTCCAGTCAACACTATTCTTTATTTTACTCCAAAAAATCAGAAATGCTTGAAATTTGGGAAAAAATTTTAAAAAATCAGAGATTTTGAAGTTTTAGGTGGAGTTTTATTGATGGAGGGGGGGGCTGAGTTTGGGGGATTTGCTGCTTGTGTGGGTTTTGTTGTCTGGTTTATTTCTACGGCGTGTTTCCCCCATTCTTTGAAGTTTGAGAAAAAAATAAAGGAAGAGAAAATGTTGGAAATAAAACCGGAAAGCAAAATGTACCGGAAATAAGATGCGCCGGAGAGTAAGATTTTGAAGTAAATTCCGGGGCAATGAAGTACGAGACGTAAATTTTTTCTCAAAAATGGGGTTTCTCCCCCTTGCGTTTCTGAATGGACCGGAGTATAATCGAAGGGTAATGTAAATGGATGGATCTTGGAGAAAAGAAGAGGAGCGCATGGCAGATTTAAGGCGGGCCGTCATTCAGCGGCTTCAGGCTTTGCAGTGTGCGGGAGTGGAAGAACTTTCGCATACTCTGGCTGAAAGTCTGCTTGGTGCGCTTCAAGAGCAGGAAACGGCCGCCGTTTCTCTTTCATCTGGAATACAGAAAGATCCGGCTCCTGTTCCGAATTGCGATTTTCAGAGGACGGTTTCTTCTGCCGCCGGTACTTCCGCAGCGGAACACACTCCTGCCGGTGTCGGTCAGCCTCTTCCCTGGGAAAAACGCACAGTTTCTGCATCGGGAACTGTTTTGCCGACGGCGCATTCCTCCTATTCGCCATCCTCTTCCATCCCCGCTTCCCGACCCGGTCCGGTTTCCCGCGAGACATCGGTCCGGCCGCAAATATCCGGACGGTCGGGGGCTGCAGCCCCTTCCTCCGGTTTTCCTCAAACTTCCGGTACACGCCGGGCTCCCGCCATGGCTCCCAAACGCCTTCCTCTGTCCCTCGATATCATCGTTCCTCCGCATGAAGACTACTCGGCACTTGCCGAAATGGAGGACCGTCACGAAGCCCTTCGCCTTCTTGGAGAGAAAGTCGCCCGGTGTACCCGGTGCATCGATCTGGTCGGGAACCGTACGCAGACGGTCCTTGGGACCGGGAATCCTTACGCGGAACTGATGTTCCTGGGAGAAGCTCCCGGTGCGGATGAAGACCGGGCGGGGATCCCGTTCGTGGGGCGTGCGGGACAGCTGCTGACGAAAATGATCGAAAACGGAATGCAGATCGACCGTCAGGAAAAGACGTACATCTGCAATATTCTGCGCTGCCGTCCTCCGGGAAACCGTGCGCCGATGCCGGAGGAGGCGTTCAAGTGCAGGCAGTTTCTCGATACGCAGATCGACATCGTGAAACCGAAATTCATCTGCTGTCTCGGTGCGTCCGCGGCGCAGTATCTCCTCGACACCACGACGACCATCAGCCGAATGCGTCTGCGTGAGTTCCGCTACAGGAACGCGACGGTGGTCTGTACCTACCATCCGGCCTACCTTTTGCGGAATCCTTCCCAGAAAAACGCGACCTGGCAGGATCTGCAGTTTCTGATGAAACTCATGGGACTTCCGCTTCCGCCGCCGAAAGAGAGCAGTGCCGGAGCTTGAGTGTTGACGTGAGTACAAAAAATCGAATCGATTTCGTCGAGGAGATGAGTTTCCTTATTTTTCGTGTCCATCATGGAATTTTGAGGAATCTCGGTTTTCGCCGGGATTTTCCTTCCTTTAACCCAACCTTAATTTGCGATTCAAGAGGTCTTTTATGAACCAGACTACCCGCCGTAATTTTTTGGCCGTTTCCGGTGCCGCAGCTGCCGCTGGCGCTGTTTTTTCCGGAAGCGGGATCCAAAGTGCACAGGGCGCAGAGAATGCGCAGGCTGACGCTCCGAAATCACTTTTTGCTTCTGCCGTCGTGCTTCAGAATCCGACGGAAACTTCGATGAGTGCGTCCTGGACGCTCAACGGATACGCGACCGGATGGATCGAATGGGGGCTTTCACCCGACAAACTGGACCAGAAGGCATGCGGGGCCGTCTGGGGACTGAAACCATACTCGGACCGCGTCATCAGCGTGACGATCAGCGGTCTGAAACCGAATACGAAATACTTCTACCGTGCCGCTGTTCGCGGGATCGACTTCCGCGGCGCATACAAAATCATCCCGAATGAAGAGGTCGAGTATTCGGAAGTGAATTCCTTCACGACGCCGGGAAAAGACGCGAAGACGGCGAGTTTCGTCGTGGTGAACGACACCCACGAAGTGCAGGACATCCTTGCGCGTGAATTTGACCTGGCGAAAGAGCTGAAGCCGGACTATACGATCTGGAACGGCGACCTCGTGAATCATGTTGAGGGACATGAAACGATCCAGAACGCGATCATGGATCCGGGAAAACGTGCGTTTGCGAATGACCATCCGCTGCTTGTGGGACGCGGAAATCACGACACTCGCGGACGTTGGGCGCGTTATCTTGATGAGTATCTGACGCCGTGGAAGCAGGAAGATCCGAAGTATGCCGCTCTTGGCTATTCCAGCGTCGTGCGTCATGGAGACCTGGCTCTTATCTGCCTCGATACGGGGGAAGATAAACCGGACTTCCGCAAAGAATGGGGAACGCTGGCGGAATTTGAGCCGTACATCGCGCTTCAGGGCGAGTGGCTGAAGGACGTCATGGAATCCGATGCGGTGAAGACGGCGAAATTCGTTCTGGTCTTCTGCCATATTCCGCTTTTCGATCCCCGTCCGGATGCGAATCCCGGTACGCTCGAGTACGGACATTCCGCCTGGAAGAAGCTGGGAGCGGAGCTTTGGGGCGAATCGCTTCAGAAAGCCGGCGTGCAGGCCGTCATTGCGGCACACGTGCACCATCATCGTGTGGATGCCCCGACGGAAACGCGCTGCTGGACGCAGATCACCGGCGGCGGCTGTGCGCTCAATGGAGCGACCGTGATCCACGGAAAAGTCGAAAACGACAAACTGAAGATCACGGTATACTCTGTCGCGACGAAAAAGGCGGTCACGGAACTGGAATTTGAACCGCGCAAGATCGGCTGATCCGCAGGATCCACAGAACTTCGGCAGAGGCTCAGTCTCATTTTTCGAGGCTCTGCCGTTTCTGTGATTTGGATCATGCTTTCCATATTCAAGATAGGACATTCCAAGGAGAACTCATGCTCAGACGGCATTTTTTATTTCTCGCTTCCGCTTTCCCGCTCGTACTTCAGGCAGGACGGACATTGGGAACGGACGGGAAGAGCATTGACCCGCACCGGATCGTGCTGCTGGCCGATACGCACATCGGGCATCCAGCCCCGAAGCATTCGGAAAATCTGACCCGGATCGTGAAAGAGATCCTTGCGATGGATCCCCGGCCTGCGAAGGTCTTCATTCTCGGTGACCTGGCGTTTTCGCATGGAACGCTGGAAGAATACCGCGAGATCAGAGCGCTGATGGCTCCGCTCGATGACGCGGGGATCCCATGGCACATTGTCGTTGGGAATCACGACACGCGCGAAACCATGTTCGAGATCTTCCCGGAAAAGAAAATGGAGATCCCGGGACTCGAAGGCAAGCAGATCGGGATCGTGGAGGCGGACGGTGTTGATTTTCTGATTTTGGATTCCCGCATGGACGATACCCGGGCGTATATGGCCGAGAAGGCGAAATATCCGAACCGCCAGCCGTGGGATGGAACGATGGATGCGCGTCAGCAGGCGTGGCTCGAAGAAACTCTGATGAACTATCCGAAACCCGTTTTCGTCATGGCGCATCATCCGATCCGCGAGACGAAACTGGCTCCCGTGCTCTCGAAGTACCCGGCAGTTCAGGGGTACCTGTACGGGCACGAGCATCGGTATTGCCGCAGTCAAAAGGAAAATGTGGAGCTTCTCCTCTTCCCGACCGCCAGCGAGAGGATCCATGGAAAGAAGGAACCGAATGGTTTCGTCGTTCTGGATGTTCGCGAAAATGGATTTGAGTTCACGCTTCATGCGCTTTCGCCGGAACACCCGCTCAATGGGCATTCGGAAACAGTACGCAAAAAGGTACTCTAAAATTTCAGAATCAGTCTGCGGATCGCTGAAATGGTTTTTTTGGGATCCCGAAAAAGGTTCGCGGATGGCGGAAACTGCCTCTCAAAAATCTTTGAAAGGGGCTAAAATGTGAGATTTGGGGAAAATTTTTTGAGAAAAACGAAAAATTTTTGAAAAATTTTTTTCTCCAATTCATTCAAACAGGGAATCAAAATCGTGTTTTGGAGCGTTTAAAAGTTTCTTTTGTCCTTGAAAATACGATACGTAAGGCACTTTGCTCAGTTCGCAGAGGCGGAAAGTGAGGAAATTTCCCACCCCGCTTGAAAAAATTGCGAAGTGTGGTAAAATATGCTATGTTTATTTTATTCCCGACGCACGTCAAAATTCCGGCGGCAGGTCGTTTCAGACGGAATCGGAGTGCCATGCATTCCATATGGTCTTTGCGGATATGCCTGTCTGGATGTTCGGCGGCCTGTCCGTATGGTGTCAGATTTGGGGAATGCACTGAAAGTCAAGGGAATCGAGAATTATGTCAAAAGAAAATATTGAACAGAATGAAAATCCGGAACAGCCGACGGCTGCGCTTCCGGAAATTTCACCTGCACGCCGTAAGCAGCTGCAGAAGATGTTCGACATCGGGATGACGAAGAGTGCCCAGAAAAGCTACGATTATGCGGTGGAGCTTCTCGCCCAGTGTGCGACGGCAGACCCGGGAAATGTTCAGTATGTGAAGGGACTGCTCGATACACTGAAGGCGAAATATGAGAAGAATCGCGGCAAAGGGCATCCGATGGCATTCCTGAAGATGATGGGCCCGAAAGGCGCGATGAAAAAAGGAACTGCCAAAGAGGACTGGAAAGCGGTCTGTGAGGCAGGCGTGAAGGGGCTTCTGTGGAATCCGTGGGATTTCGCGACGCTGAGTTACCTGGTCAAGGCGACGATCGCGCTTGGATTTACGGACGTTCCGCTTCTTTATCTCAAGAGTGCGCTGGAAGGCGGCGGGCGGGACATCGCGGTGAACCGTTTTTGCGGAACGATGCTGGAAGAGCTTGGCCGCATGAACGAGGCGTACCAGTGTTGGCGCCGTGTGGATGAGATGAAGCCGGGCGATCCGGAAACTGAGCGGACGCTGACCCGTCTGACAGTTGCGCGCACGATCAGTGAATCCGGTTATTCTGCGGGTCCGAAGAAGGACGCGAAGTCGGTGGTCACTGCGAAGGACGAGTCTGGAAAGACGCTCGAAATGACGCAGGAAGAACTGCTCGAGCACAAGATCTCCCAGCAGCCGACCGATCCGAACCGGTATCTGGAACTGGCAGATATTCATATCCAGGTGGAAAACTTCACGAAGGCGGAAGATGTGCTGCGCCGTGGTGTGGAAGCCTGCGGACCGGGCGAAGGTCTTCAGGATAAACTGGAAGACGTTCAGATCCGCCGTATGCGTCAGAAGATGTCCAAGGTGGATCGAAACAGTGACGAGTGGAAGAAACTGCGTCTGGAAATGAACGATACCGAGCTGGAGATCTGGCGCAATCGCTGCCTCCGTTACCCGAACAACCTGGGATTCAAATACGACCTTGGTCTTCGCTACCAGATGAAGGGCGAAAACGACGAGGCGATCAAGCAGTTCCAGATCTCGAAAAAGGAACCTCGCCGTGCAGGGCTTTCCTGTTTGGCGCTTGGGCAGTGTTTCCAGGCGATCAAGCAGTACAGTCTCGCGATGGCGAACTTCCACGAAGCGATCGAAAAGATCCCGGACCGCGATGCAGAAAACCGCAAGAAGGCGTACTATCTTGCAGGAAAACTTGCGATGGCACTGAAAGATTACGATCAGGCCAACGAGTTCCTGACGCAGCTTGCAGATATGGATTTCAGCTACAAAGACGTCTCGGAACTTCTCGCGAAAGTGGAGGAGATCCGGAACGAATCTGCCGACTGAGCAGAGTACGAGACAAAATTCGGTCTTCATGTACACAGGCGGTGTGCGGAAGACGGAAGTACACAGGAGTAAAGAGAGATTTCGGCAGTTTTGGAATTTTGAAACTGTCGGAGTTTCATTTCAATAATTTTTCATTTTTTCAAAGTTAAACACAGGAGCGATTTCGACGAATCATGCCGAATATCAAGAGCGCTAAAAAACGTCTTCGTCAGAACGAAGCCAGAAAAGTCACCAACTTGGCCATCAAACGTACCCTGCGCCGCAATTGCCGCAGTGTCCGTAATGCTGCCGCTGAAGGCAACATTGAACTGGCGACCAGCAATTTCAGACTTGCCTGCAAACATCTGGATCAGGCTGCCGCGAAACGGATCATCCACAAAAATACCGTTTCCCGTCTGAAGTCCCGTTTGTCCGCGTGCATCAAAGCCGCGAAAAACGCCGGCTGAGTATCCGAATGAAAGCATGGCAGGCAGTCGGCGTTCCGGTGTCTGCCCCGCTTTTTTCTTTTTCGAGCAGCCGTAGTCTGTTGGAAAGAGATTTTTTTGTATTTTAAAGAGGATTCTGCGCAGAAGCCTGCGTAGGATTTTTGTTCTATTTCTTGACCTTTTCCTGAAAGGCGCATTACGCTGTCCCACAGGCTTTTTTCATGAAAAAACCCAGTATCGCAATTTATCCCGGCTCTTTTGACCCCATTACCCTTGGCCATCTGGATATCATGGAACGTGCAAGCAGGATCTTCGATCAGCTGATCGTGGGAATCGGGATCAATCTGGAAAAGAAGCATCTTTTTACTCCGGAAGAGCGTATGGAGCAGATCCGCCTTTCCACGCAGCACCTCCCGAACGTTGAGATCCGTACATTCAGTGGTTTGGCTGTTCGTTTTGTAGAAGAGTGCGGGGCGAACGTCATGATTCGCGGAGTGCGTCCCATTACGGACATTCCGGCAGAGCTGACGATGATGATGGCGAATCGGCGTCTTTCGAGCAACGTCGAGACGCTTTTCATGATTGCGGACGGTGAACTGGCGCACGTTTCCAGTTCGCTCATCAAGCAGATCGCAGGATTGGCGGGACGTGAAGAGTTCCGTAAGTTTTTGCCTGAGGTCGTGATCCCATTTGTGGAAGCACGTTTCAGGAAACTGGAACAGGATGGCGAAAAGGCCGACATTCTTTCCTGAGAGCCGATTCGAAAGATTTTTTCAGAGAGTTTTTCTCTGGACAGCGATTTTGTCTTTTCCGGCTGTGGGGAAATCTATGGGATCGAATGGAGTTTCGTTCTTGTTTTTTCTCTGATCGTGCGCTCTGACGGTGTTTTCAGCTGGAAAATACGCAGGATGATGGGGTTGAGGAAATTTTTTCACTGTGAGGGGCTGGACATTTTTCAGATTTCGTCTATAATGTGGAGAAATTTAAACGAAATCCAAAGGGGACTCATAGACGATGGCAGAAAACAGTACTTCTGAAAAAAAACCGACACGCCGGGCGACTGCTGAAAGTATGGCGGCGAGTCAGCGCGATATTTCGATCAGTGAATTTTTCGCGAAAAACCGCCACCTGCTCGGTTTCGACAATCCGCGCAAGGCACTCCTCACGACGCTGAAAGAAGCGGTGGATAATTCGCTCGATGCATGCGAAGAAGCGGGGATCCTCCCGGAAATCTGGGTCCGGATCACTGAAACGTCGGCGAATCATTTCAAAGTGGAAGTTCAGGACAATGGGCCGGGGATCCTTAAAAGGCAGATCCCGAATGTTTTTGGAAGGCTGCTTTACGGGTCGAAATTCCATCGGATGCGGATGTCGCGCGGACAGCAGGGGATCGGGATCTCCGCGGCAGGAATGTACGGTGTCCTGACGACGGGGAAACCCGTGCGGATCGTTTCGCAGACATCGCCGCGTCTGACGCATTTCTATGAGATCCGGATCAACACGAAAAAGAATGTGCCGGAGATCCTCAATGGGAATGGCGATGGACTCGTCGTGCCGGTCGCGCGTGAAGAGAGATCGAAATTTTTCGAAGAGAACGGGATCGACTGGGCTTCCAGCGTCAAGACGGGAACGCGGGTCGAGATCGAATTGGAAGCGAAGTATCTTCGCGGGCGAGGCAGTGTGGATGAGTATCTCGAGCAGACCGCTATCGCCAATCCGCACGTTCGTCTGCACTACCAGGGGCCGGAAGATGAGGAAGAGCGTCTCTACGACCGGGCGACTGACCAGCTTCCGCCGGAGCCGAAAGAAATCAAGCCGCATCCGTATGGGGTGGAACTCGGCCGGCTTGCGGACATGGCGCGGCATTCGCAGGAACTGAGCATGACGAGCTTTTTTGAAAATCATTTTTCGAAAGTCTCGGCTCCGATCTGCAAACAGCTCTGCGGAACGGCACAGATCAATCTGCGAGCGCATCCTGCGGATCTTGAGCGGGAAGATATAGAGCGGCTCTACCAGGCGATCCAGACGACGAAGATCCCGAATCCGTCCACGGACTGCCTTTCTCCAATCGGTGAGGAGCTGCTTCTGAAGGGACTTCATCAGGTCGTTCCGGGTGAATTCTACACGGCGGCGACACGGCCTCCGGCGGTCTATCGCGGCAATCCGTTCCAGGTCGAAGTTGCTCTGGCGTATGGCGGTGCTCCGGTGACGCAGAATATTTCATCCGAGCTTCTTCAGGAACTTCTTGCGGAGACAGACGTGCGGACGCTGCGTCAATTCCTCATGAATACGTTCCAGGGGATCGGTGCAGACGGTGCGGACAAAATCATGAAAGCGACGCGCCTTTCTACCCGAATGGCTCCGTCTAAAATGAAGCCGAAGGACATCGCGGTCCTCTACTCCGCCATGAAGAACGTGAATATCGCGGAGGGACAGACCATGTCCGTCTTCCGTTACGCGAACCGCGTTCCGCTTCAATCCCAGCTTTCCGCCTGTGCCGTCACGCAGACCATCATGAACATGAACTGGCGGAACTATGGTCTCCAGCAGTCGAGAGGCTCGCTTCCGCGCGGTCCGATCACCGTCATGGTGCATCTGGCGAGTGTCTGGGTGCCGTTTACGAGTGAATCGAAGGAAGCGATCGCATCCTATCCGGAAATCATGACCGAGATCCGTCTTGCACTTCAGACTGCCGGACGAAAACTTGGACTTTACCTGAAACGGAAACAGAAAGTGCGGGAACAGGCCGACCGGCGTCAGCAGTTCCTGCGCTACCTGCATGAAGTTGCCCGGGCGATCCATGAGATCAATGGGCTGGATTACCAGGCAGTCTACGATGATCTGCTGGAAGTCGCGAAACTGAAGACATTTGAAGCGGATGCGAAATTTGACGAAAGCGGAAATCGGATCTACGAAAAGGAAGAGGTCGACTATGGCGAAAATGTTCTGATCGTCGATACTTCCAATGTGGAGAGCCGGATCAATCGGACCGTCCGCAAACATTCCGAGGATGTGCCCGATGAAGAAATTTCGGCGTCTGCAGAACATTTGGAAACGGGATCCGAAGATGAACATTCGATAAAAGACCTGGATGCCGACAGTTCAGAGACGAATGCAGACTGACGGAAACTGCGGTACTGCGAAGTGCCGGCCGGTTAAGAAAAGAAAGACGCGCAGAAACTGAAAGACGTTTCCTGTGCGTTTTTTAATGGGAAATTTTATGTCGGCAGAAATCTTGAAAGCCGCCGGCCGCAAATCCAGTGCATCCACTTGGAATTCCCTGAGGAGGCCAAAAATTTGAGACCGTGAGTCTATTTTCGACGTTGGAAATCAGGCTAAATGTGCCAGGGTTCCCGTTTGGCGCGGGAACGCATCCGGTTGGCTTCCTCATCGTTGAGGAATTCGTTCTTTACCGGGTCAAATTCCAGCGTTCGGCCCAACTGCCACGCAATATATGCGGCATGCGATGCAATGTGGGAACGTGCGGCAACGTCCGCATTTGCCCGTGTGGAGCTTCGAGTTCGGATGGCATTCAGAAGGTCCGCATCATGTTCTCTTTGCGTTCCGCGTTCAAGTCCCTGATTGCTGACCGGCAGGGGACCCTGGTGGGTGAGGATCTTGTTCGTGTCGCCGACTTCGACCCAGCCGTCTGATCCAACGACGCGGATCGAGCAGGAACCCAGTCCCATCCATCCTTCTGAGCGCATGACGAGTTTGACGCCGCTGGCATACCAGGCGACGCAGCCTCCCGGAGTCGGTTCGTAGCGGATCGGGACCGTATCGTCCGACTGATTGGCCATCTGGCAGAGGTCTACCGTATGGGACCCCCATTCCAGGATCCCTCCGCCATGAAAATCGTAGTGTCCGCGCCATCCGCCGGCGACGTATCGGGAATTGAACGGACGCCAGGGACACGCGCCGAGCCAGCGGTCCCAATCGCATTCATTTCGGTCCGGGAGAGGTTCTTCCGGAAGCCATTCGTGGCGTGTGCCCGGTGAGAGTGTGTTGGCGTGCACTTCCGTAATTTTGCCGATGGCTCCGGAGCGAGCGAAACGGATCGCCGTCTGAAATGCCGGACTGCTTCGCCGCTGAGTGCCGGCCTGGTAGATCCGGCCGCAGCGATTCACGGTTTCACTCAGCGCAATACTTTCCTCGATCGTCAGCGAGCACGGTTTTTCGCAGTAGATGTCCTTTCCTGCTTTTGCGGCAAGGATCGAGAGCATCGTGTGCCATCGGTCCCCTGTTGCGATGAGGACGAAGTCAATGTCTTCGCGGTCCAGAACATCGTACATTTCAGGCGTGATGCGGCAGTCCTGATTTCCGTATTTTTGGTCGACCATTTCCTTGACCATTTCCCGGCGCGTACGCTGCACATCTGCGTTCATGACGAACTGGACCTCCGGAAACGTCAGGAAGGACGCCAGAACGCCCCTTCCGCGATTTCCGACCCCGATCCCGCCCATCGTCAGGCGATTGGACGGCGGGACGGAATCCGGCTCAAGTCCCAGAACACTTCCGGGGATCAGAAAGGGGAGATCCAGTGAAGAAAAGAGAGCTCCGGCTTTCAAAAAATGACGGCGTGAGGATCGGTTGGCGGCTTTCATGCGATCATTCCTTTTGGGTGGGCAGGGGTGAATATGGCGGGGGTAAATGGAGGCCGTTTCGGACAGGATCGGGACAGGAGAGTGAAAGTCTCTCCCACAGATTCCAGCCTACCATAAATTTCCGCAAAAGTCAATAGGCTGGAGTTTTTTTTGATGAAATTTTCAAATTTTTTCCGACTTAATGGGGAAAAGCACTTTGGGGAAATTCCGTTTCTGGAATTGGGAATGAAGAGGAGCCGCCTGTTTCTTGAGCATTGCGTGTCGGGAAAGAGGCCGGACATAAAATCAAAAATAAAAAACGTTCAGGATCTTTCGTGGGTCCGCCGGTAGTGTTCGCGCTGCTTTTCCTCTAGCTTTTCAAATTTTTTGACTTCCTGCTCGGATTCCAGAAGCGTCGATTGCTGCGTTTCGATCAAAAGAAGAAGCCGTTCCGCCTCCATCTGCAGTTCTCCAAGATCCTGTTCCAGCCGGCACTCAAACTGGTGGAATTTGTGCAGCTGGGCCATTGAAAGCATTTTTCCACTCATCCATTGCGTTCGTTCAGAACGGGCCTGCGCAATTTTTTCCCGGAGCGACGCCATTTTTTCATTCAGCTCATTCTGCTTTTGGAGCAGTTCCGCAAGCGTCTGTTTTTTTTCATCCCGCTTGAGTTCCTGAACTTTCTGAACCGCGCGCAGTCGAAAATGAAATCCCATGGAAAGTCCTCGTTCGTAAAATTTTGAACCATGTTGCGTAAATTGCGGGTTTTGTGAAACAATTTCGTCCGGTTTCAGGGAATGGAATGCATTTTTCTCAGGACTCGATGATCTGGGTCATCTGCCGAACAGCCTCACTGAGCGTCGACGGCTCGTCGGTGTTTTGCCGAAGGAATCGAACGATGGCGTCTTTCTTTTCCAGTGCGGCATCCAGAGCCGGATTCGTGCCCCGTTTGTACGCATTGATGGCGAGCAGATCCTGAAATTCCCGCCAGAGCGACACCATGGCACGGAGTTCCAATGCGGTCCGAATGTGCTTTTTTTCGCAGATGTCGTTCATCAGACGGCTAATGCTTGACGGCAGGTCGATCGCCGGATAGTGTCCCGCAGCCGCAAGTTTTCGGGAGAGCCAGATGTGTCCGTCGAGCAGACCGCGTACCGTGTCGGCGATCGGTTCGTTTTCGTCGTCTCCTTCGACCAGTACCGTGTACATCGCGGTGATGCTTCCCAGCCGTGTTCTCCCGGTCCGTTCCACCAGGGCAGGCAGAAGAGCAAAAACGGAGGGCGGGTAGCCGTTTCTTGTGGGCGGTTCTCCGCCGGCGAGTCCAATTTCCCGCTGGGCCATGGCAAATCGGGTCAGGGAATCCATCAGAAGCAGAACGTTCTTCCCTTTGTCGCGGAAGTATTCTGCGACTGCGGTTGCGGTTTGTGCTGCACGAACTCGCAGAATGGCGGGTTCATTGCTCGTTGCGGCGATGACGACACTGCGTTTGCGGCCTTCTGCACCGAGGTCCCGTTCAAGAAAATCATTGACTTCCCGTCCGCGTTCGCCGACCAGTCCAATGACGATGACGTCTGCGTTCGTGTATCGGGCGATCATTCCAAGGAGGGTACTTTTTCCGACGCCGGAACCCGCAAATATCCCGACACGCTGTCCTTCTCCAAGCGTCAGGAGTGCGTCGATGGCACGGACTCCCGTTGAGATCGGATTGGTGATCCGCGGCCGCTGGAATGCTTTGGGAGCATCGCGATGGAACGGGATCCGTTCGGAATTCAGGAGGGCTTCTGCGGAAATTTTTCGCGAGGCAAGAAATTCGGAAACTTTGGTTTCCGAAGTACTGCGGGAACTGGTGGATCTGCACGGTATACCGGAAGCTGCCGGGGTCCCTGATCCAGAGAAGATGGGATCGGCGTCCGTTTCTGTTTCTGCCGGATGGGAATCGAGCGGTTTGATGCATTGGGAGACATCCTGGAGAATACGTCCCCGTGCATCGAGGACTTTTCCCAGCATTCCTTCCCCAACAGTAAGCCATGGGATCGTCTGAACGAGACGTACCCGGTCCCCGCGCCGGATCCCCTGCATGGTCTGGAGCGGATAGAGGATGGCGGTCTCATCATGGAAGCGGATGACTTCTGCGGAAAGTGTACTGCGGTCCCGGAGACGGATCTCTGCCAGAGCACCGACTGGGACAGGGAAACCGCTGACGGAGATCGTCGTGCCGGTCGTTTCCTGCACGGTGCCCGTGATCGCAGTCGGGATGATGGAGTCGAGCTGATTCAGGAGGGAGAGGGGGTTCATGAATGAAGTTCCTCCTCGATTCTGGCCAACTGGACGTCGAGACGCTGGTCAAGCGTGCCGTTTTCGGACCGCAGAATACAGTCTCCGCGTGCGAGCATGGGATCCAGTTTGATCTCAAGAGAGCCAAGCTGTCGAAATTCGCTTCGGATCCGGTCCAGCGCAGGTTCCAGAAGAACGGCATCTTCCGGATTCAGATCCAGGACGAAACTGCTTTCGCCGGCACAAAGCTCCAGCATTTCACGGATCCATTGAGCCGCGATCTGGGGATCGGCTTTCAATTCACGCCGAATGATGATTTTGGCGACTCGTGAGATCAGGTGCACAAAAGCGCGTTCCCAGCTTTGCGTAAGATTTTCCCGCAGGTCGGCGCACTGTTCCAGAATTTGGAAGATCCCGCATTCTGCAGCCTGGATCGCCGGATCGATCTTCTTCTGCAGCTGGGCCTGGACCTGCGCTTCCACGCGGCTTTCAAGTTCCTGAACGGCTCGCTGAAGTCCTTCCTGAAATCCTTCTTCACGCGCTTTGACGCGGATGGATTCTGCATCCTGAAGAAGGGACTGCTTCTGATTTTCGGCTTCCTGAACCGCGTTTTCCAGAATCTGACGTGCGGTTTGCCGTACCGATTCCAGATACGATTCGGCCTGATCGTGCAGATCCTCAAAATTGAAAAGATGAGTGCTTGGGATTTCTTTTTTCATGAGTCGTTCTTTCCTGCGGCGGAAATAGGCGGCAATGTCCGGGAATGACGCGGATCTCTGCATGATCCGGAGAACGCGGCTGCGGATCTTTCCGAATTTTCAAAACGCACTCCCAAACGGCTGATCAAATACTTTCAGCCATTTCCGGAAGCCGGATCTGCCCTGATTCCGCAAGTTCGTGGGCCAGAAGCATGAGGGAAATGCGAGCATCTTCCACATCCTGGAGCCGGATCTGGCTCGGATATTTCAATTGCTTGCGGACTCGATGCGCTTCCGATTTCGGGAGGACGCCAAGCAGCCGGTCCATCAAACGCTGTTCAGCACCCAAAAGAGCCAGGATCGTCTTTTCCTGAGGATTGGCCGCAAGAAGAACACGCAGATCTTTTTTGGAAAACTGCTTCAGGGCATCAAACGGAAGCGTCTCGGTACGGTCCTCCGGAGCGGATCCCGAAAATTTCCCGGTTTCTTCCTGAATAAAATTTTCAGGAACGGCTTCGGAGACCGCAGGATCGGCGATTTCAGGTACTTTTTCCAATTGGGCCGGAAGTTCATTGGAGTCTGCGAATTTCGAAACCGGAAGTTCGGAAACCGGAAGTTCGGAAACCTCGGCATCCTCAGTCTCGTGCGAAAGCGGTTTCTCTTCCTGTGCGTTTCTTTCATTTTCCGGAATGGGAAACAGTTCATGGAGCGGGATCCGGTCCGTGAGGCCGGAATTTTCCGTGTGCGGGAGCACCTCTGCGAGCGGACGAATTGCCGGGGAACCGGATTTTTCTTCTTTCTGAAGGAAAATGCTTTCCGCTGGAGTACGCCCATTTTCCAGTTCCAGTTCTTCCAGGTACTCCAGGATCGCGGCGGCAGCTTCCCGAAGGATCTCTCGATCCGGTTCCGTACAGGACGTCATGCGCGATTCGATCCCAAGACGCAGATTTGCCGGGATGTGATTCAAAACCGCCTGTGCGCCTGCTTTGGAAAATTGGTGCAGGAGCATCGCGGCCGTTTGGGGACGTTCTTCCAAAAGTGCAAGGGCCACACGTTTCGGAGGGAATGTCTGGAGTTCTTCGATCTCTGGGATCTGAAACCGAGTCAGATCTGCGGCTGTCTCTGCATTCAGACCGGCGTCCTGTGCTGACGCAGAGGTTTTGGAATCTTCGGACGGGTCTTCCGGGAAGAACGGCGGTTCATTTTTCAGGCTTTCGAGGGTCGCCAGAATGTCCGCGATCTTCCCTTTACGTGCCGAGGCCGATTCTGCGGCAGAGCTTTCGGAAAAATCTCCGGAAGGTTCTTCGGAAGGTTTCCCGGACAGATTTTCGAAACCGTTGGAGATTTGGTCTGACGGGACCGTTGGATGGTTTTCCTTTGAAATTTTTTCTTCGGCAGGGGTTTTTGCTCCTGAACCGCTGGAAGAAAAGGGGAATGTTTCCGAGACTTCCTGGGCATCGGAAATTTCCGGCATCTGCAGGCCGGGTTTTGTTTCCAAGTCGGCGTTTTCCTCGTCCGTTTCTTTTTCATGAACCTTCATCTGCATTCGTTCACGCAGCATCGCGGCCGTGAAGAGTCCTTTCCGCGTCATGTAGATGACCAGAAGGCAGATGAAGATCACGAGTATCGCGACGATGCAGAAAAACAGGAAAAGTTCCTGGGATTTGTGTGTCGAGGACTTGATGCTGAAACGGGAAAATTTTTTTCCGATCGGCATCCGTTCCATTTGGGAAAGCGGTTCCTGCACAGCGGCTGCATCATTGGAAGATCGGGGAGTTTCTGGCGGGAGAAGCTCCGTTTCCCCGCAGTCCTGCAATTTCTGGGAGGCAGACAGATCCATTTCAGAAACTTCGGTTTCCGAAACGGTCTGAGTTGGAGCATTCGGTGTGCTGGAGGCACTGGTCAACCGAATATCCTGACGGGAGAAAGAGTGGTCCTGCGAGTATTCAGCCGTCGAGACCCGGCGGATCTCCGGAGTTCCTGAAGAGGAACTGCCTGCGAAGATGACCCGCCCGGACATCATGTTTTCGGAATGGTCCGTCATGGAAGAACAGGACGGCTCTGTCGTTCCTGCCGAAGCATCGCTGAAATCGTTTTCCGAAAAATCGGCTTTCGGGAGCGAGAGAAGTTCCGTATCGACGGCTTTCACGGGACGCGGTGAATTGGACGCGAGCATTCCGCGGGCTCCGGAATCAAAAATTTCCGGGCGAGGGAGTGCTGTCGGCTGAAAGACGATTTTTTCCAGGTGTGCGGCACTCTCTGCATCGGTTTCATTTTCGGAAAAGGAAGAGGTCTTTTCCCGGGATCGGATTCCCGAGGTGCCGGAATCCGGACGGTACGCATTGGTTTCGTCAGCATTTTTTCCGGTTTCGATCTCCGGAGCATTGAATTTCCACGACTGATTCGTACGTGTGTCGATGATGGAAACATTTGCCGAAGAGAGTCCATAGACTGCCCCGGTCACCAGACGAAGGATCGACTGAATGTCTTCCTGCGAGACCGTATGGCCTTCCCTGGAACGGATCGAGATCGAGGCGGTTGCGTGTTTTTGGCGCTCAAAGCCGTTTTTTGTCTCACTGATGTCGAGGATCACTCCCGCATTTTCGATCCCACGAAAGGTCCGAAGCTGACCGGCGAGTTCATTTTGCTTGCCTTTCAGTTCGGCCGCCTGCCGTTCCCGTTCGGAGATCCAGAGTCCCGCCATCCCATGGTCCTGTGTGTGGTGTTCATCTTTAAAGAGCGACGTCTTTTTCAGGGCCCGGATGAAATCGTTTTTTTTCTGTGGAGGAACCTGGACCTGACCGTTTGAGATCGTGTACTGCGTCAATTCTGCGTCCGCAAACGCCATTTCGATTTCCAGAAGCTCGCTTTCGGTGAAGAGTTTTCCGGAGAAAAGGGGAGTGAAATTGTCCGGACCATTCTGAAAATTCCCAAAATTCCCGGAAATGCTGAAGACGAGCGAGATCAGGGCAGACACAGCGGCGGCCGCACCCACCATGACGTAGCGCATGGGGAATTTGCGGGTATTTTGCGTTTCGATGTGTTTTTCTTCTTCCATGAAGGAACGTTCCTGATTTCTGAGGGAATGATGGGGATAGTTTTTCAAATTATTCGGCGATCTGAACGGATCTTCCGGTTGTCGAAACTGTCCGGCTGGTTAAAAAAGTGCGGATTCGATCCCGCCCATGATCCAGCGGTTGGCGTCCCGGAACATTTCGGGGAGCAGCGGCCCCATCTTCGGATAGTTTCGGAGCGTCAGCGGAATACCGGCGGAGTAAAGCAGACGCAGATGGCTGCAGAGCGTTTCTACCGGGCAGGCGCGCAGGCTGTTGGAGACCAGGTAGAGGAAACGGACTTTCTGCAGTTCACGCAGGTGTTCCAAAAGCATCATGTCTTCCGGGATACCTCCATTGAAGGAAATGAGACCGTTGAAGCAGTGCGGGTTTCGAAAAACGAGCCGCTGTGCCATGGCCGCACCTTCATCGCAGCCGGCGAGGTAAATGCGGTTTGGCGAAATGTTGATGCGCTGGCGGATCTCCGAGATCGCTTCCAGAACGGAAGTGTATGCCGATTCGTAACTTCCGGCATCCCAGTAGAATCCTTTCTTCGGGAGGCCGTCATTGCCGAAGGAAACACTTCCGCGAACGGAGACAGCCGCGTAGTTCCGGAGGCTCCAAAGCGGCATGATGCGCTGGAGCTGCCGTTCATCTTCTCCCGGAGTATGGAGCCACACGATCAGCGGGTACGCATAGTTCGGCTCATAGTGGAGCGGAATGAAGGTCGCGGTGGTGCGCGGCGTATGGAACGTCTGGAAAACGCCTTCTTCAACACGGCATCGGGCACCGGTCTTCGGAGGCTGAACTCCAAAGCGCAGGGAGACCGATTCGGAAGTTTCCGGATCGCAAAAATCAAATTTCTTTAACTCCGTGTGAAGCAGTTCCATGCCGGAATTCTGCAAATTTCGGGATTGAGGATGAAGTTTTTTCTTCATGGGGTCTGAGGTTCCTGAGACGCGCTCGATCTTCAAATAAAATTTCTTTCCAGAAAAAAACTCTAGCGTATTTTTCGAAAACTGTCAAGAGCGAATTTCGGCTCATTTTGCAGGAACTGGATCTCGGAGCTGATTTTCAAAAAAAGAAGCGGCTGCGGGAGCTCGGTCTGTGCCGGCAAAAGCCCTTTTATTGCCAAAATCTGAAAAATTAATGAAGATATTCCCGCAAGAAGCCCTACCCACCCCATGACAAAAAAACGAAATGTGGTATAATGTGGAACAAGCTATTGAATTTTTGGGAATTTACCCCCGGAGAATGCGAGGTTCAAAATGACTGAAAAAAATATGATTCGCCCTGATTTCGCCAAGTGCGGCGGTCTGGTCACCACCATCGCTCAGGATGCCGCGACCGGTACCGTCCTGATGTTGGCGTACATGAACGAGGAAAGCTACGATGAAACTCTGGCGACCGGCCGTGCTGTCTATTTCAGCCGCAGCCGTCAGAAGCTTTGGAGAAAAGGGGAAGAAAGCGGAAACGTCCAGCTCGTGAAAGAGATCTTCATCGACTGCGACCGCGACGCGATCCTGCTGAAAGTGGAGCAGATCGGCGGTTCCGCGTGCCATGAAGGATACCAGAGCTGCTTCTTCCGTAAGGTCGATCCCGCAGACAATTCCTTTGAGATCGTTGGCGAACGCATTTTTGACCCGGCCGAAGTCTACAAGAAAAAGTAGGACGGTACTTTCGGGAAAATCGAAAAAGAAAAATTGGGAATTTTGAGAAAGAATCAGAGAGGAATACTATGCCAGTTTTGAAATTGGGGATCCCCGCCGGGAGTCTTCAGGAAGCGACTGCGGAACTGTTCAATCGTGCCGGCTGGAAGATCAAGTTCCAGTCCCGCAGCTACTATCCGACCATCGACGACGTTGAGATCGAGTGCATGTCCATCCGTGCGCAGGAAATGGCCCGTTACGTGGAAAACGGCGTTCTGGATGCCGGACTGACCGGCCATGACTGGATCATCGAGACCGGCGCGGACGTCTACGAAGTAGAAGAGCTCATCTTCTCCAAAGTCAGCCGCCGTCCCGTTCGCTGGGTCCTCTGCGTACCGGAAGATTCCCCCGTCCAGTCCGTCAAGGATCTGGAAGGCAAGCGTATCGCGACTGAAGTCATGAACCTGACCACGAATTACCTCGCGGCAAACGGCGTCAAGGCGAAAGTCGAATTCAGCTGGGGCGCGACGGAAGTCAAACCGCCGAAACTCGCGGACGCCATCGTGGAAGTGACGGAAACGGGAAGTTCCCTGCGTGCGAACAATCTGCGCATCGTGGACGAAGTGCTTCAGAGCACGACCCGCTTCATCGCGAACCACGCGGCCTGGAATGATCCGTGGAAGCAGAAGAAGATCCAGAATATCGTCACGATGCTCAAGGGCGCGATGGCTGCCGAGCAGAATGTGTACCTCACGATGAACGTGGAGCGCACCTGCCTTCTGAAGGTCATCGACATTCTTCCCGCGTTGCAGAAGCCGACCATGAGCAATCTGGTGGACGACAACTGGGTCGCCATCAACACGGTGGTCAAGAGTTCCGAAGTCCGCGACCTCATCCCGCGCCTCCTCGAAGCCGGAGCCACCGGCATCGTCGAACTCCCGATGAGCAAGATCATCGGCTAAGTTCCGAATACGGGCATTGGGACTCGGAAAATTTTTCAAAAGATCTTCAGAAAAGACCGGAGACACGGTGAGTGTCTTTCGGTCTTTTTTATTTTAAGGAACATTTTAGGAATTTCGGAGCCTGAATATTGGAAAGATTTGATTCAGATCTTGAGCAGCAATCCAAGCGATCCGAGCAGGAAGAAGAAAATCAGTGGAGTGAGGAGGATACTCCAGAGGATCGTCCTGCGCAGTCCGCGGCCGGTCAATTCGCTGGAAAGAACGGCGCAGTTCGGCAGCTCGCGCTGGATCCTGCGGGCCTGCCGGCGAAGCATTTTTCCGGAAAGATTCGTGTCGAGCACTTTGAGCGTCCGGGAGTCTTTCAGCGGAAGGAAACGGGACGTTTTGAGACGCGGTGCGAAAAAGAGCATCAAACGGCTGAACTGAAACAGTTGAGGAAATTCACGGAAACACTCGCCCGTCAAGCGGGAAAATCCAAGGTTGGCTATCCGCAGAAAGGGGAGTCCGCGAAGGAATTCGCTTACCGTTTGATCCGTGATGTTCTGATTGCCGAGGAGCGCGAAAAATCGAAGCTCCTTCAGCGGTCTCAAATGCTGGATCCCCGCATCCGTGAGTCGGGAACAGCCGATGAGATGCAGTTCTTCAAGCTGCGTCATTTTTCCAATGACTTCCAGCCACTGATCGGATGCTTCCGGGTATGATGGAAGCGTGTACGATAAACTGAAGGACGAAAGGAGATTCAGGACCTTCAGCTCCGGGCAGTCGAGCAGGTGACGGAGGCCGTTTTCGGAAATTTTGGCGCAATTTACCAAAAAAAGGTTCTGAAGATGAGGATCTCCCGCAAGCTGTTCCAGTGTTTCGTCCGTGACGCGGTCTCCTTCCAGAATGAGAGTGAACGGTTTGGAGGGGAGTGAATGTCTCAAAATTTCCGGAGTCACGGTCGGAAATTGGCTCATATCCACGATGACTGGTTCTTTTGCGTCCTCTTTCGCAGCGGGTCCTTCACTTCGGAGACCTTCCTCTGTTTCTGACGGTTCCAGTACCGCAAGCGGCCGGCATTTTGCGAAAGCCAGATCGCAGGAGTACGGAAATTCCATTTTGGGGAGCATCCGTTCCCGGAGTGGGAGTCTTGCGTCTTTCCTGCGGAAGAGAAATTCCTTTCCGCCTTTCCAGAGTTCGACGATCATCCTGCACGTCAGGCAGACAAGAAGGACCGAGAGAAATAAGACTGCCGCGGTATTTTCAGATGGGGAAGTTCCGTTTTGCATTCCCATTCCGATTATGGCGGTGAATCCGGCCAGAGGTGCCCCGAAGACCAGGCAGGTAAACGCATAGCGAAAAGAGTGCTTCCGAATCCGTTTTTCCGCGATGGGAAGTTCCTGGGCTGCGAGCTGGTAGAGTTTCTGCGCGGTTTCCTCCGATTTTTCCGTTCCGACCCCGAATTCATGGCAAAGCGCGAGCTGGAAGCAGGATTCAGGATGTCCCGAAACGATCCCTTTTTCGAGAAGTTTCACACCCCGAGCCGGATCCTCCGGAACACCTTCTCCCCAAAGGAGCGCACACGCCGCGTTGAAATCCGCCTCCGGAAACGCCTCTTTTCCCGCTCCTGCCATTTCGTAAAACTGAAACGCCACCTGCGGATCTCTCGGAATCCCGTACCCGCGGTCCGCGCAGACTCCGAGCATAAACGCGCCTTCCCGAGTCTCTTTTGCCGCAAGAAAGCACTCGTACGCCCGGCGTTCATCTTTCGGCATTCCGATCCCGTAAAGTGCGCGGATCCCCTCCCGCAGGGGTTCTTCATTCAAAAAAATGGACGACTGCATTGAAAAAAACTCCTTTTTGATTTTTCTTTTTTATTCCTCAAATTCACCGGTTTCGGGATCGACGTTCAGTTCACGAAGGCGGCGGGCGGCGAGCCAGTGGTCCTGACCGCGGAGGTACCATTCGACGGCCTTTTTCATGTCTTTTTCGACTCCGAGTCCATATTCGTACATATGCCCGACCCGGAATGGACCGTAGGGCTGCTGGACCGTGCGGTAGATCTCAAACGCGCGGGGAAGGTCTTTCGGATAGCCGCCGGTCCCTTTGCGCAGAATGTCTGCCAGATTGCAGCGTGAGTAATCGTCGCCGTTTTCGACCGCCTTTTCGTACCAGAAGACCGCTTTCGCAATGTCCTGCGGCACGCCGATCCCTTTTTCGTAAAGGATCCCAAGGTCTCCTTCCAGATCCCCTTCCAGAAGATAGTCGGATGTTCCGTCAATGATCGCTTCGCCGAATTTCAGAAGAAGATCAACGTCCTCCTGCGAGTATCCGAAATCCTGATGCCTTCCGTCGGACGGCGCGTACCCGAAGGACGTTCCGACCGGCACGTACTGCGGAAGAGAGATCGGTTCAGAAGCGTCGGCGGTTTGGGGGGATGGATCAAAATTTCGATCCCATTGAAACGGTCTCGCGGATTCGTAGAGTGTGTCCCACTCATCCTGCGTCAGCGGCTGGATGTCGTACTGGATCTCGTCAAACCGGGTCCATTTCTTCGGTGCGATGGCGGGAAAGTCGCGAAAATAGATCTCAATACTTTCTTTTCGCTCCGTGTCTTCAAGAAGTAAAAGTTCGCGGTATCCGAGCCAATCGAGATCATTGTCCCGCGGGTAGCTGAAATAGGAAACAGACTTCATTTTTTGAGGGGCATCAAGCTGGCACGTGTAGAGCGAAGTATTGTTTCCGCAGTATTTCTGGTTTCGGAACAGGATCTTCGCCATCGCTTTGGTCAGATTCGTGTGGAACCGGTCCGCGGAAGAGGTCATCGTGACCCCGGCGCGGCGCATGAGATCCGGGCCGATGCAGAGATCCCGAAGCGGTGTTTCCAGACGAATGAGCCGGTCTGGGCTGCGCAGGATCGCGGATCTCATCTTTTCGGTGAAAGTTTCCATGAGGAAATTCAGATTCTTTTCATTCCAGAACGCTGAGGTGGAAAAAAAGGTCTTTCCAAGTGCCTGAAAGGACTTCACGCCGGCCGCGTACATCAGAAAATCCACGAGGATCAGTGCGGCCCGAAGGTCCGGAATGGAACTCATCAGGGGAAGCCGGACTTCGTATCCGTCGTCTGTCCGGAGAAGCTCCACCGCGCGGGAAGATTCGTTTTCCAGCATGAAAACGACGCGGGGAAATTCGAGTTCAATAGCCAGGACCTGGTAGTTGAGATTCGCTTGAACGTTTCCGAGAATGAGTTCCGGATCCATTTTTTTGCGGGTCTTCAAAGTAAATGAAAAATTCATGGCTGTCCTCCAAAAATAAAAGAGAGAGAAAAACTCAGGCCTTCTTTTTCAAAAAGGCCTGAGGGGAAAAAGAGAATGAAGAAAAACTACTTTCTTCTCTGATTCATCAGGTCGATGAAGCATCGGTCGTATTTCTCGAGACGCTGGAGGTCGTCCTCGTCGCGCATCTGGAAATTCGGCATGTCGGCGCGCGTGCGCTCGTTCATGCGTTTCGCGCCCGTTCGGATGATCTCGACCGCCTGTGCGTACTGTGTCGAATTTTTGTCCATCTTTTCCAGGCACGGACTGAGTTCCGGACGGTCAAAGAGAACGTTGGTGAACGTCCATTTTTTTCCGCCGTCCCATTCCGAAGCGGGGAATTCCGAGCCGGTCAGTTCGCCAAGCTGTTTCAGTTCGTCGTGCGTCAGCGGACAGCGTCCGTAGAGATTCTCGCGGTAATTGCACGCAAACGTCGGATAGTACGGGCCGTTCAGGTCCATCCAGGTGAGGAGGATCTCTTTTTCCGTGTCGGTGAGCGCGAATTTTTCGTCGCGCGCATCGCCGTGCCCATCCGTCACGATCTTTCCAAGGCGGCTGACGATGGAACCCCAGCTCTTCGAATCCATCGTCTTGGTCGGGCCTGCGCCCGGTGCGATGATGAGATTCTTCTGGTAGATGCTCGTGTACGAGGCGTTGAACATGAGGTTTTTGTCCGCGGCCAGCACGACGCTCTTCGCGCCCGGTTTGCCGAAATCATGGCACTGCACGCAGTTTTTGTCGAAAATCGGCTGGACGAATTCCATGTAGCTGAATTCCTTCCCTTCCGGCATCCAGTCCGGACGTTTCAGTTTGTCGGCGGGACGGAGAAGCGCCTTGACGGTCCGACGCGGCGGGACTGCGTTGAGCCGGTCTTCATGGCAGCCGATGCATCCCTGATTTTCGCCGGGACGGACGATGGTCCCGCTGCGCATGGAGTGGATCATCCGGCCTTTTTCGTCCAGAAGCTGGAAGTAAACGAACGTGTCTGCCGGGATCTCAAAGTTCGCGCTGCCGTCCTCTTCGACCGGGACCGTTCCAAGAAGCCGTTTGTTGCTGAAGTCGTGCCAGTTCATCGCCGGCGCCTGCTCTCCGGCCAGCGTCCAGAATCGGTGCGTCCAGTAGCGTTTTTCCGGCGATTCGATCACGCGGAGGTACTTCACTTCGCCGCGTTCGACGTTTTTCATCTCCTGGCTTTCGTAAACGTCCGAGACGTAGAAGGTCCCCGTCGTTTTCGAGCGGTCGATGCGGGATTCGATCCGTTTCGGGACTTCACGCGGTGCGAGTCTCTGTGCGTCAAAAATGCCCCAGCCCGGATTTGCGTCGGCGAGGATCTGCGTTTCATTTCCGTTCAGGTCGAAAAGAACGAGACCCATCCGCCGGTTTTCGTTCACGATCTGGCGCGAGCAGAGGAAGACCGTGTCGGAGAGCGGCTGCGGATCTTCGTACTTGACCTGGAGTTTCGTGAAGGCATCGTATCCGCCGTTTCCGACGCGGACGATCTCATGCGGCGGAAGCATGAACCGGACGGCATTCGGACTGTCGATCCCCTTCGTGCGGTCCAGCACTGCGATGGCGCCCCACGGAAGGTCATGGCAGGACGAGAATGTGCAGACGACGTTTTTCGTGCCGGGGATCTCCTTTGCGTCCAGAACTCCGCCCGGAGACGCAATATTGTTGCCCCAGAAGATCAGGTGGGACGTGCCGTCCGGGTTCGTGACCCAGAGTCCCTGTGCGTCGCCGAAGTTTCGGTCTACGTACTCCCAGCGGTCGTAGATGACGCGGCCGTCGGAAAGGAGGGAGGCGTGTCCTTCAAAGAGCGTGCTGTGTCCGATCTGGTCCATGTCCGTGCCGTCTGCTTCCATCGTGAAGAGATTGCACATGATGTGGCGATTGCACATGCAGAACTTCGGTTCGCGCGTGCTTGAGAAAAGGATCCGTCCATTGGGGAGGTAGATCGGGTCGATGTCGCTCACACCGCTGCCGAACGTGATCTGGCGCAGGCCCGTTCCGTCCGCATTCATCTCGTAGATATGGTAGTCGTCCGACTTGTTCTGACGCATGGAGAAGAGGATCTTCTTCCCGTCAAAACGGACGTCCGGGTCGCGGATGATCCCTTCCGGACTTTCCAGGATCACCTTGATCTCCGGCTGACCGTTGGCGTCCAGTTTACTGAAATCGGCGACTTTCAGAGCGGAACCGCCGCTGAATTTATGCGTGTTGATCTCGCCGTTCTGGAAGAGCGTCGCGGTATTGTGGTGGTCGCCGGCGTACTGGGGCCGCGTGACGTAAAGGATCGGCGATTTGGTCAGTTCGGGATGGGATTTCGCGTTGGGGTCTTCTTTCGTCGGGATGATCTCGCGGACTTCCGGCAGTTCCGGGATCACGAGTGCGCGGATCTTGCGGAAGCTGGCCGTCATTTCGGTGAGGATCTCGCCCTCGGCGCGGACGTCATCCAGCGTGATGTGCCCCCAGCCGCTGACCGCATTGTCGACGAGACGGATCATGAGATTCCGGCCAATGAGTTCTTTCGTGTCCCACGTGACGGGGTGGAGGTCTTGGTGATTTTTCCCTTTTGCGGCTGCGATGACTCGGACGGCCGGAGCGGTCTGCGTGCACTCGTCGCTCAGGATCTCGCAGAGTTCGACTGCGACGTTTTCCACGGAACCGCCGCCGACGGTCAGGGTCACTTTCTCTCCGGTATTTTTCCAGATGGGTGACTCGATGACGCCGCGCTGCTCGTCGATCGGGGCGTTTTGGATCTCAAGGGAAGAAAGGTGGAATTTTCCGTCTTTGATCCACGGTTTCGTATTGTTCGAGTGGTGCTGAAATTCCATCCCGCACCGGATGTCGCCGAAATGTCCCTCGACGACTTTCCAGTTCTGGAGGTCCTGCTCAAAACTAAAGTGGATCGGAGTGCCGGATCCCGCATCTGCGGAATTCAGCCCGCCGGAAAGACAGAGCGTAAACGCTGAAAAAGCCGAAACGGCCCAGTGAATTCGTTTCATGATGGCACCTTGATGGGGTTGCGGTTGGTTGATGGTCCAGATTTTTTCATTTTATCCGAAATAGTGCGCTCTGTAAAGTCCCCCCGAGTCGATTTTCGAAATATTGGGGAAACAAAAAACAGAATACGGCTGGCTTTCTGCTTCCAAAACGCGGATTTTTGAAAATCCTGCACTCCATTGGAAACGGCGGTCTGTCCGGGATAAAAAAGACGATTTATTTGCCCATGCGGAGCCGGTAAAAGTGATTCACGACCGTGTCGTCTGCCCGGTCGGAACCGTGAGTGCCTTTCCCTTTGGAATTGTCGTGCGCTCCATGGTCAGGAGTGAAGGCGGTGAGCCGGTTTTTCCCGCTCCACGCTTCGTCGGCGGCCTCGGAAAGTTCCAGGTACCAGCGGATGGAATCGCGCATGGCTGCGATGGATTTCGGATGGTGGACCCCATTGCCGTGCATGACGGAATCGTAGTTTCCATCATAGCAGAGGATCAGATCGTAGTCCGATTCGCGCAGAAATTTCTTCGTGATTTCGACCGATTCTTTGGAGCTCTTGGTCGAAACGTAGTCGATAGGCCGATTTCGGAAGATCATGTCGATACTGCACCCTTTCTGTGCGACGATGACGACTTTTTTTCCGGCTGCGGCAAAAACGTCGAAAAGCGTCTTGACTTTGATCGGATCGGGCGCGTATTTGTCGCTGTACTTGCGGATCCCGTGGGTCTCCGGCGGCGCACCGGTGAAGATCGTGCCGAAACAGACCGGCGTGACGCTCGGCAGAACGTTCGTCCCCTTCACGCGGACGTCCGTTTTTTCAAAAAGCGGTTTCCAGTCGTCTGGGTAGTGCGGAACAAGAAAATCACCGGTCGCGTCCGGACAGAAAATCAAAACTTTTTCCACCACGGCATCGGGATCTGCTCCGCGAAGTTCATTCCAGAATTTCAGGACCGATTCGAGCGGCGGCATCTGACTCGTTTCCGGAGGCGTGAGACCGCAGAGAGCACAGATCGTCGGCGTGACCTGGGCAGTCGAGTTGGCGATCCCGTGCTTTTTCATCAGGATCTCAAGACCGTTTTGAGGCTCGGCGTCTTTTTCCTGCGCCTGTGTGAACGGCAGGAAAAGCATCAGCGCAAGCAGAGAAAGAAACAGGATGGCAGTTTTTCGGGACATGGGGAGTCCTTTCTTCGGGAACTTTTCTGAATGTTGGCGGGAATTTGAAAATTTTTTTGGGGAGAGGATCCGGAGAATGATCCCAATTTGCGCAACCGCAGAAAGAGCGGCTCTCTGCGGTCGCGTGTATCCGTTTGGGAAAACGGGACCGGCAAACCGGGGCTGAATTGTGCCGTTAGGGCGTCAGCTCGGCGTCGGTCTGCCGGAGATGAAAAAAGGGGGAAGATCCTATTTTTCCAGAGCCGTTTTCGTCGATTTCAGCGTGAGTTTTCCGGCGTTTTCCAGATACGCACGCATTTCCGGAAGATCGTAGACCTTCAGAGCACCGTGGACGGTACTGGTCAGCGGAGTATGGGAATCTTCTCCGTTCTCGACCGTGTTGGTCCAGGAAACGAGGCAGCGTTCCAGCGTCACGTGCTTGAAGCAGTCTTTTTCCAGAACCGCCGCGTGAAGGACCGGCACGCAGCCTTCCGAGAGGCCGTAAAGTTCCACGTTTGCACAGAAAGCCTGAGTCTTCAGCCAGCGCGTCACGGCAAGAATGTCGTCCGTACGGAAACCAACGTGCGTTTTCGCCAGGCAGTACGCGACGTAGAAGTCGGCACCGTCGGTTCCGAGGTGGCTCGGACGATAGTAGGAGGCGCGGAAACTCTGCTGCGTCTCGCCCCAGCCGCGAAGCTCGATCGAGAGGACGATCTTACCCGACTTCACGAGTGGGAGGAGGCTTTCATCGTATCCGTCCGTCTTTCCTTTATCGCTGACGAAGAGGACCACGTCTGCTTTTTCCGAAGCATTTGCCGGTTTGAAAAGGATACCCGGAAGGTAGATCCCCGTTTCCGGTTCCAGGATGAGCTTCTGGGCCGTGATGCCGTCGGCAAGCGATTCCGTGCCGAGGTCGCGGACTTTCATCTCACCGAATGCGGAGGCGTCGCGGACTTTGATCAGCTCGCGGATCTTTGCGATCGTTTCATCGTTGATCGGTTTGCGGCCGGCTGTCAGGCGTTTGGCCTCATCGCGGTTGATGTCGTACGTCGTTCGGGCGCCTTCCATGAAGACGGTCTGACCGTTCGGCGTGACCTGGATCTCCGGGTCTTTAAGTGTTTTGATGGAATCCGGTTCGATGACCTCAACGTCCCGGCCTTCCAGGTGCTTCACCATAAAGCGGACGGTTTCCTGACGGAGCGTTTTGTCCCATCCGTGCTGATTGTTCGTTTCCGCACGGTAGATGTTTTCTTCGCTTCCCATGATCTTGAAGATACGCTGGGCATCTTTGAAACTTTGTTTCGCCATGTCGAGCGGGAAGAAATCTTTCGTGGCGGTTCCGAGGTAGGTCGGAAGCGGAGCGCGCATCATGCAGTAGTCCGCATGGTCCATTCCAAAAGCCCCCTGTCCGAAAATGTTCTGCTCGGCGTCCTGTGTGTCGTTCCGTTTCTTCAGCCCGTAAAGCGAGCAAGTGTAGCAGTTGGAGCACGCGACCTTGATCCGGTCATCCAGTGCCATGGCGTAGGAGGTCTGCGTACCGCCGCCGGAGTTCCCGGTCATTCCCAGATTGTCGTGACGGATGTCGCCGCGGGTCTGGAGGTAGTCGAGAGCGCGGAAAAGGTCGTGAAGTTCAAAGGTCGCGGCATTGCGTCCGAGAAGAATGGAACCGATGCCGATCTGGTTGTGGCCCTGAACGCAGGAGACGCGCGGTTTTTTCGTGTTCATGTCGACGTTCTGCATCCGTTCACCCTGGTCGATCGGGTCCACGTGGAAGGCGGCGATGCCGTTGAGCGCGTGAAGGATCGCGGCACGCTGGTAGGCGTCGGAACCTTTCCCATTGAAGCTGTGGCCGCACGTGATGACGACACCGCTCCACGGTTTCGGGAACTTCTTTTCGTCCGGCAGGTACATGACGGCGGTGACGAAGTGATTCGGCTGGGATTCGTAGATGATCTTTTCCATGACGTAGCCGTCGTACTGGATCGTGTCGACGATCTTCGCGTTCAGCGGCGTGTCGTTCGGGAAACTTCCGATCGCGTTGAAAAATTCCGCGCGAAGGCGTTTCTGGTAGGCACGGACCTGATCCGGCGTCTGGAGGGCTTCGTAGTTGGTGCGCCACGTCTTTTCTGCGTCGATCACCTGCGGCAGAAGCCACTGGAAGACCATATTGCTGCGCTTGACAGCACTGCCTTCCGCTTCCGTACCCGAAAGGACACGAAGATTTTCAGGGAGAAGATTGGACTTCAGGGAATTCGGAACTTCCGCAAAAAGCGCGGAACTGCCTGCAAGCATCACGCAAAGGAGCGTAAAGACCGCAAGAAGCAGAGGGTGGGTCGATTTTTTCATGATTTTTCTTTCCTGAAAAAAGGTTGGTGAAATAAAATTTAGTTTCTTTTGGTGGACGCGGTTTCCCGAATCGTTGTTTCGAGCGTCTTGTCCGCGGCCGGTTTCCCATCAAGGAAAAGTTCTGCGTGAGCCTGGAAAGTTCCGCTCTTCAGAGCCTTGACCGCAACCTGGCACACGATCGTTTCGCCTGGCTGGAGTTGGGGGATCGGCGCGTATTTTACGGTGCCGATCGTCGGATCGATGTCCGCATCAGCCGGGCCGCTGAGCGAGTCCTTCATGATTTCCAGATTTTCAGAAGGAAAGGCCAGCATGATTTCGGTATTCTGAATGATGCTGTTTGTCGTGTTCGTGACTTTCAGCGTGTACGAAAAAGTGTCTCCCGTACGGATCAGAGAACTGGATTCTGTCAATGCGAGGGAAAATTGCGAATTCCCATCGTTTTCTTCTTCGAGTGTTTCTCTGATCGTTGGGGAGGCCGAAGGGGCGGGTACGGCAGAATGGCGGCCTGGTGTACCGGTGTTCTGCTGCGGAGTTTTTGCGGGTTTCTGTTTCGGGATCTCCGGGGTATCGAGCGGATCTGGAAGTTCCAGCGATCGGGGCAGTTCATCTCCGGCAGAGTTTGCATCATCTGCAGATGCTCCATCCGCAGCGTCTTCGTTTGGCACCGGCAGTTCCGGGGACTCCTGCATTTTCGTCCGGTCAGGTAATGGCGGTTCGGACAATTCCGGCATCCCCGGCAGCGTATTGTCCAGCTGGGCATCGGAAGTGTTTTCCGAAACATTGGACTGCGTATCGGCAGGATCGGGTTGGAGACCGTCAGGATCGGACTGCGTGTCAGCAGGATCGGGTTGGAGACCGTCAGGATCGGACTGCGTGTCAGTTGGGACAATCTGTGTGTCTGCGGAATTCGGCGTTTCTGCAGAATTGGAAAATGTTCCGTCGGAGTCCGTATTTTCCAGAACCTGAATGAGAGCCTGACGCTGGTATTCTTTGCCGTTGGGGAGTTTGATCTTCACGATGACGTTCTGTGTTCCCGGACGGACGGGTCTCAGCTCCGTATTGATGTGCTGTTCCGTATTAGGCCCCAGATCGAATTTGCGCTGGACCGAGTAAACATTTTCTGTGGATCGGGTATGGATCCCCTCGCTGGTGTTCAGGTAGATCTGAATATTTTTCTGCGCCATCATCGTTTGGTTGATGATGGAGATGTCCAGCGGAAAACTCTCCCCGACACGTACTTCGGCCGGTGCGGTCAGATCCAGCTGGATCAGGTCTGAGGGATTGGGACGGGGAGTGACCGGTGCATTTTTCGGAGACTGCGCGGCGATCTCGGACGGCTGCTGAGTGGGATCAGAGCCTTTGCCTGCTTCGGATCTTCCCGATGTTTCTGCCGGAGCGGAGGGATCCGTACTGTTTTCCGGAACGTAGACTCCGTCATCGGAAACCGTTGGAGGAGGCAGTCTGTCTGGGGATGTGCCGGATGGATCCGAGGATCCCGGGGTTCCTGTGTGCGGCATATTGTCGTCCGGTGCAGGAAGTGCTTCCGGTTTCGGCGCACTGCTGTCCCCTTGCGGAATTGCCGGCGCGTTGTTCTGCAGGGGCGGTGTATATGGCGAGGTGTCGCTTCCTGCGCGAACGGCGGCAGAGGTCTCGATCGTTTGTTCGCTTCCCATTTGCTGGACCTGAAGCTGCGTGTAGGAAATGTGCGTCCCCGGCTGCTCGACAAGATAGGTCAGCGCGATCGTCTGCGTGGAGAACGGCTCCAGTGTGTCGATGAGCCACTGGCGTCCTTCCAGGGAGTCATGTCCCTGCGGTTCCGCTTTTTTAAGCGTCAGCCCTGGCTGGGCAAAATCCGAGATCCGAAGATTTTGGATCGGACGGTCCGTCAGGTTCGTGACGGAAATGTATCCCGAAACCGCAGAACCGATGAATGCGTTTTCCGGAAGCGTCTTCACGATCTTGACCAGATCCGGTTTCCAGCGGAAATTGAGTTTCGATTCCTGGACAAGGACCGGCGAGGGAAAGTTTTCGTCTTCCGGATGGATGATCTGAACGGAGACGCGGGTCTCTTCTTCCTGGGAAACGGTTTGGTGCATTTCGATCCGCGCTTCGCCATTCTCATCCGTGTAGACTTCAAGCATTTTGTTTCCGTTTCCAAGCACGGCAGAGGAATTGCCGCATATCTCGTAGCGGACACGCCATCTGCTGAGCGGCTGACGGTCTGAATTGCGGCGCAGTGACGTCTTCAGTGTGTACCTGCTGCCGAAATCCAGCACTTTGGATTCGGGAAGACGAACAGCCGCGTCGATCCAGAAAATTTGAGCTTCCCGGGTCTGACCAGTCGTGTTCTGGAGGTACGGAGCATGGGCGGAAATGCGCGTGACTCCCTCCCGCGGTGAACTGACGGAGACCCATGATTCACCGCGCCGAACCTGAATGTCGTCGTTAAGCTCGGGAGTTCCGCGGTCCAAAATAGTGCTGGAACGCAGTGTCGTGGTGACTGCCTGCGTGTCGGAAATGATTTTGGGCTTCACGAAGTCAAAGACCAGAATATTGGAGAGATCGCGTTCCTGGATCCGGGAAAAATGCCCGACGCTTTCCGGTGAGATACGCCAGTCGATCCGCTGATTGGTGCGCAGGTAGCCGGACTGGTCGCGAACGCCCGCCGTCAGGATGACCTGAGAGCCGGGCAGAGCGATCGAAGTCATTGGACCAAGCAGAAGGTCCATGGTATTCAGGTCCATGTTTTGCGGCGATTGGGCAGGAACGATCGTCGACCTTTGGCTTCCATTCGGTTCATCCGAAACCGTGCGGAGTCCATCCCGGAACGGCGAGACAAAACGGGAGTCCGGAACAGAGGGAGCTGCGGGTGAGGACTGCGCCGCCTGTTGGGACTGTGCTGCGGAATTGGTTTGAGCTGTGGAGCCGGATGACGCTGCGGTACGAGGCGATGCCGCCGATTCTGGTGAAACGGTATTCCTGGATGAAATGGCCGTCCCAGCTGGAGAGGCGGTTTCGTCTGGAGCCGGTATTGCGGACGTACCGACGGATGTTCTGTTTTGGGAAGCTGAGGCGTAGGGATCGTCAGGAAGATCTGCCGCTGCGGGGAAACGGACGGTGTGCGGCTGTGCAGAAAGAGAGCAGGGGGTCCCGGCTGTCCACAAAAATGCGATTCCGAAAACTGCGAATGAAAAAAAGCTGAAAAATTTTTTCAGGCGGAAATGTTTCATGACGAAATTCATCAGGTCCTGGGTTTGATTCTGTCTCTGCACTCACACGACTCTTCTATTCTATCATACTTTGTGCGAGTCGAAAAGGGCCGGAGCAAAGAATTTGACGAAATTTTGCGATTTTTCTTTTTGATTTTGAAAGAAACGGCAAATTTTTAGGAAGAATGGGAGAAATCTGCTTGACATTTGCGCTGAATCAGGTAAAATAATGGCATCGTAGTGGATTCTGGAAACATTTGGATCCGTAAGGGCGGCATATGCTGGAAATGGTGATTTTCGAGATTTTTGTTCGTGCCGTGCGGGACTGGATCCGGATTTTTTCCTTCATTCCCTGAGTTTTCTCATTTTCCCCAGAGAATTTCCCCTGATTTTCAATGAGTACGAGTCAAATTGCGCTCCTCCAGGATGCCTTTCAGAGATCGGTCGTCATTTTTGACGGCGCGATGGGTACGGAACTTTACCGGAATCATATTTTTACGAATGCATGCTTTGATGAACTGAACGTTTCCCGTTCGGATCTCGTCGTGAAGATCCACGCCGGGTATCTGGATGCCGGAGCGGAAGTCCTCACGACGAACACGACGAGTGCCAACGCCTTCTATCTTCAGAAATTTGGTTTTGCGGACCGCGTCAGCGAGATCAACGAAGCCGGTGTCCGAAATGCGCAGAAAGCCATCGCGGAGTTTCGGGAAAGGAATCCGAAAAAGGCGGAGAAGCCGATCTTCATCGCCGGAAGTGTTGGGCCGCTGATGGGGGCGGAATCGCTTACTTTTGAGCAGTCGCTCAAGATCATGATGGAGCAGGTGCTTGCACTTTACCGTGCGGGGGCAGACTTCATCATGTTTGAGACGCAGACGAACGCGGATGCCATGATGGCGGCGGAGTACGCTGTTCAGAAGATCGAGGAGACGGAAGGGGTGAAGATCCCGTTTGTTCTTTCGTTCCGTCCGTACGTAAAAGGCGAGACGGCGCATTGCTGCGGGGATTCGGAGGCTAAAAATCGGGAGCCGATCGGCGAGATGGTGCGGAAATTCCAGACGGCGTGCCGGGAACGTCAGCTGCCGAAACCGTTTGCGTACGGGATGAACTGCGGATTGGGACCGGACGAGATGCTTGAGGCGGTTCAGGAGGTAGTTTCGCTTCTGGATCTCCCGCTCGTGGTCCAGCCGGAGGCAGGTTCACCGCGCAAGGTGGAAGTCCGTTCGATCTCCATGACGTCGCCGGAATTCTTTACGGAGTATGCGAAACGGTTCATCGATCTTGGTGTTCGCGGAGTTGGCGGGTGCTGCGGGATCGGTCCGGAGCATATTCTGGAAATGGCGCGTTCTGTGAAACCGCTGGCCAATGCGCGTCTTGCGGACGTGCGTGAAGGAGAACTGGATGCGAAGTCCGTCCTTCTCGATCCGGTACCGCTTGCCGAGCGTTCCGCTTTTGGCCGAAAACTCGCGGAAGGAACGTGGCTGACGAGCGTGGAACTCGTGCCGCCGCGCGGATTTGACCTGACGCCGACGGTCGAAAAATGCCTCCGGCTCAAAGAATTAGGAGTGGACTGCATCAATATTCCGGACGGGCCCCGCGCGAGCTGCAAGATCTCGCCGATCGTGGCGGCGGAACGGATCCAGAGAGAAACTGGCATGGAGACGATCCTGCATTTTTGCTGCCGCGACAAGAATCTGATCGGCATGATGGCGGACCTGCTTGGGACGGCTGCCTGCGGGATCCGAAACATTCTGTTCATTACGGGGGACCCGCCGAAACTGGGGGAATACCCGGACGCGACCGGTGTTTTCGATACGGATTCCGTCGGCATGACGCGCATCCAGCAGAGAATGAATCGCGGTGTGGATCTGGCAGGCAAGCAGCTTCCGCAGCAGACTCAGGCAGTCACGGGAGTCGGGATCGATCCGAACGCGCTCGACATGGAGCGGGAGATCTCGCGTTTCTTCCGAAAAGTGGAAGCCGGTGCGGAATTCGCCATTACCCAGCCGGTTTTCGATGCGGACGTCCTTCTGCGGACCATGGATCGGATCGAATCGGCGGGGATCCCGATCATCGCGGGGATCTGGCCGTTGGCGAGTTACCGAAATGCGTTTTTCATGAAGACGGAAGTCCCTGGCGTCACGGTTCCGGATTCCATCATGGAACGCATGGAGCGTCACGAAAAGAAAGAAGACCAGCAGGCTGAGGGGATCGCGATCGCGCGGGAAAGTATCGAGAAGATCCGGCACCGAATGGCAGGGATCCAGGTCTCGGCTCCGTTTGGAAATATCGACATCGTGTCGCGTGTGCTCGACGGGTTCATTCGCTGAATCGGCAGTCGGAAGGAGAAGCAGAAAGACCGTTGAAGGAGCGCAGAGTCTTCGTTCCTGCTGACAGAAAAGGAAAGAAAAGATGAAGTTTGTGCCGGATTTTTTCAAAAACGCGCCGCCAAGCCGTTGGCTTCAGCTCATTTTTTGGCTTTACCTCCTTTTTCTTTCTTTTCTGCTCATCGTGCACAATCCGTTTGCATATGTGCCGATCGATGAAGAACTTGCCGAGAAAGGTTTCGGTCTCTCGCTCAGTCCGCACGTGCTGTCGTTTCTGCTTCTTGCAGTTTTGGGACTTTGCGCACGGTTTCGGCATCCCGGCCGGCTTTACTTTGGACTGTTTCTTTATGCCGGCCTGACGGAACTGCTTCAGGGGGCACTTCATCCCTGGCTGGGCAGGTACTGCGATCTGATCGATTTCGCCGATAATGTACAGGGATTGCTCTACGGCGGCCTCGGCTGGTGGATCCCGAATGCTGCAGGGAGATTTTTTCGGAAATCTTCCAGATGTTCGGCTTCCTTTCCTCCGGAAGATGGTAAACAGGCTGAACAGGCAGGAGACGGACGCTGAAAATGAAGATGGAGCTGGATATTTACGATTACCTTGCGGTCGGAGAACAGACTGCGCGTGAGGCAGGGAAGATCCTGCTTGACTATCTTGGGAAGATCCATGTGCGGGAAAAAGGACGTGCCGACCTGGTGACGGAAGCGGACTTTGCTTCTCAGGAGAAGGTGAAAGAAATGCTTTTGGCCGCGTTTCCTGCGCATGGGATCCTGGGTGAAGAGGACATTCCGGGGACGAGCGCGAAAGGCGGGCCGGACGTTTACCGCTGGATCGTGGATCCTCTTGACGGCACGACGAACTACGTGCACTCATTTCCGAATTTTGCTGTTTCCCTGGCGTTGGAGTTTGATTCGGAAATGCAGGTCGGGATCATTTACGCGCCGATGACGCAGGAGTGTTTCACGGCCGTTCGCGGCGGAGGGGCATTTTTGAATGGAAAGCCGATCCGTACCAGCGGGGAGACCGGAGTGGAAAAGAGTCTCGTTGCCGTAGGATTTCCTCCCGGCGCATCGTCCGTGAGTCCTGATGTGCGTGCATTCATGAACGTGCTTCCCTGCGTGCATGCGATCCGAAGAACGGGTTCAACGGCAATGAATCTGGCATTCACGGCCTGCGGGAGACTGGATGCTTCATGGAATTTCGGCACGAAACCGTGGGATGTCGCAGCCGGGACGCTTTTGGTCCGTGAGGCCGGCGGATCAGTCCGAAATATTTATGGTGGACCGTTTTGTGTGGATGACGGTCACTTTTTAGCTGCTGGGACGGAGTGTCTTCAGGAAAATTTTCAGAAGCTGATCCGTGAATAGGGAGCTGGAGATGGAAAAAATGGAAGGCGAAAAGAAAAAAATCGCGCTCGTGACGGGCGGGACAGGATTTCTCGGTAAGAATTTTACGGCGTACCTTCTCGAAAAGGGATGGGAGGTCGTTTGTCTGGTCCGGCCGAATTCGCGGTATGCGCATCTGAAGAAAGACGGGATCCGTCTGGTACTCGGAGATTTTACGCAGATGGACGTTTTGCGGGAGGCTGTTCATGGCGTGGACGCCGTTTTTCATCTCGCTGCTGCGACGGCAGCCGTCTCGATCGAAAAAATGTTTGAGGTCAACTGTTCCGCGACGGAGAATCTGGTGAAAGTCTGCGCAGAACAGGAAAAAACTCCGGTTTTCGTCTACGTTTCGTCGCTTGCGGCTGCGGGACCTTCGACCGTTCAGCGTCCGCATGAAGAGAGCGATGCCTGCCGGCCGGTCTCCTGGTACGGAAAATCCAAACTCGCGGCAGAATTCACGCTTGCGCAGTACGCGGACAGGGTCCCGATCTCAGTCGTGCGTCCTCCGATCATTTTTGGTCCGGAAGACCATGAAATGCGGAAGTGGATCAATGCGATCCGGAAGACCGGATTCTTTTTCATTCCGTTTTTGCGTCCATTCCGTTTCTCGATGGTCCATTCGGAAGATGTTTCGCAGCTTCTGCTTCTTGCGGCAGAAAAAGGGGAGAGGATGCCGCATCTGTCTGCGGACGAATTGGAGACGTTCCTTCGCCGGCTTTCCTCTCCGAAGAAACTCTCCGAAGCTCTTCCCGTTCTGGAAAATGGCTGCGGGATCTACTTTGCGAGTCAGACGGAGCATCCGACGTACGTCGAGATGGGACGGATCTTCGGGAAAGCACTGGGACGGAAATTTACGATGATCCTTCCGGTTTCGCCGCCTGTCATGGGACTCATGTGTTTTGCGATGCATATTCGGGCAAAGCTGACCGGAAAGACGGCGACACTGAATCTGGACAAATTCCGCGAGGTGAATGCCGGTTCGTGGAGCTGTTCTGCAGAAAAGGCGAGACGGCAGCTCGGATTCCAAAATACCGACTCTCTTGCGGAACAGTGCCGCAAAACGGCCGAGTGGATCTGCCGAAACGGGTAGTTGAACCACAGGAAGACGACGGCCAGCTGAACTGTATGATGGTTGGCCGAGCCGCGAAATATACACGGGGTCAGGAAGTTAAAAAAAGTCAAGTTCACTCATCAGAATGGAGTTTTTTATGTCCTCCGAGATCAAAGCAGTGGAAAGTGGATCAGTGCTTGCCGCACTTGAAGAGCGTCTTTACGTAGGGATGGATGTGGGCGGAACGAAGATCCGAACGTCGCTGGTGAGCGAGTCCGGACGTATTTTTGCGCACATGAAGCGGATGACGCCGCGGGACTGTGAGTCGAAGGTCACGGTAGAGGCGATCCGCAGTTCGATCCATGACCTTCTGAAGCATTTTGGACTTCCGCTCTCCCGCATCACGGCGATCGGGATCGCGATCCCAGGTGTCGTGGAACCTGAAAGCGGCCGCATTGTCGTGACGCCGAACATGAATTTGACGGGCGTACCGCTTGGGACGATGCTGAGCGAGCATTTCGGGATCCCCGTTTTTCTCGCGAATGACGGAAATCTCGGTACGCTGGGAGAATCGTGGCTTGGAGCGGCGCGCAGTGCACAGAGCACGGTCGGGATCTTCGTCGGAACGGGTGTCGGGAGCGGCATCGTGACGAACGATCATCTTTGGACTGGTGCGGGACACGCGGCCGGCGAGATCGGACACATCGTCGTCTCGACCCCGGTGCGGACCTGGAAAGCACGGCTCGGTGCGCTCCTTCCTCCGGGTATTTCGCTTGAAGGTCTGAATGAACCGGAAGCTCTTCCCATCTGCGGCTGCGGAAATCGCGGATGCCTCGAATCCTTTGCGAGCCGGACCGCCATCGAGCATGCGATCCAGGAAGCGATCGCGGCCGGGATCCCCAGCAAGATCACGGAATTCACCAACGGCGACATTTCCATCATTAAGGCGGGTGCTCTGGCGAAGGCTTTGAAGGCACAGGATCCGCTCGTCACGGCCGTCGTGCACTACACGGCAGAGGTTTTGGCCTACGCGTGTCTGACGGTTCGGCACTTGATCGATCCGGAAGTCATTCTGCTGGGCGGCGGAGTCATGGAAGCGTGCCATCGGTATATTCTGCCGGTCATTGAACAGATCGTCGCGACGGACAAACTGCCCGCTGCGCCTTCCCGAAGGCGGATCGTTCTCTCCCAGCTTGGCGATGATGCGGTCGTTCTTGGGGCAGTTGCGCTGGCAAGAGCGAAGACGAATCATATTGAAAATCCGATGGAGGCAGTCCATGAGATCTCGGTCGAGCCGGAAGAACTCCGCTGGGATGAAGAAGCGCAGGCGGTCTGTGTCGGGACCTGCCCGCTTTACTCGGATTTTTGCGTGAATATGCACGGGATCGTGCAGGAACGCAGGGAAAATGGCAAGAAAGTGCGGAGAAGTGAACTGAAGGTCCTTTTTCATGAAGCCCTGACGGGAGAGGTAAACGGCGACTGGGAACAGCTGATCCTTGGAGCACGTGATGTCCTGAACGTAAAGCTGACGCAGAAAGCACTGGATTTTCTCCGTCTCCACGGCATTGCGGTCCAGATCTATCCGCTGAAAGAGGCGGTCGAGGTCCTGCACCGAATGTGGGAGGAAGGAAGGGCACCTTCGGCGATCTTCCTGGATTAGTGTCCGATTTTTTGGGAAATTTTTGGAATGGAATGGGGATCTGCGGGGCTGCTGAGACCGTCTGATCCCGGATTTTATTGAAGGCGGCACTTTATGGCAAAAAGAAGCGCTTTGGTTTCGTCCTATTCCCGCGTGCAGAGCATTGGGATCCTTGGGGCTGGTCTTATGGGACTTGAGATCGCGGCATTGAATGTCCGTAATTTTTTCCCGGTCCGTATCTATGATTCTGATCCGGCGATGCTGGCGACGGTCCATTCCCGTCTTGCGGAAGAACTTGCGGACGTCGAGGATGACGAAGTTCGTGCAGAAATGCTTTCTTTGGCTGAGCCGGGGACATTGGAAGAACTTGGCGAATGCGATCTGCTGATCGAGGCGATCGTGGAGAAAATGGAGGTGAAGGCGGAACTTTACCAGACGATGAAGCCGTTCCTTCGGCCGAATGCCATCTTTACGTCGAATACGTCGACGATCCCGATCGAGAAACTGTCGGACGTTTTTCCGTATCCGAAGAACTTTGCGGGTTTGCATTTTCTTCATCCAGTCTGGAATCGTGAGCTGGTCGAGGTCATTCCGTCTTCAAAAACGTCGGAATTGGTACTTCAGCGTTTGAGCGACTATGCGATCTCTCTGGAAAAAACGCCGCTTTGTGTGAGTGACTGTCCCGGTTTTGTCGTGAACCGCCTGCTTCAGCCGTACCTGAATGAAGGGCTGAATTTGCTGCTTGAGGGCGTGCCGATGGAAAAGGTGGAAGAGGGAGCTTTGGAATTCGGGATGACGTGGGGACCTCTGCGCATCATGGATGAGATCGGGCTGGATACCGTCATGAATGCCGGAAAGGTGCTCTATATGGCGTATCCGGAGCGTACAGCGCTTTCGCCGATCCTGGTTTCGATGATGAAGAAGAAGCTGCTCGGACGCAAACGCGGCGAGGGATTTTATCTTTGGGGAGAAAACTGGCGCGAAAATGTTCACACGCATGACTTTCAGCCGTCCGGATTCAATCCGGCAGTACAGAAGCTCGTGGAGAAGTGGAAAGCGGAGAAGCCTCTGGACATCTCGACGGCCGAGATCGGAAACCGGCTTGCCGCGGCAATGGCGGATGAAGCGTTTCGGATCCTGGAAGATGATGTTGTGAGCGATCAGGGACAGGTCGATATGGCGGCGGTCATTGGGTTGGCGTTTCCTGAGTCGAAACGCGGGCCGATCGCGTGGAAATTGTATGAAGCGGAGCGGTGAAATGCTGTTTCTGCGACGTTTTTGAAAGATCTTCGGCAGATTTCCGGCCTGTAGAAAATGCGGGCTGGAGATCTCCTGCCTCATATCCTGCCTTGGATGCCGAATTTCTTTTTTTGTTTGTTGTTTGATTTGAAGGCTGATTGAAAAATGGAAATTGCCCAATCTTTCTGTGCCCTTTGCCTTTTGCTGGTCATGGGGAAATTTTTGAGGTCCCACATTTCCCTCCTGCGGAAACTTTACCTTCCCTCCTCCGTCGTTGGAGGTCTCGTAGGGCTTTTGATCCTCACCTTTTTTTCCGATTCGATTCCCCCGGCCTTTACCGCCGGATGGAGCAAACTTCCCGGTTTCCTGATCTGTGTCGTATTTGGTGCACTTTTTCTTGGAATGCAGATCCCGGATCTGCGCGGAATGTGGCGCATGACGGCCAGTCAGGTCTGTTTCGGGCAGGTATGTGCCTGGGGGCAGTATGTCGTCGGGATCGGCTTGACGGTTTTTTTACTCACTCCGCTTTTTGGGGTCCACTCCCTCTTTGGGAACCTGCTGGAGATTGGATTTGAAGGCGGTCACGGAACCGTCGGCGGCCTGACGGAAACATTCACCGCACTGAAATGGGAGGAAGGAAAGGATCTCGGACTCACCGTCGCGACTGGCGGAATGCTTGTGGGGGTGATCGGCGGGATGGCTTTGATCAACTGGGCGCTTCGACGCGGAATTCTGAAAAACGTGCGTCGGATCGAAGATGCGGATCGGCTGGAACAGCTCGGATTCTACTCTCCGGAAACGGAACGGCCTCATGCCGGGACGCAGACGGTTTACTCGGATTCCATCGATTCGCTCGCCTACCATATCGCGATTTTGGGCATGGCTATTTTCGTGGGGATCGGATTGAAGGAACTCTGCCTTCTGGCTGACCCGATTCTGCCGGCGAGGATGCAGGAACTGAAGATCATGCAGGGATTTCCGCTTTTTGTCTTCTGTATGATCGGCAGTGTGCTCGTACAGGTATTTCTCGTAAAAATGCGGCTGAATGTCTTTCTCGATCACGGGCAGATCCAAAGGATCGCGGGTGCGTCGCTGGATTTCCTGGTCGTCTCGGCGATCGCGTCGATCCGGCTTGATTTTGTGGCTCAATACTGGCTCCCGCTGCTTATTTTGATTGCGGGCGGTGCGGTCTGGAATTTCTTTTGTGTTCTGGTCCTTGCGCCCCGCTTCTTCAAAAAAGACTGGTTTGAGCGTGGCATTGCCGAATTTGGTCAAATGTCCGGCGTGACGGCTACGGGGCTGCTTCTCCTTCGGACGGCGGATCCGGAAAACAAAAGCTGCGGTCTGACTGCATTTGGGAGCAAACAGCTTTTCCACGAACCGATCATGGGCGGCGGATTCTGGACGACGATGGCCCTGCCGTGTGTCCTGCTTTACGGCGGCGTGACGATGTTTTGGGTCTCGCTGGGGGCGCTCCTTCTCTGCCTCCTCCTATGGTATTTCTTCTTCCAGGAGAAACCTGAGCCGGAAAGTACCTGACATTTTCCATATTTTCCTGCGGTTGGGGACATTTCCCCATATTTTCACTGCTTTTTTCTTTGTTTTTAGGGACGGTCTCCATTTCCGTCCCTCTTTTTTTGATTCATTTAAAAATAATTAAGCAGAATCATCTCCACCCCGTTGACATTTGGGGCAAGAATGGTAAAATGAAAGCAATATGGGGAATATTGACTGTGTCGAAAGCGAAATTTTATTTGGGGGACCGCAAGATGACGTACACAAAATACTCTGAAAGCAGACGCCGTGCACTGAAATTTGAATCTCTCGAAGAACGCCGTCTTTTAAGTGCAGTCCCGCTCAGTTCCGGAGAGCTTCTAGAGCTTGCCGCGAAATATTCACTGCCGGAGCTGGCTGAAGATGCGGAAGACCTGAACACGGTCGTGCTGGACTTGGCGCAGGGGGATAGTCAGGCGGAACTGCAAGCCGCAGTGGCGGATGCTGCTGCGAGTCACCGTTCCGAACTGATCGTGATCCGAACGGCAGACGGAGCGGACACGATCGAGCTGGAATCTGCCGTCAGGATCAGTCTGCAGGAAAATGTCTCGGGCAGTCTGGCGATCGTGAGTCTCGGAAGTTCAACGCTGAAGCTTTCTGCGTCCGCAGAGTTTGCCGTGCAGATCGACTCCGGATCGGTTTCCTTCGGCGGCGTGACTTTTGTCGGAATGTCAGACCAGACCGCTATGCCGAAAGAACTCCTGCGGTACAGTCCGTCCGCGCACGTGTATGCGGAAGGTGTCTCATTTCTGTTGAAAGAGGCCGATGCGCCGGAATCTGCTGTTTGGGCCGAAATTGGGAACTGTTCGGCAACGGTGCAGGATATTTCAGAAGCGGATGAAAATACGCCGGATGGCAGTATGCTGGAAATCATTCCAGAGACGGTTTCGGAAACCGCCGCGGTCTCCAAAGAAACTGTCCCTGCCAGCTGGACGGGCGAAGTCTGGCTCGGCGGGACTCAGTGGGCATACCTTACCGGAATCGAGGCATTGGATGCCGAGGAAGCGCAGTCGGTCATTTACACGGCGGTGATGAAAAAAGATGATTATGTCGACGCCGACAAAGAGGATCCCTACTCCGGCGGGGTAGACTGCAATATGTGCTGGGCTGCGGCATCTGCAAATATGCTGGACTATTCCGGATGGGGGGACATTTACCCGCAGGGAAATCACTCGACGGTCGCGGATGCTATTTTTACGGAGCTTTACCGCGAATATTTCCAGAATGCCGGTGGAAACATCGAAAATGCGCTTCGCTGGTTTTTTACCGGAGATTACGGCGTAAGTGACCCGGAAAATTATCTGAAGGATGCCGGGAATACCATTGAAGGATTTTACTCTCTCGAAGAACTGGCGTCTGTATACCGTTTCGCAGACTGTACCGACGTGACGCCCGGCGTGATGCAGGAAATGGTTCGAAATCTTGAGCTGGAAAATGCTGTTGGAGCGGCAGTCGGAGGATACGATGCCAACGGAAACCGTACCAGCGGACACGCGCTGACTCTTTACGGTTACGTTTACGATACGGCATACTCTGTTGATGAGCTGGAACGATACACGGGGTTGATCGTGGCGGATTCCAACGACAGGACCGACAAACTCACTACTTACACGATCACATACGATGCGGCGGCCGGAAAATACCATTTCCCTCATGAGGACATTGAATACGGCGGTAAGAGCGGCTATCTGGAATGCTTCAGTTTCCTGAGTACTCCGGAAAATACGCACGCTCCCGGTGAACTGGTCCCGTTCATTCCCCAGGATTACGGATGGAGCGACTGTCTGTTTGTGCAGTCCGGAGCCGGAAGTACGGTCCCTGCGGATCATCTTCCCGAAGGGAGTGACGTTTGTGTGAGTTTTTCCGTCATAAACCGGTCTGTTTTGCCCAGCGGAGTTTTTTCCTGCAAAGTCACCATCGACGGCGGTGAGCTTTCGGCTCCGATCTCGAAGACCTACTCCTATCGGTCGATCGATCAGAGATATTTCTATTGCACTTCCGATAAAAATTTCGGTCAGTTTGCCCCCGGAACATACACGCTTACGCTGCAGATCGATTCCGGAAATGCCGTCGATGAGTACGATGAGGCGAACAATACCGTCGTGCGGACCTTCACCGTCGGGGAACCGGAAGTTTCTGACGATAGCATCTATGATGAAACGGAATGGAACCAGTTTCGGGCGTTCCTTGAGCAGACGGACGCAAACGGTGTGAAGAACGGGACGAAACTGGATCCTGCGTATGAGGCAGATAAAACGGCCACCTGGTCTGGCATTACGTGGAAGGAGATCGACGGTGTAAAGTTTGCGGAAGACATTCACTGGGGCGATTTGGGATCTTTGGATCTTGCCGGAAAACTGGATCTTTCCGGCTGTGCTTCTCTGGAGACACTGGTTCTGTTTGCAGGTATCGATGAACTCGATCTGCGCGGCTGTTCAGCGTTGAAAAATGTTTGGCTGGAACAAAATGATTTTACTTTTTTGAACCTTTCTGCTCAAAACACACTGCAGGAACTGATTCTTGAAGAGGATGATCTGGAAACGGTACTGTTGTCCGAAGAGGTACTCGGAAAACTGCTAATATTGATCGATCCAATGAATCCGTCCTGGCAGTATTCTGAAGGTGCCGGAACGCTGACAGAGGATGGGATCTTTACGCCGGCATCTCTTCCATTCACGGCTTTCAATGCCAATGGAACACGCAGTATTGCCTTCCAGAGTTCCAGTCTGTCCGCTCCAATGCTTGCCGCTGCGGCTTCCGGTTCGGACTCCGTTACGGTAACGGTCGGGAATGTTCCGAACGCGGAGGGCTACACGCTTGAGTACGCGGCGGCTTCCGACTTCACGAACGCGCAGACGTTGAGTTTTACCGCCTCCGGGGAACAGACGATTTCGGGACTTGCCAAAAACACCACGTACTTCTTCCGCGTGAAGGCCGAAGGATCGGATCCCTGGTCCGACTCCCCCTGGTCCGAAACGCAGAGCGTCACGACGGAGAGAGTACTTCTGTTTCCGGGATATGATGAAACGGAATGTCTCCAGATCCAGGCATTTCTTGAACAGACCGACGCCGACGGCGTGAAGAACGGCACGAAACTGAATTCCGCGTACGATGCCGACGATCCAGCTACGTGGTCCAACATCATTTGGAAAACCGTTGATGGAGTAGAACGGATCGGAAATATTTACTGGCATGGAAAAGGATTTGTTGGGACCCTGGATCTTTCCGCCTGTACCGCCCTGACGACTCTTTCCTGCAGCTCGAATGCCCTCACGTCCCTTAATGTGAGTCAAAATACCGCCCTGACGACTCTTTCCTGCAGCTCGAATGCCCTCACGTCCCTTGATGTGAGTCAAAATACCGCCCTGACGACTCTTTCCTGCAGCGCGAATGCCCTCACGTCCCTTGATGTGAGGCAGAATGCCGCGCTGAAAAGTCTTGATTGCCGTTCCTGTTCTCTCACCGCCCTTGACGTGAGCCGGAATTCAGCGTTGACCTGGATCGACTGTTCCTATAATTCGTTCACGGCTCTCGATGTGAGCCAGAATACCGCTCTGTCCGTGCTTGATTGCGGATTTAATGCTATTGAAGTACTTGATGTGAGTCGGAATCCCCTGCTGACCACTATTTCCTGCTCTTCCAATGCCCTCACGTCCCTCGATGTGAGCCGGAATACCGCTCTGACCAACCTTTACTGTCATTCCAACTCTCTTATGTCTCTTGATCTGAGCCGAAATACGGCACTGGTCCGGATCACTTGCGGTTCCAATGATCTCACGTCCCTTGATGTGAGCCAGAATACCGCATTGACGCTTCTTGCCTGCTATTCCAACGCACTCACGACTCTTGATCTGAGGCAGAATCCCTTGCTGACGGAGCTTTCCTGCTACAGCAACCCGGATCTGGAGTGTATTTGGGTCGCGGATGAGACCATTGGCAAACTGGAAATATACGCGGGCAATCAATGGACCTACTCCAATCAAAATGGTACGCTGCTGGAAACGAACAGCTACTATCGTCACGTTCTGACGGAGCTTCCTGTCATCGCGTCTGCTCCGAATGGTCGTCAGACCTGTTTCATTATTTCCGAAACGTATAAATTTTCGATCCCGGTCCCCGAACTTTCGGTGACGCAGAGTGGAAGGGACACGATCTCTGTGGTGATCGGAGAAGTCGCCAATGCGGGAGGATATACGCTGGAATACTCGGCGGATCCCAATTTCATGAACGCCCAGACGCTGACGTTTACTGCCTCCGGTACGCAAACCATCAGGGGGTTGAGTGGAAACACGAAATATTTCCTCCGTGTAAAAGCGAACGGCACGGGGTTCTACTCAGATTCCGACTGGTCTATGACCGTGAGTGCCGCAACGGAAGCGACTGTGCTTTCTGCTCCGACGCTGACCGCTTCGGCCTCCGGCTCGCACTCCGTCACGCTGACGGTCGGGAATGTCGCGAACGCCTCGGGGTACACGCTGGAATACTCGGAAAACGCAGAGTTCACGAACGCGAAAACGCGGACGTTCACCGCCTCCGGGACGCAGAGCATCGCGGACCTGAACGCGAACACGATGTACTTCTTCCGCGTCAAGTCGGTGGGTACGGGAACTTACTCAGACTCCGAGTGGTCCTCGACGGCGAACGCGCAAACAGAAACGATCCCGCTCATTGCTCCGAC
>JAGBAA010000137.1 GCA_017939795.1 Thermoguttaceae bacterium
GTATCGCCGAAAGAAAAAGCGGCAAAAGTCACTGCGTTCCCGTATCGCCGCACTCCATATCGGGGCACCCCTCCAAAGGAGGGGAATTTTTGAAGAACGCTTTTTCTGAACCCCGCACCAACTCCCGGCGAATGCGCTGCCGCGCAGTATCGCCGAATGAAAAAGCGGCAAAGGTCACTGCGTGACTGAATTGCCGCACTCCATATCGAGGCACCCCTCCAAAGGAGGGGAATTTTTAAAGTTCGATTTTCCTGAACCCCACGCCAACTCCCGGCGAATGCGCTGTCGCGCTGTATCGCCAAATAAAAAAGCGGCAAAGGTCACTGCGTGACTGAATTGCCGCACTCCATATCGGGGCACCCCTCCAAAGGAGGGGAATTTTTAAAATTCGCTTTTCCTGAACCCCGCACCAACTCCCGGAAAAGTGCGGACACGCACGCAAAAAAACCTCCTTGTAGGAGGGGTAGCGGATCTTCCGGAAACCTTAAGTCCGTAAAAAAACATACGCCCCGTTCCACCGCAGCCGGCGGGATGGGGCGTGAAATGCCGGTTTATTCAAACGGCAGGACGATGACTTCGTCTTCCTCGAAGATCAAAGTGCGCTTTTCGCCGGTCGCCTTGATCCGAGCCTCAACGGTCAGCTGCTTCACGACGGCAGGGGCAGGATCTCCGAAAATTTTATTATAGAGGCGGAATCTGTCCGAATCGTTCGTCAGCGGAATGCGATTTTCGCCCGTGAAGTGGTCCTGAACGATCGAGGTGACGTCGCGGAAATTCTTTCCCGCACCGTATTTTGCGGAAAGGATCTCGACCGGGGCGTTCGCCAAAACGACACCCAGACGCTCTTTTGCGACCTTCGCGTCCTGAATGACTTGCGGGTCTTTCGCGATTTTCTCGACTTCAGCCAGGATCGCACCGAAGGAATTCGAATTTCCCTGGAACTTTTTCGCAATGGCGACGACCGCTTCGCAGGCGGCTTCACGGAACTGCGGATACTGCGCGTAGCTGAAAGCCTGTTTCGCACTTTCTACCGAGATGACGCGCTTGAAGACTTCAAAGATCAGCGCTTTGTCCGCGTCGCGCTTTGCCGTCTCGAAGGCGATCCGGCACATTTCGAATTTCTTCCTGGCCGGCAGGTCAAACTGGCGCGGGATGCGGATGAAACTGCGAATGGCGCGGATCTGGAATTTTTCGACCGGGCACTCTTTCGCGAGTTTCAGGCACACGTCCGCGACCTGCATCATGTCGTCCGGAGTATTCCACGTTCCGAGCGTCTGCGTCGCGATGTCGGCGGTCGCTTCATTCCAGCACGCTTTTTCGATGCAGGCGAGAGCCGTCTTGCCGCCGATCTGCTTCAGAAGCGCCAGGAGCTTTCCTTTTTCTTCCACATCAGCGGCTTCATCGAATTTTCGGGCGACGGTCAGTGCGCAGTCTTCACGCGGAAGGCGCGTGCAGGCGGCACGGAGGATCCACGCGACTTTTTTGTCGTCTTTTTCTCCGTTGAGAGCCGCGGCCAGAAGATCCAGACTTTCCAGCGTCACGATTTCCGAAAGAGCCGCGAGTACCGAGTCACGCACCTGTGCGTCGATCCCGTCAGCCGCCGCGATCTTCGCCAATTCCGGGCCGGCGGCCGTGACGCGGCGGTTCTCGATGATCTTGAAATACGCGCATGCCAGCGCAGTGTCTTTCAGGTCCGTCTTGGCCAGATTTTCAGCCAGCGCAGCATCCAGTTTTTCGCATTTCCACGCAGAGGCAGCCTCCACCATTACGTCCAGGATCGCCTGACGTTCCGGAACGTCTGCCGCAGGAATCGCTTCCGCCAGAGCTTTCGCCGATTCCATCGGGCACAGCGTCCCGATCTTCTTCAGTGCCTGGACCGCCGCGATCTTTACGTTCACTTCCTTCACCTTGACGGCTTCCTTCAAAACCGGGAAGACCAGCTTGCGGCTCGCATCGTCCGTCCGGTCTCCGAGTGCGCGGAGGACCAGAGCGCGGCGGCAGGCCGAGAGTTTCGGAAGTTCCGCAATGCAGGCTTTCGTGATGGTCTCGCCGTCGGCGTCCGCATACTCACGGATCGTCTTCAGTCCGCCGGTGAAGCAGCAGTCTTTCGGAGAGTGCAGTTTCGTTACCAGGAGCGCCGCAGCTTCCGCTCTACGCACGAGCAGACCATGGTACGCACCCGCTTTCTGAGCGTAGACCGGGAAACACGGCACGACGACCGCATCGTAGACCTGCGCGGCTTTCGCGAGATCGCCGGATCTTTCAAAAACTTCCGCCGCATCCAGCATCGCGTCCGCGAGTGCCTTGCGCACAGCGTAGGGTTCCTCTTCGGAAGTCGTTTTTGCGCACGCCGTCAGGAAATCCGCAGCATCTGCTCCGGAAATCATTCCGAGTGCCGCGTAAGCCGCTTTTTTGTCGCAGACGGTCTTCGGGGCCTTCACGATCTCCTTAAGCATCGGGACCGAGGCCGTGCAGCCGCGGACGCCGAGAGAAAGGATGCATCCGACCCGCTGATCTTTCGCGTCGATCGTCTTGACTGCGTCCATCAGGACTGCATCCACACCGGCAAACGGCATCATTTCCAGTGCGTAACGGGCAAAGTAGCTCAAACGCACATCCTCACGCAGCATTTTTGCCAGAACCGGAACGGCCGTCTCATCGCCGATGACCGCAAGACGGCGGCACGCGATCCCTTTCATGAAAATATCGTCTTCTGACGCGCCCGGCTGCTGGATCGTTTCAAGCAGGACGGTCTGATCCGCAGTGTTCAGGACCGTGTTCTTCTTTTCCTGATCGATCGCCGCGGAAACGTTCAGTGCCGAAAAAACGGCGGCAAAAAGCACTAAAATGGAAAGGTGGGTAAACTTTTTCATATTTTTGACTCCATGGAGTTTGATTTTAAATGGATGGAATGGAAATTTCCCGCAGAAAAACGCAAAACTCAGAAACTGTACGGAGCACGCAGTGCGCGGCTCTTCATCCGGTTCGCGTCTTCGTCATTCAAAAAGACCTCCTTCACGGGGTCAAATTCAACCGTACGGCCAAGCTGCCATGCGATGTACGCGCAGTGCGAAGCGATGTGCGATTGGGCGGCGACGTTGACGTTCGCAGAGGGATTCCGGCGCGTTTTGACGCATTCGCAGAATTCCGCGATGTGCGTGTCCGGAGAGGTTCCGGGCATTCCGAAGTACTTCAGTTCGCCGCGCAGAGCATCCGAAGAGACCGCCATGCGCCCGCTGTCGCCGGTCTCGACCCAGCCTTCTTCACCGACATATCGTGCCGAGCAGGTCCCCAGACCGAGCCATCCGGAGGAACGCATGACCAGCTTCAGGCCGTCCGCGTACCAGGCGTAGACTTCGCCGCCTTTGGATCCGTCTGCGTTGAACTGCGGCGTGTACTTGACCGGCGCGGTGTCGTCTTTCTGCGCCGCCCATTGGCAGAGGTCCACCGTATGGGAACCCCACTCCAAAATGCCGCCGCCGTGGAAATCAAAGTGGCCGCGCCAACTTCCGCCGACGTAGCGCGAATTGTACGGCCGCCACGGACACGGACCCAGCCAGAGATTCCAGTCCACATCGTCCTGCGCCGGTTCCGGTTCCGCCGGGAGCCAGTCGTGGGAGGTCGCCGGCCAGAGCGTGTTGGCGTGTACTTCCGTCAGTTTTCCGAGCTTTCCGCTTGCCGCGATCTCGGCCGCCAGCTGGAAGTTCCCGATATTTCGACGCTGTGTTCCCGCCTGGTAAATGATGCCGTAGCGGTTCACGGCTTTCTCAAGCGCACGGCTTTCGTCGATGGTCAGCGAGAGCGGTTTTTCGCAGTAAACGTCTTTTCCGTACTTTGCGGCGGTGATCGATGCCATCGAATGCCAACGGTCCCCCGTCGCGATGAGGACTGCGTCAATGTCGTCGCGGACGAGCATCTCGTGCATGTCGCGGTACATTCCGCACGCCGTATCGCCGTACTTCTGGTCCGCCATGTCTTTGATCGCGAGACGCTGTTTTTTCTGAATATCGCAGATCGCGACGAACTGAACGTCCTCGCGCTCCATGAAGACCTTCAGATCCGTCAGACCGCGATGCTGAATGCCGATGGCACCCAGTGCGATCTTGTTGCTCGGAGCGACGGAACCATCCAGACCAAGGACTTTGCCGGGAAGAACGGAGGGGGAAACCGCAGCTGCACTGGCCAATGCCGCCGTTTTCAGGAACTCACGGCGCTTTACGGAATGCGTAGACATGAAAAACTCCTTTTTCTTTGGATCATGGTGGGAAATGCGAAAATTTGGACCTTTTCGCTCACATACTTTTTATTTTACTTAAAGATCACTTTTTTTTCAAGGTCTAAAGATGCTTTTTTTGAGAAATTTTCCAAATTTTCGCCTTCGGAGAATGGGAAACCGCCGGTTGCCCGAATTTAAACCAGAGAGGTTGCCGGGACGACCGGTACGGATCGCGCAGCAAAACGGGCTGGGTGGACTTCCGGAAACCCTAAGTCCATAAAAAAGGCACACCGGAACCTTCCGCCGCTTCCGCGGTCTCCCTCACGTAAGGGAGGCGAAAATGGCGCGTGCTCATTCTGCTCCAAGTGCCTGAAGGTACTGCATACAGTCGGCAGGATCGGTCCGGGAGGCCGCGTGAAGCACGGTCCTGCCATTGACGTCCCGCGCATTGATGTCCGCCCCTTGCGAGATCAGGTACTTCAGGACCTCAAAATGCCCCCGGCTCGCGGCCGCGTAAAGAGGCGGACCGTAGAGGTAGATCCGGTCGTAGAATTCGCCGTCCAGTTCCGTCAGCGGAGCACTCCACCGCCCGCCGTCCGAATTGATCTCCGCCCCGGCTTCAACAAGATGCCGCACGATCGCCAGATCGCCATTCCACGCAGCCCGTTCCAGAGCCGTGACCCGGCCATGCCCCTGCGCGTTCAGAGGAACTCCGTGGGCCGTCAGCTCGCAGACCAGCTCAAAATCGTGCTGATCGACCGCGTAATGGAGCGGCGTGTTGCCGTCCAGGTCCGTCCAGTTCGGGTCAAACGGAATTTCCCGCCGCACCTGGACCGCATTCGATCCCGGCACTGAGACCGTGTCCGGAGCGAAACCGAGTTCCGCGTCTTCTTCTGCGTCCGTCTCCTCCCTAAACGTCCCGTCCGGAGCGAAACCGAGTTCCGCGTCTTCTTTCGCGTCCGTCTCCTCCCCAAACGTCCCGTCCGGAGCGAAACCGAGTTCCGCGTCTTCTTCTGCGTCCGTCTCCTCCCCAAACGTCCCGTCCGGAGCGAAACCGAGTTCCGCGTCTTCTTTTGCGTCCGTCTCCTCCCCAAACGTCCCGTCCGGAGCGAAACCGAGTTCCGCGTCTTCTTCCGCGTCCGTCTCCTCTCCAAACGTCCCGTTCGGAGCGAAACCGAGTTCCGCGTCTTCTTCTGCGTCCGTCTCCTCTCCAAACGTCCCGTCCGGAGCGAAACCGAGTTCCGCGTCTTCTTTCGCGTCCGTCTCCTCCCTAAACGTCCCGTCCGGAGCGAAACCGAGTTCTGCGTCTTCTTCTGCGTCCGTCTCCTCCCTAAACGTCCCGTTCGGAGCGAAACCGAGTTCCGCGTCCGCATTGGGGGCCGCGTCCGGGCAGGAGTCGAAACGGGAGTCAGACGGCGAATTCGGCGTTTCGCCGGCGAACGTCATCCAGTCGTCCGGGATCTCTTTCGGGGTCTCATCCGGTCTGCCGTTCATTCCGGTTTCTCCCAGCCGTCAACGAACGCAGAATCCCACACCCGCTCCAGTTTGGGCTGCGCGCCGGTCAGCGGGTCCATTTCCATGAACATGACGTCCTTCATGACCTCATTCCAGCGGTCCACGACCGGGCTGTTCTTCTGGACGGCGGCGGCAAATTCGGCACCTTTCTCGCACTCATAGTACCCGAAGATCTCGTTTCCGCTGATCCAGATCGAGTAGTTCCGGATCCCGGCCTCTTGAAGCACTTCGACCATTTCAGGCCAGATCTCTCGATGGCGTTTTTTGTATTCTTCGAGCTGCCCTTCAATGAGCAGAGCCTTCCACGCGTACTTTTCGGTCATGGATCTTTCCTCCTGGGTCAGCCTTCACCGTATCGTTCTTTTTCGATCTCTTCCAGCGTTTTCCCCGCGGTATTCGGCGCGAAAATGGTGCCGACGGCGAGACTGAAGAGCGCAAATCCTACCATGATCGCGGCCGCCGTTGCGAAATTCTCGCCATTTTTCCCCATGATGACCGGGACGCAGGCCGTCCAGATCCCGACGGTGATGCGCGCGACGAAGAAAGTGAATCCCTGTGCCGAGGCGCGGTAGTGTGCCGGGAAAAGCTCATTGCACCAGAGCTGGTAGAATGCCTGTTGGCCCGACCCATTATTGATGCCGATGAGGATGGAGATCAGGACGAAGATCAGCGGAACGGAACCGACCAGCGGAAGCGTCAGCTGGTACTTTGCGTACACTTCGCCCGGGAGGAGGAAAAGTCCCCATCCGAGCGCAAAAAGCGTTCCGATGATGAAGTAAATGAGCCGTCGGCTGATCCGGTCGCCGAGTGCCATGAAGATCGTGAGCGTCGAGACGGCAGACGCGGCGAAAAGAATGACCGTCAGGCCGCAGGAGAGTGAATTGCTGATCCCGCCGACATTCTGGTAAATGTACGGCAAAAGCATCCCCATCGTGCCGGCTGCGAGGTTCCAGATGACGTAGACGCCGCAGAGGAAAAGGACGGTCTTGAGGTTCACCGGCGAAAGCAGATTCACCATGCCGAGACGCTTGACTTTTCCGGACGCGATCAGGGCGGCCTCCTGCTCTTTCGCTTTTTTCCAGTTCTCGGACTCCGGCATCCCAAGACGCAGAAGCCAGACGACGAACGCGACGAGGATCAGATGCCCGAAGACGATACGGTTGGCAAGAAGTCCATTTTCTTCACCGAGTGCATACCCCAGCGCGGCCTGCATCAGAAGCACGACGGCGGGACCGATGGCCCAGAAGACCTGCGCGGAACCGCAGTGTCGGGCACGGTTTTCTGCGGGAGCCTGCTCGGCGATGAGTGTCCACGACGCCACGACGTCTGCTCCGACGGCCAGTCCGATCGTCAGGTAGCCGAAAAGGAAGAGCAGGTAGCCGAGCGTCAGTGTGCAGGAGCCGACGGTGAACGTGATGCCCGGCGTACTGACTCCGAAAACGATGAAGAGCATCCCGAAAATGTAGACGAGCAGGTCGTACGTGTAGACGAATTTTCGCCCGAATCGGTCGCAGAGCATCCCGCCGATCAGTGCACCGACGGCTGCGCCGATCGCGTTGGAGCTGCACGCGGTCAAAAGACCGACCTGCCAACTTTCCAGCGCGAGGTATTTCTGCCAGAGAGACATTCCGGCCGCGCCGGCGACGATGGAACCCGCGTCAATGTAGCTCGTCATCGACGCGATGATGGTCTGTTTCCAAGGGGAGACGGATGTGGTTTCGGACATGGAAATTTCCTTTTTTTCTGTTTTTTTAATGGAGCTATTAGCTATTAGCTACTAGCCATTAGCTATTAGCTACTAGCCATTAGCTAACAGCTAACAGCTAACAGCTAACAGCTAACGGCTAACGGCTAACAGCTAACAGCTAACAGCTAACGGCTAACGGCTAACGGCTAACGGCTAACAGCTAACAGCTAACAGCTAACGGCTAACGGCTAACAGCTAACTGCTAACGGCTAACGGCTAACGGCTAACGGCTAACAGCTAACAGCTAACAGCTAACAGCTAACGGCTAACGGCTAACAGCTAACGGCTAAC
>JAGBAA010000016.1 GCA_017939795.1 Thermoguttaceae bacterium
AGGACTGATTCCAACCGCCGGACGGGAAGATCTGGTTTCCGCTTTCGTGGTTCATGCAGGCCAGACCGATCTGCTTCAGGTTATTGTTGCACTGCATACGGCGGGCCGCTTCACGAGCCTGCTGAACGGCAGGAAGCAGAAGACCGACCAACATACCGATAATCGCGATCACGACGAGCAATTCCACAAGGGTAAAGCCTTTGCGCTGTGTCATTTTTTTCTCTCCCATGAAAATTGATTCCCTCAACGCCGGGGCTGAAATACCCCAAACCCGAAACGTTGATACAAATGAATTCTTATTGTATCATAAATTTTCCATTTTGTAAATAGGTACCTCACGGAAAATTCATAAAATCAGTCCAAATTTTTCAAAAATTCTCCCGTCTTCTCTTTTCTTTTTCCGGAATATTCCATGAAGCAGAAAAAAAGACGCATGAAAACCAGAAAATATTGGAAACTTGAAAGTCTTTCTTCAATACGAAATCCCATCCGTTTTGGTTGATATTTTTTTCATTTTTTTCCAGGATCTTTTCAGAAAAGAAAGGGAAACGGATCCTGTTTTTCCAGTCAGGAAAATTTCAGGGGATCCGAGACCCCGAAACGGTAAAATTTCGCTCTTGACGAAAGTTTGCAAATTCAGTACACTATGCTGTCCGGAAATATCCGTTCTGGCGGCGGATGTTCCGATACATAATTTTTGCCCGGAACAAAAATTTCAGAAAAAGATGAGGATTTTATGAAAAGAAGACTTTTTTTTATTTGCCTGCTTGCGCTCGCTCTGACGCTGGCGGCCTCGGAAAGCATGGCCCAGCGCCGAATGGGACGGATCCCGCGCCGTTTGCAGAACCGCGTCATCCCGGTCCAGCCGATCCGCACGCCGGCACCGACTCCTGCTCCGGCTGCTGAAGAAACACAGAAAGAAGCTCCGGAAACTCCGAAAGAAGCAGAAAAAGCCCCGGAAGCCCAGACTCCTGCGAAAAAGAGCATCATTCAGACTCCCGAAGCCGCAAAAGAAGCTCCCGCTGAAGAAAAATCGGCTTTGAAAGAAGAAACTCCCGTCGAGAACGCTCCCGCAGAAGAGGCTCCGGCAAAAGAAGAAGTTAAAGATACGGAGGACAAACCGGCCGAAAACGCTCCGGCGGACGAACTTCCCGCAAAAGAAAACGCGGACGAAGCCCCCGGGCTGGATGACCTGATCGACGCTCCGGCAGTCGAAAACGCTCCGGCAGACGAACTTCCCGCAAAAGAAAACGCGGACGAAGTCCCCGGACTGGATGACCTGATCGACGCTCCGGCAGTCGAAGATGCCCCGGCAGACGAACTTCCCGCAAAAGAAAACGCGGACGAAGCCCCCGGGCTGGATGATCTGATCGACGCTCCGGCGGACGAACTTCCCGCAAAAGAAAACGCAGACGAAGTCCCCGGGCTGGATGACCTGATCGACGCTCCGGAAGCTGAAAACGCTCCGGCGGACGAACTTCCCGCGAAAGAAAACGCGGACGAAGTCCCCGGGCTGGATGACCTGATCGACGCTCCGGAAGTCGAAAACGCTCCGGCGGACGAACTTCCCGCGA
>JAGBAA010000138.1 GCA_017939795.1 Thermoguttaceae bacterium
CGCCCTGATAAGGCGGAGGTCCCAAGTTCGAATCTTGGCGTGCCCATTTCGGCGTTTCATTTCGTTTTTTACGAGGTGAAACGCCTTTTTTTATGGCCTGCTGTTCGTGTGTTTTTGGGGTCGTTTTACTCCGTTTTAGAAAGGAGTACTCCGTTTTAGACTCTGTTTTGCAGGAGGCTGCTGATGCCCAAACGTAAACCCTGGGATGTCCCAATCGTTAAATTTGGAAAAAATGGCGATTTCTTCGTGAATTTTTCCGGAAAAAAATTTTATCTCGGAAGAGATGAAAAGGAGGCAAGAAAAAACTATATCCAGTTCCTGAGGACTCTGGACGAGGCGGAGACTTCCAGTCCGGCTGCCCAGAATGGGAAAAGGAAACACGTCCAAGTCCAGGAACTCATTTTGGACTGCTTGCGAAAATATGGATCTCACCCAAAGTATCAGAAAATCAAAAGGGCGATGCAGGCCCTGCGGAAATGCTATGGAAAAGCCGAGGCGGATGAGTTCGGCCGGGTGAAGTTTCAGGCCGTCAGGAAGTCCCTGGTCGAGGAACAGCTGGCCGGATCGTATGTCAACGAGCTGATGCGCTTCGTCATCTGGTGCTTTGAACTCGGCGTTGAAAATGAAAAGATCCCGGAGGGGATCCCGGCGGCTTTGCGGGCTGTGCGCCCTTTGAAACGCGGGGAGGCGAAAGTCAATCCCCCAAGAATGAACGCCAGGGATGAGGATGTTTTGAAAGCTCTGCCGTTCTTCTCAAAAACCATCCGGGATATGGTCGTCATTCAAAGACTTTCCGGTATGCGTCCGTCCGAGCTTTTTCAGCTCCGGCCATGCGACATCGAGAAAGATGGCGAGGTCTGGATCTATACGCCGCAAAAGGCAAAGTCCGACCGGTTCGGGAAGAAACGATTCGTGGGGTTGGGGAAAGTCGAGCAGAAAATACTTGTGGAACGAATCCGGAAAGTTAGGAATGACGAGCCGGTCTTTCAGCCGATACACGCCGTCATGGAACGATACGGAAAACGGAAACTCGATGGACGGAGCGTTCGGCAACTCCGGAAAATGTACACAAAAGACAGCTACCGGCGGGCCGTCAAGAGAGGTCTGGAACGCGCGGAACGGCACGGTGTAAAGATCCAACACTGGACGCCGTATCAGCTGAGACATTCCGCCGCGACCGAGTTGAGCATCCAGCTCGGACGGGAAGCCGCAGGCGTGATGCTCGGACATGCAAGCACTGACGTTACCGCCGGATATGATCACTCCGACCGTGAAAAGGTCAGGAGGCTCACCGCCAAACGAGACGCGGAGGCCGGGGGGAGTCTGGTAAAATGGGAGGGGCAGTAGGAAGGTTGGGTAGGTTCTTACCCCTTGATTTTTTCCCAATCTGCTTGCCGAACACTGCCGTGTTATTAGAAAATTGGTTGGTTGAGGCGTCACTATGAAAAATGCGGGGTTAGAGAGGCAAATTTAAATAAATCGGATTTATTTAAAAAGTGTCACTATGAAACCCCGTTTGTCACTATGTGTGTCACTATGAAAATTTTTTCTTAGTGACACCTTTTCACCCTTTATTTTACGGGCTATAGTCACTCTCTGTCACTATGTCACTATGTATTTTATAAAATTACTCTAAATTAAAAAAATAATTAAATTAAATATTAATTAATATAATATTGTAATATTGGGAGGAAGGAGGATTTCATAGTGACACAGCGACACAGTGACACATTCTCCGGTCTGGACATAAAAAAACCGCCATTTCTGACGGTTGGGGAATTGTCTTTCTGTGGTCAGGGCACTTCGACCTGAAAAGTCAGCGTGGTTTCTTTTTTCTTGCCGGATTTGGACGTGTAGCGGATCGGTACTTCGACACAGTAGAGGCCCGGCCCGATCGGGAAGACGCATTCTTCCGGCTCTTTCTGGAATGTAAATTCTTCCGTTTTGGCCCGCTGTTCAATTTTACTTTTTACCTGCTCCCATACCTCCCACATCTCGCCGGTCATCATCACGGCCTGCGGATTCTGTTCCAGTTCCTTTGGGGAGGCAGCCTTTCTTAGATCACTCATTTCCTTTCCATTCCAGCCAAACTTTCCAATTAACACATCATCTTCCATTTTAAACCATTTACGGTTTATTTTCACAGAACCGGCTTTAATTTTTTGGATATTGTATAGGAGGATAGATTCTGTTTTCGGTTCATCTGCCTGCAGTTCTGATTCCATTTCCAGAGTTCCAGAATCGAAAAAACATCTCAGGAACTCTGTCTTCAACCGATCAATTTCTATTTCATCAGGAGTAGGTGCAGTACATTCCATACCGTAGAGCAGCAGATGTGTCAACCCCGTGGTGATTCGCCAATTTAAGGGCATTTTGGAATAATCCCATTGATTGTTTACTGGATCAAAAGCGGTCTCATCGGCTTCTGATATTGGGAAAAAAGGTGTAACTTCATCAGCCTTTTTCCTTAATAGATTTACAGCTTTTAGCCAGTTGTAATATGGCCCATTTTGTGCGAATCCCCATTCTTGAAAGTTATCTATTTTACGAAACTCTTCGAGGATCTGGTAGAGCAAAACCGCTTTTTGGCGAACATTGTTAAATATGGCTTGCGCCTCTTCTTCAGAATATCTTTTTTGATGCGTAATCGAATTTTTGGGTTTTTCTTCTGCCTTTATTCTGGGAACTTCAATGCTACTGATGAATAAACTGATCACGAAGATCCATAAAAGATGGTATTTCATTTCTATTTTAAGTCCTTTAATGGAATTTTCATAAAAAACATCATACTTTAAGTCATTTTACACCAATTTGGCGTGATTTTGCCAAAAATTTGGCTATTTCAAAGAAAAATTCAAAAAAAAAGATGGCTTACCTATTGACAGTGAATCATTTTGGGTTATAATAGGTTATATCAAATTAAACAGAAAGGAGGTGTACTTTGAGTGAAAAAGAAATCCGGCAAATTTCAATCCGTCTTCCAGCAAATGTTTATGTGAAGGCGCAGGAGATTGCCAGGCGAAAGGGGATGAGCTTTAATTCCTTAATCTCGCAGATTGTGTCAGAATACTTCGAGGAAACTGGAGATGCTGTACTGAACGAAATTATTCGACGTATTGAGCGGTTAGAAAACGAAGTATTCAAAAAATAAAAAGACGGAGCTTAGACCTAGGAAACCTCAGCTCCGCCGATGTGAACCAAATGAAAATTCAGAACACGCTTCTGATTATACCGCATTCTTGCGCGGTGTCAAGGGGTGTTCTGGAAAATCCCCAAAGAAAGGAGCGAATCATGCTCGAATTTGAATCGTTTTTTCTATGTGATATGGAACGTATGGCAAAGTGCGTTGAAAACGGCGACAAAAAAGGCGCAAAGTATTATCATACTTTTCTGTCAGGAATGATCGAAGGAGACTGCCAGCTTGGACGTCACCTGGACGAAGACAGGCGCAGCTCGCTTTGTACGGTCATGTCGGACGTCATCGGCGGCTGCCTGTCAGCGAAAGAGGCTTTTGACGAGACGTATAAAATCTTCAAACATTTTCAGCCGTTTCGACTTTCTTTCGCGTCTATGAAGTTTCTCGCAAATCTGCTCATGGATCATTGGAAAGAAGACTCGGTTGACAAAAAAGCGCAAATTGCGATGAAATATCGATCCGTGATCGAGTTCCTGACATGGAATGGGTATCTTTTGGAGGAATATGATGAACCGCAAAACCTCCTCACTCTGCTGGACGTGACACCGGAATGGCCTGATGAGCAGGAAACGATCGAGATGATCAAAGAAGCGAGCCGCATTAAGCCATTTCCCCGGCGTCCGTACAAACGATAATCTGGATCATGAACTGCCCAAAGGGACGGCTCTTTGGGCGCAATTTCCCCAAAATCTCTATGAACAAGGCCTACGGTCTGGAAAGAAGGAGAAATTATGGAAAAAAATGACTTTGAAAAGCAGTTGGCTGATTTGTTTTCAGGCTTGAAGGACTGCCTGGATCAGCAGGAGATCGAGGCAAGATTCTTTACTCATGGCATGATCATGGGAGCACTGGCCGCGGTTTGTCAGCTGAAAAATCTTGATTCCGCAATGCTCGCACCGCTTGCAAAGTTTGATGCGTATGTATTCGGTGAAATGAGCCTCCGAAATGCGGAACGGCTTTTGGACCATGTGAAGACACGAATTCTGGTTAAAGTAAATGGAGGTGAAGCATGAAAGCCATGCAGATTTTTGACAGTTCCGAGTTCGGGAAGCTCCAGGCGATGGAAGGACTGGACGGCGGGATCTGGTTCATCGGGAAAGAAGTGGCGGAAAAGCTGGGGTATAAAGACACTGACGATGCACTGCGTAAACATGTCGATCCTGAAGATAAAATAACCCGGCGAATCGCCGGGTTTGAACGAGGGCGTGCACCAGTCATCATCAATGAGTCCGGCCTGTACTCGCTCATTCTCTCCAGTAAACTCCCGAACGCGAAGCGGTTCAAACGGTGGGTTACTTCGGAAGTTCTTCCGGCGATCCGGAAAACCGGGGCATATCAGCCGACAGGACTTCCAGTTTTCCGCACTGCTCCGCTGCCGACGCAAAGACGCTTTTCGGATGTCAGCTACACATCCGCACTCGCAGAAAGTTTCTTGGATTCGCATGTCGCGCAGTTTATTTCTGCGGAATGTGCGCTGCGCAGTGATGAGATCTATGACGCCTACATTCAGTGGGCGGTCGAGATGAGCGCAGAGGTTATGGAACGTCGGCAATTTTTTAAGATGGTCAATCGCAAGTACTTCTACGCGCAGAGGAAGCAGAAGCGCTTCAATGGTGAACGCATCTGGATCTACACGCACCTGGATTGGCGTACCGGACGTGCGGATATTGACGAAGAGCGCCGAATGCTCGCGCTGGCATTGGAAGAGCTTACGCATAAAACCGCAGTTCTCCTGAATCGGTGGAATATTTTGAATAACATCAACAATGGGCAAATTGTAAAAAATGGATAATCTGGTAGAACGGAAATGGGATACCCCAGTCATCAACGGGAAAGGAGTAGACCATGAAAAAATATCAGATCCATGTTACAGCGAAAGAGATCCGGCATACCCAGCAGGGGTTTGTGTTGGTCTACGATTCGCTGGAAGAAAAGAGGCGGGATCTTGCCAGGCTCCAGATGGATGACGAAGGGATCACCGGACTGGTCATCGGCGATGAGATTACTATAGATGGCCGTCCGCTGGTGCTTGAAGTCAAGCAAAGGCTTGCGCTGGACTGCTTCCGGTGTGCGAAGATCGTACCGGAGATCGAGATCGCGATCGCGGTTTACAGAAATTCAGCCGCACCGCATAACAAGATCTACCGACTTGTTACCAGGCTTTCTGACCGGCTGAGGCCCTATGGTTATCAGATCCGCTACTTTAAGGGATACTGGTCAATTGGCCCAGTTGCCCCAATTGGCAAAAATTAAAGTTTTTTGCAAAAAAAGTAAAAAAATTACATGGAAAATGACGTTTTGAACCAGCCGTGTAACATGCGGCTGGTAAAATCGACACAAAACACACGAACGGAGGTTTTTATGAGTGAATATTGGAAAGTTACGGACGCTGCACGTATCCTTGCAGTCTCGCCTGAAACGATCCGGCAATGGTGCGCAAGCGGCATCTTGCCACATATCCAGGTAAATCGGGTGATCCGGATTCCTAAAAGAGAGTTCGAGGAAAAGATCCGGCAGCTCGGAAAGACAGCGTCGCAAGAAGTGGCGAAATACAAAGAGCGCATAAGCCAAAGCGCTGCGGTATCCAAAGAGCTGGATGAGATCCTTGGTTAAGCTCCAGCTGCGCCAGACGATCCGAGGCCCGTTGGTAGAATTCCGGGTCCCGGAAAGTTTGGGAATCTGCCTTCCAGAGGAATATTTTGAGCGATACGCGGAAATAGCACTTAGGAAAAGGCCTGATTGGGAGATATTACGTAAATTTTTGGAAAACAGGGGGACACCATGTTTGAACTTAGAGGAAAAGACAGCAAAACATTGAAGATCGTCCTTGACGGCGCGGCTGGTAGCGGGAAGACTTTCACGGCACTTCGCCTGGCACATGCGCTTGGATCAAAAGTTTTTGTTATTGATTCGGAGCGCGGATCAAGCCGTCTGTATTTCGGCGAACAGGTAGACGGACAGACCTGGAATTTCCCATCGTATATTTTGCCTACATTTTCAGTAGACTGCTACACGGAAGCGATCCAGCAGGCTGTTCAGCACGGAGCGGACGTGATCATCATTGACGGGATCAGTCAAGCCTGGAATGGAGCGAACGGCGTTCTGGAACTGGTTGACATGCTCGGCAAACAAAAGTCCGCAGACGGCCGTGAGAAAGGAACGTTCCAGGCATGGGGCGCCGGCGGAAAAGCTCACAACAAACTGATCGATTCGATCCTGACGGCTCCTTGCCATGTTCTTTGTACTATGCGGACAAAAGCAGACTATGTGATGGATCAGGACGAGCGCGGAAAAATGAAGATCCGCCGTGTTGGCGTGAAGCCGGTTCAGCGCGATGATGTTGAATTTGAGTTTGACATCATTCTGCGGATGCAGGACGGCATCGGAACTGTTACGAAAAGCCGCTGCCGGCATTTGGCAACAGACAGCCAGTGGCCTCATCCCGGGCAGGAATTCGCGGATGTTTTGAAGAAGTGGATCTCAGGCGGTAAAGAGTCTGCCGCGGCCGAATTTGAGCAAGTGACGCAGGGACCTCCCGTTCAGGAGTCCGACGCACGAGAATGGACATCGGAAGAAATGCGGGCAAAAATCTCGGAGCTGGTATCTTCCGGTCGAGTCCGCCGCGAAGATATTTTGGAGTGGCGTATCCGTCATGACATTCCGGCGGATATGAAGCTGACGGAGGATCAGACATATGAGCTGGCGAGTGCTATGATGCGGAAAGCGGAAGGCGGGACCGCAGAGGACGTCCCTTTTTAGGAATATATTTTGTTCGCAGCTGTTGCGGGCAGCCTATGAGCTGGGGTTTTTCAGCTCGATCAGAAACCTTTATTTTCAAGATGAGGAAAGCATGGAATACGGCAGAAATGAACAGCCGACGGAATGGTCCGGCGGTCCGAAAAATGTCGCAGTCGAAGGAAAGTATCACGTTTGTGTGATCGACGTCCGTGAAGGTACGACGAAAACCGGCGGTATGTATGACAAAATCACGGTGGAAGTTCTCGCAGGAACCGCGAACAGTGAGCGTGGGAAAAGAGCATCGGTTTCTCTTTTCCGAGCCGAAGGTTATGGCGACGAGCAGTGGACCGACGGTTATAAGCGCTGGGCCTGGGCGACAGGTCTGCTTGTGCCGGGAGCTCGGATCGACTTCACGCCGTCGATGCTGGTCGGAAAAACATGCGTCGTGAATATTGTGCTTGATGCAGATAAGAAGTATGCGAATATTGGCAATCGCGGTGATGATGTGTGGCTTGAAACGCATCCGGATGTCGCGAGTGTTCCGAAGTACGCGCCGACAGGATCGGTGCAGGCGAGTCAGGCAAACGTAGACGACCTGTTTTAGTGAGTTTTTGTTTTTACGGGGCCGGCCTCCGGCCCCTCATGATGGGGCAGTCATGGAAGAAATCAGTGGAAAATTTATCAGGGAAACGGTTCGCTGGTCGCCGGAAACAGCGGTCCTTTCGTGCGAGTCGCGTGCAGGGGCACGGATCGCGGTCATTTGCGACTGCGAGTTGAATGAATTAGAACCGGGGATGCACTACCGGTTTGCCGGTTCCTGGACACCGCACAAACGTTACGGTCTGCAATTCAAGGCTTCCAGCTACGCGCCGGAAATGCCGGTTACAGAGCGTGCCATCCTGGATTATCTAAAGCGTTTTTCAGGCGTCGGTGAAAAGACCGCGTCGCTGATCTACGCGAGATTCGGCTCTGAAACGCTGGATCGGATCGCGGAAGACCCGCTCGTCCTTACACAGTTTGGGCGAGTAAAAGAAGATGCCGCCAAAGACGCCGGTGACATGATCCGCAGAGACCTGGAATGCGCAAAAACGCAATTGGAACTGGCAAGTTATCTCTCAGGCTATGGATTTCCGCGCGAGATGTTTCGTCAAGTGTTTCAGGACTTCGGAGCGAAAGCAATGAGAGCCTTGAAAGTAAATCCGTACCTGACTATGAAATATGATCGGGTGGGGTTCCTTCTCGCCGACAAATTCGCGCTTGAGACCGGGTTCCCTCCGGTACGCCTCAAGCGACAGGCACTCGCGATACTTCATTTTATCGAAGGAAAAGGAGACGTCTGGGTATCAGCAGAGTCGGCACTGGCAGCACTGCGCAATGTGCTGACGGACCGAAACTTCAAACAGGTTCGCTTCCGCGACGCGGTCCGTCTACTGATCCGCGCCAAAAAACTCGCTGGGCGAAAAGAAAATGGAGTTTCCTGGCTTGCGGCGGCGAAAGACGCGCAAAATGAAGAGATCATTGCGGAAGAGCTTGGCAAACATTTAATTCCCAATCACGAATTGGAAATGGACCTTGAAGGTCTTTCGGATTCGCAGGCGAAAGCCATTACGGAAGCGGTTCGTCTGCGTATCGGCTGCTTTACCGGCGGTCCAGGCACTGGAAAGACTTACTCTGTCGCGCGTTTTATTAAAGCAGTCATTGCGAAGTATGGCGCAAGCAGCATTTGTGTTGTCGCGCCGACCGGAAAAGCGATGGTCCGCAGTAAAGAGGCATTGGAACAGATCGGCATCAGGTGCGAAACCAGGACGCTGCACTCTCTGCTCCTTGCGCAGGAGAGCGGACTTGGCGGGAATTGGCAGTTTATCGTTTCAGACGAAAGTTCCATGATCGACGCGGACCTGATGCGCCGCTTCCTGGTAAATAACGCGACCTCTTCCATCCTGCTGGTTGGCGACGATGGGCAGCTTCCGCCGGTAGGAAAGGGACGGCCTTTTGCGGACATCCTCGCTTCCGGTGTGGTACCGGTCGGAAAGCTGACAGAAACCCGAAGAAACTCCGGTCTTATTGTGGAAGCGTGTCATGCCGTCCGAAATGAGCGCATATGGAAGCCGGTTCAGTTTCGGGAGCTGGACGCCGGGAATAATCTTGCTCTGATCCAGTCTGGAAACTTCCTTCAGACGATCGAAAAGCTGGTCGGGCACTATCGTCAGAGCCGTGATATTATCAAGGAAATGCAGGTCATCACCGGAGTGAACAAGGGCGAAAATGGGACTTTTGAACTCAATAACGCTCTTCGCGGCATCATGAATCCAACTGCGGACCTTGATGAAAAATACTCGCTGGATGATCCTGTCATCTGTCTGAAAAATGGCAATTATTTGGACGGAACAGATGAAAATTTTGACGAAACGGAGAGCGAAGACGGTCAGATCTATGTGTCTAACGGCGAGATCGGGTATGTCATCGCGATACGCAAGGGGATGGCCATTGTGGATTTTGGTGCCGAACGGATCGTCCGGTTCCGGTTTGGAAATCGGAACTTCAATCTGGCATACGCGGTCACGTGCCACAAAATGCAGGGGAGTGAGACGCCGATCGCGGTCATCCTGCTGGATACGTCATTCGGTGCGGGATTGGTCTGCTCCCGTGAGTGGCTCTATACGGCGATCTCGCGAGCCAAACAGATCTGCATTCTGATCGGCAGGATGGAAACTGCGGAACGGTATTGCCGAAAAATCGGCGGACAGAGACAAACATATTTAACGGAGCGGATCCGGGAAAAACAGGGGGCGATGGATGCTGGTACTGAGTCGAAAGCTGAATGAAGTGATTGAAATTGACGGGGGGATCCGGATCCAGATTTGCGCGATCGGTCAAGAGCGTGTGCGGATCGGCATCGAGGCCCCAAAAGATGTTCATGTTCGGAGAGAGGAATTATGTGCCGGGTTTGCGAAAATTTCACATTCAGAAACTGGGAAACCATCATCATTGGAGCCCGGGTGCGATTTCAGTGCCCGGTCTGCAAGAGATTTTTCGGGTATCTCACGAAAGAGGAATATGACCGCTGGAAGATCCGCCGTGAAATGAGGGGGAATGATGGAACTGCCGAATGATTTTGAACATGGCCGGGTTTTCCCAGTTGCTGAATGTTATCCATTCATCGTGGTTTGTGATACTCGCGAGCAGCTGCCTTTTTCATTCGAAGGGATGGGAGTCCAGGTCTTCAAGACGGCCGGGACGCTGAAAAGCGGGGACTACTCCATCCTGGGGTTTGAAAAAAAAGTCGCCGTTGAGCGGAAAAGCAAGGCGGATCTTTTTGCCAGCGTCAGTACCGGGCGTGACCGGCTTGAGAAAGAATTTCAGCGTCTTGCTTCCTTTGAACGCGCCGCGCTCGTTTGCGAAGCCTCACAAAGTTCGATCCTGGAGGGATTAGCCGGGAGCCAGATGGATCCTTATTCTGTTCTGCGAACGGCGATTTCATGGGCAGGACGGTATAAGGTGCCATTCTTCTTTTGCGCGACCAGAGCAGAAGCACAGTGGCTGACTCTTGAGTTTTTAAGATTTGCCTGGCTTGACCTGACCGGGCAGAAAAGGCGAAAATATGACGGTGAAAAAACAGCTTCTTGAACGGATCGATTTTGTGCGCGAGTACAAAGAGATCGGGATCCGATTCAGCTCGGAAACACCGTCATCTGCCGGTTGGATCCCGTGTTACTCCATTGACCGGGATGAAAAGAAACCTTCCGCGGCGGTGAACGTCCGAAACGGCTTCTACACGGACCTCGGTACTGGCGGACGAAGACTTGATTTCTTCTCCCTCATGCAGATCGTTGGAGGATACGGGTCATTTCGCGAAGTGCTGACGAAATTTGCGTCAGACTATGGCATTTCGATTCCCAAAGGCCGTCCAGTATCTCATCCGGAAAATACCGTAACTTTCCAGGCGTGGAATTCAACAGCGGACCGGTGGTGTGAGATGAAAAGCACGACGCGGGAAGCGGTTCAAATGTGCGGCGGTGAATACTGCCGCTACAATGGCAGGTACTTTTGCGTCGGCCTGAAGATATTCCGCAGTGCGGACCAGCTTGACCAGGTCAGCGGCTACGTTGTCGCGCAGACGAACGGCGATCCGATCCCCGTCCTGGACAGAAATCGAAATCAAGTTTCATCATGCAAGATCAAAACGGTCGCAGGCAGCGGTTCCGGCCTGATAGGCGAGCACGCACTTTTGAAGGTCGCGGAAGCTCGTGAAAAAGGCACGCTCGATGAGCTGGTCCTTTTCAAAGTGGAAGGCGTTTCAGACATGCTCGCTTTTCAGGCGAGAGTCCCGGAAGAACAGAGGGATCGGCTCCTGGTCCTGACAAACTCGGCTGGATGTTCGGAGAAACCCAAAGTAGAGTGGCGGTCAGCGTTCGCCGGTATAAAAGTCGTACTTATCCACGACGCGGATCAGCCGGGTCAGAAGGGCCTTGAGAACTGGAAAACTTTTTTGCGGGATACGGCGGCAAGTGTCAAGATCGTACAGCTTCCATATGAAATCTCGCCAAACCACGGCAAAGACCTGAAAGACTTTTTTACCGAAGGCCATACCTTCGATGACCTGATGGAGCTGGTCCGAACCGCGGAAGAACTTTCACCGGAAGCGATGGAAGAAGATGATCTTCAAAACCTGGACCGGGACCATCCGGAACGGCTTGCGAGACTTTTTCTTCGCGCGAAATATGCCATAGCCGGGGAGCCGGACCTGTTTCGCCTCGTGTACCGAGCAGGCGTCTGGTTTGAGTATCAGGACGGGTGCTATCAGCAGACCGCTGAAAGCACAGTCGTGACTGCTTTGACATCCTTTTCCATGGAGGTATTCCGACAGGATTGGGAAGAGGATCACGAGATCTGGAGTTTCAGCGGGCAGGGCAAACCGCCGAAAGTTCGAAAATTAACGAACGCGATCATCGCGAATACCGTCGCGATCTTGAAAGCATTGGTTTTCACATGCGATGAACGGACCCGGTTTTGGCGCAAGCCGGATCTTCCGGAGTGGCTTGATGACCAGAGTTTCGACAAGCTCATTCCAGTCCAGAACGGCATTTTAAGTCTTCCGAGGCTCATCCGCGAACTGGACAAAGAAAGCCGGGATTGGAAACTTGAAAATTACTTTTTCCCTCCCACTCCGCTGTTTTTTACAGTCAATGCTTTTCCGGTCCAGTTTGACCCGAGGGCGAAATCCCTCGACTGGTGCCGGATGGTGGAGCGCAACCTGATCGACGATCCGGAAGACGTTACCAAGCTGAACCTGATCCAGGACTTTTTCGGCTACTGCCTTCTTCCGGAATCGAAATTGCAGAAATTTCTCATCCTGACCGGCGAGGGCCGAAACGGGAAGTCTGCGGTTTTGATGGGGTTTTCAACCATGATCGGCGATGCGAACGTCGCGAACGTACCCCTGGAGTCCTTCGGCGACCGTTTCACAATGTCAGCCATTCAGCATCGCATGGTGAATGTCGTGGACGATCTGAATGAGACGGACAAAACCTGCGAAGGCAAGCTCAAGTCGATCGTTTCCGGAACAGCCATTTCCACGGATAGAAAAAATAAGGACGCGATTTCTTTCCGTCCCTATTGCCGCCTGATCTTCGCCTGCAATGCGCTTCCGAGGTTTCAGGATACTTCCGACGGTATCTGGCGGCGAATGGAAGTCATTCCTTTCAGACAGACTATTCCGCTTGAAGAATGCCGTCCGGAGCTGGTGACAGCGGAGTTTTGGGAGAAAGAAAAATCGGGGATCCTGAACTGGTGTCTTGCCGGTCTCGTCCGGTTGTATCAGCGGGGGTGGAGGCTGACAGAGTCCGCATCCACTGCGGATGAGAAAACCATTTATCGATACGATGTGAATCCGATCCTTGCGTTTTTCGATGAAAACGTCGAGAAATGTGCCGACTCCCGCATCAGGTGCACTCAGATGTACAGGGCGTATGTCAAATGGGCGGAAGAGAACGGGTATCGGCCGAAAAACAGCAGAAACCTCGGCAAAGACATCCGGATAAGATTTCCTGATGTGGAACGCCGTATGGTCCGGGAACTCGGCAAAAGAAACTGGGTTTATGAGGGACTCCGATTGGTCGGAGAGTTTGAAGATTTTTGAATTTTAGAAATTTTAGCTGGAGTGTAGAAGATGGCGGGGACCGCGAAAAAGAAGACCAGGGCTGAGCAGGGCCTTGAGAAAAAGCGGAAGGAGAATGAGCGGAATAAGCTCAAAAATCTGGCCGCCAATGAGATGGGTGAGTTTCCTTATAAGAAGATCAACTGGAAGCGGCGGCTTCGCGCAAAGAATGATCTTTGCTATTTCGCGCAAACTTACTTTTACAATGTTTTTGACAAACCGCTGGCAGACTACCATCGGACACTTGCGTCGAGCATCCGGGATGTGGTCGAAAACGGCGGAGATCAGGCGATCCTGCTGCTTCGCGGCGGAGGAAAGACGATGTGGTGCCTGGCCGGTGCTCTCCATGGCCTGCTGTATGGACACGCCCGGTGGATCTTTTTCATAGGCGCAAATGAAAAGAAAGGGCAGGAAGGTCTGGCAACGTTTCGGATGTGGCTGACTAGTCCGCTCATCCAGCAGGACTTTCCGGAGCTGGTCTATCCTTTTCTGCTTTTGGAAGCCGGAGAGCAGGCGGGCACGGCGCGGTCACAGACTTATCGGGGGTTCCGAACCAAAATTGCGGTTGAAAGGGAACGGGTCGTTTTTCCGATCCTTCAGCTTGAAAAGCGCATCGCGTCCTGGTATCAGCGGCGTGATCCGGAAAGCGTCCGGGAAATCAGACATCCCGGAATGGATCCCTTCTGGATCCCGAAAGGAGCCTATGCGATCTTCACCAGTCTGGGGATCCTCGGCTCGATCCGAGGCGGTAACGTCCCCATGCCGTACACGTTTGAAAGTATCCGGCCTGATGCTGCCATTTTGGATGACATTCAGAACGACAAAGCGTCCCGGTCGGTCATGACGGTGACAAAGTATCGGGACATCATCGATTCCGCCGTCAGGTATCTTGCCAAGCGCGGTGAAAAGTTCGGGATCCTTTTCCCGGCTACCGTCATTGAGAGCAACGATCTTGCGGACCAGCTCGGAAACCGCGCATTAAATCCGGAATGGCGGGGGATCCGGGTTCCGATGGTCCAGAAATGGCCGGAAGGAATGTCGAATGTGGAAGTCACGGACGCGAGTGAAACTTCCCGGCTTTGGCAGCGGTACGAGATGGAACGGGAAAAGTCGATGCGGATCCACGGCGACATTCGCGACGCGGTGAAGTTTTACAGGAAGAACCGGGTGCTCATGGACGAAGGTTTTGAACTGGCGTGGCCTGAAAACTTCGAGAGAAAATATGCTTCGCCGGTCCATGAAGCGATGGAGCTTCGGTACATTTCACATAAGGCTTTTCTTTCCAACTGCCAGCAGGTCGGCGGTGATGTCCTGGAAGAAGCACAGGCGCGGATCACGGCTCGCGAGCTGATGCACAAGCAGGCGGAGACTCCTCGCGGTGTGGTGCCGGAGGATACACAGAAAGTCGTTGGTTTTATCGACATCCAGGATGAATATTTCGCCTATGTGATCCTCGCGGTCGGTGAGAACTTCACGGCTACGGTCACGGATTATGGAACCTATCCGGAAGTTGGGACTCAATTTTACAGACGCCGCCAGATGAACGAGTGGAAACTGCTGACGACCGCTTACCTGAAAGCGTTTCCGGAGCGGGGCAGGATCCGGGAATCTTCTGGAAATTCCGCGCTGGATGTCGTGGAAATGTACAGCTGGAATCTCGCGAACTTTTTGGATCTTCTCGCGTCGCAGAAGTTCACCCGTGAGACATCGGGGGCGGAAGTGCGGATCCATCGGCTGGCTATCGACGCGCAGCAGGGCGACATGGCGCCGATCGTGCGTCAGGTCGTGAAGAGATTCCCTGCGGACTGGGCGATCCCTTATCATGGGATCGGTATCAAAGGGCATAAAATGGGGATCGAGACCGGCAGCCGGAAACCGAATGCCGTATATGAAGATACACAAAATCTGGAAGCGAACACATGCCGGTGGTACTATCGGTTCTATGTTCAGTCCCGGCTTTATGAGCTGAACGCGGATGTGAATGCGTGGAAAGACTTTCTTTTCCAGCGGCTTGAAACGCCGGCCGGGCAGAGTGGTTCGTTTCAGCTTTTCAAAGCTCCTCCATTTCAGCATGAGCTGTTTGCGGCGCAGGTGTGCGGTTCCGAAAAGCCGATGATCGTTGAAGTTGAAGGAAAACGGCGAAACCAATGGAACGCGATACCAGGGATCGACAATGAGTTTCTGGACTGCATGGCAGGGTGCTGTGCGGTAGCGAGTCTCGAGCGGTGTGTTTATCGTCCGGCAAAAGTACACAGCATTTCCGGTGAGGCGCCTTCAGGTCATCAGAAGACGTTTCGGGAGAGGCTGGAAGAGCGCAAGAAGAAAGGAGAGCAGAGATGGGAATGAAGTGTCCGATCTGCGGGAATCGAAAAACCTTCACAAGAGGAACATCCTCACGAATGGAGTATTTTGAAGGGAAAGAAGTCCCGCTGACGCGCCGTCAGAGATGGTGCCCGAAATGCCTGAAATGGCATGTGACCATCGAGATCCGGGAAAGTGAAAAAGTAACATGGATGCCGGAGTTCGGTTTCTATTCCATGAAGGAAAATCTTCATGGGTGAAAGCGAGGCAGGTGATCTGAAAAAAAGCAGTTTTGTCAGGTTTTTTAACCAGGAAAGAAAGGAAAGAGAAAGATGTTTATCAAGATCGAAGAAGTGCTGACGCAGGAAGACATCCAGGTCCGTGTCTCTACGGATCAGGATATGATCAATGACATTGCGGAGGCGGTTGAAAAAGGCGAGGCGGTCCGTCCCGTGCTGGTGACTCAGCTTCAGAATGGGAAGTATCTCATCCTGGACGGTCATCATCGTTTTCAGGCGTTGAAGCAGGCCGGCAGGAAGGAGATCGAAGTGATCGTGAATGCCAGGGTCAAAAGTATGGCGGAAGCCGTTGCTGCCGGGGTGGCGTTCAATGCCAAAAACGGGTTGCGGCTGACACGCGAAGACATTAAGCGTTCCATCGAGCTGCTTTTGCGTCACGATCCGAAGATCACTCCGCAGGAGATCATGAACCTGGTGAAGCGTTCCAAGTCAACGGTCTATGAGATCATGAACGAACTTTCCAGAGCCGGAAAGATCCAGCTCCCGGAGACCCGGACGGGCGCGGACGGGAAAGAGCGTCCGACGACTTACGAAAAGAATATCCGGTGCGGAAATCCGCGCTGCAAGAAGTTTGTCTCCGCGGTCTACATCGACCAGCTGGAAAAGGAAGGACGCGAAGACGGCGACTGGATCCGGAATAAAACGTCCGGCAAGTGGTATTGTTCGGAAGATTGTGAAACCGAGGCGGAGCTGGAAACTGAAGCGGATGCCGTTCTGAAAGCGAATGGTGAAGATCCCGGACAGGAGGAAAAGCGGCTTCCATCGGCGGCGGTCCCGGCGGTGCGGAAGAATGAGGCGGAGATCCATGATCCGGAACCTGTTCAGGATACCGAAGATGCGGAGACGGAAACTTCGGAGCGTTCCAAAGGCACGGAGGAAGACAAAATCCTTGAAAAGGCCGGGATCCTGAAAGGTTCCGAATCCCGTGCGTCAGTCTGCCCGGTCTGCGGGAATCGTCCCCGCTGGTGCAAGACTCCGGCCGGGCACATCCTGCGGTGTTCTGATGATTTCCATTATGTGACGGTTTCCGGCGGTGACCAGGCTGAAACGCTGGAAAAATGGAATCGGGCTTTTAGCCGTTAGCTGTTAGCTGTTAGCTGTTAGCTGTTAGCTGTTAGCTGTTAGCTGTTAGCTGTTAGCTGTTAGCTGTTAGCTGTTAGACCACCCCGGCACTTCGTGCCGCCCCTCCAAGGGAGGGGAATGGCTGGAAGCTGGCAGCTAATAGCTGGCAGCTAATAGCTGGCAGCTCAAGAAAAAAAAGGATAAACGATGGTTTTTTCGAAAGTTGGACTTGGCGATGGAAACGGTAAAATTTCACTTAGCGTCACGCCGGCACTTCCGGTCTGGCGCGAGAAGGCAGTTCTTCAGAAGCTCCAAAAGTTTGGAAAAGTGCGTCTTCGCGGAAATCTCAAGCCCGCGAAACGGCGCGGAAATCTGGACACTTTAAAAGACGCGAGAGTGCTGGAAGTCCTGCGCTGTATGGATCGGCATCTGGTCGTCCTTTACCAACAGGACCGGAACTCGGTCGAGGTTTATGAACTTGGTATGGAGCATGATATTTGATGAAAGCATAGCCTGTTAAAGGAAACGCCAAAAATTTTAAGAGCTTTTTAAGAGCTTTTTAAGAGCTTTGAAAATAAAAGGAGTTGAAAATGAAAAGATCAAGCAAACAAAAGAATGAGGTTTTTTTGTCTGAAGAAGAAACCAAAGAACTTCAGAACGCCTTGAAAGTTGCGAAGTTCAAGCACATTCCATTGACGCTCGGAAATGTTTTTGGCCAGTGCGAGCCGATTTTGAGAAAGAAGCTCATGGAGCATTTCCGCTTTCAGCTTTCGTCAACATTTCGTGAAATAGTGATTGACGATATGCGGGAAAAGGAAGGAAAGGAGGATTCGAGGTGAGTTACGTTTATTTTGGAGTACGCATCTCGCAGAAAAGATCGATCGGCTATCGTGAACTCGCGTATACAGTGAGGCTTTGCCTTGACCCTCCAGACATGGAGCGGATGGGATGGGCCGAGGGGGACCGTCTTGTTATTGATCATGAAACGGGAGAGATCCGGAAGGCGGTCGGATGGGAGTACGGTCCCGCGATCACATTGGGGTCCTGTTCGTCAGGGCGCGCTCATTTTCAAAGCGTGGAGCCGGGATACTTTCACCAGAAGGAAAAGAGACGTCATTGCCGCCGTGCGGTCTGTGATCCGGAAAAAGGGACAGTAACTCCCGGAGAAGTGGACGATTCGCTGAATAAAACGACCTTTGAGAAAAGAAAAGGGCGGAAACTGAAAGATGGGCGAAAACAGACGATCTGGAAACCTTCCAAACGAATGAGAGATGCCGTTTATGTAAATCGTGTGCAGCGCGGATTGCGGGGGACTGCACGGGACTTTCGGCATGTTTCTGACTTGACAAAAGCTCCGCATATCAGAGAAGTTTCAAAAGGAGAGTGATGTGAACAGGATCACTGCACCGTGCCCAATATGCGGGGAAGTCCCGGAAGTGCAATTCGTAGGCGAACTGAGCCAGGATGAGTACGTGATATTCTGCTGTGGGATTGGAATGAGCGCCGATGGCCGCGGAAGAACGATCAGGGAATGGAACAAATACGTCGCGAAATATCCGTCAGAATGTGAGGAAAAGTACATGGAAAAGAAGATCCCATTTGTCGTTGAACACCTGCGGGAAATGCTGCTCGCAAAAAATAAAAACTATGGAAATTCGGCGTTTTGTTCTCCGGTCCTGCTCCCGCATCTTAAACCGGAAGAGGCTCTTCTTGTTCGGATGAGTGATAAAGTCGCCCGTTTGGCAAGTTTGGCGTCAGGTGAAAAGGACCGGGTGGGAGAGTCCCTTTCCGACACACTTTACGATCTTGCAGGATATTGCGTCCTGGCAATTATCGCACTTGAAAAGGAGAAAGACGAGAGGGACTAAATGGAAACGATTCGATTTAAGCTAGTTGAAGGCGGGTTTCCGCCGGTTGCCGGGCATGGAGACTGGATCGATCTTTGTGCAAGGGAAAGCATCAAATATCAGCGGGATTCTATCATCAGGATCCCGCTGGGAGTTGCTCTTCAGCTCCCTGAAGGATATGAAGCGATGCTCTGTTTGCGGTCTTCCACTCCGGTTAGATATGGCATTCTCCAGGCCAATTCCCCCGGCGTCATTGATGAAAAGTTTTGCGGCGATGAGGATGAGATCTGCCTGCTCGCGCTTACTTTTCGCGATGCGTATATCCCGGCAGGAACACGTATCGCGCAGCTGCGGATTTTCAAAAAACAATGTGTCTGTCTGGAGGAAGTCAAACTTCTCGGGAATCCAAGTCGCGGCGGATTCGGCAGTACCGGGAACTAAGAGGTATGAGATCGAAAGGATAGATCATGGAATATTCCAAAGCACTGGCGGTCATCCGCCGAACGATCCATTTTCAGTATGTGACCTGCTGGGCGGAATGGCGGTCAAAAAATAACAGATGGTCCAGGATCATCTGGCTGCGGAATCGCGGTCCTTATGGGGAAGTCGCAGTCTGGACGTGTAATAACCGGATCCGTCTCCATTCCGCTGCCGGGTTCCAGCTTCCGGATGATGTGGAGTTTACCGGGATACACTTTGAGATCAAAGACTGCAAAAAAGAGATCCCGCCGACTTGCGGCAGGTTTGGCACCGCGATAAAAGAGCTGGAATTTTTTGCGGATCTTTTGCGAAAGGAAGGTTATGAAATCAAATGATCAGGATCAGGAAGGAGCTTAAAATGTTTGTTTTGGAAGTCGTTTTTCTTGCTCTCGGAATCACCTTTCTGGGGCTGTGGATCAACGTCCGCGCCAATCGCGAGATGCTTCGGGTATTGCAGATCCATGAAATGCAGAAGCCCGCAGGTGCAGAAGCTCCGGTCATCGAGACTCCTCGCACCTATAGAACGATCTACCCGATTTTTCCTGACGAGGTTCCGCCAGGTCAAAAAGATCCCAACCCCTATATCGTGGATGACTCGGTCCTGGTCGAGATCGAGTAGTCAGCTGTCAGCTGTCAGCTAAAAGCTGGCAGCTTTTTTTATCGCATATACGGTCCAATTCTTGACTTTCGATTTTCTCATGGTAAACTGCGCTCAAAAGAAAGGAGTGCAGAATGGATCTCAAAAAAATTTTTCACCTGGTTTTGGAGCGCGCAGCAGATCGGATCCTGACGCCGGAAAGAGTGCAGGACCTGTTGAAGCAGCTTTTTGAAGAGCTGGAAAAGCTCGCGGAAAAGACGACGACGCCTTTGGATGACATGATTCTCGCGATCCTGAAAAGTGTTCTCACAACGCAGTCCAAAGCGGAAAAAATCACGGAATGGCTGAAGGATCATGCCATTGCCAGACGCTGTGCGGATGGACCCGGAGAGGGCGCAGCGTCTGGATCGATCACTGATCTGCTGACGTATGACATCTGCGGAGAAAAGAAACTTCTGGAAGCCGCTGCATGGGAAGCGGTCGATCTTCTCGAACCGCTGGCCGAGTGGGAGACCGGCGGAAAGGAGTGCTCCGATGTTTGACCGTGCACGAGTCCCACTCATGCTATTCCTTTCTTTCCTGGCTTTCAGTCCGCCCGTTTCAGCAGCCGCGGGCGGACTTGAAGGTCCGGAGGAACTGGAATCCGGGAGAATTGGAACTTTTGAATCGGAATTGCCGGGAAGTGTGCTCATTTTCCCGGCTGGAAAAGGGGATCTGATTTCCGATTCCGGAAAGTTGAGATTTTACTTCGCGTCAACGATTCCTGGCGAGTATACACTCGTTTTCTTTGGCGTTTCAGACGATGGACAGCCGGTTCTGCTTCAAAAGGCGTTCCAGGTGAAAGGTTCTCGAAAAGCGGAACCGCAGCCGGATCCGGAACCTTCTCCGGATATGCTTTCCGCAAAAGAAAAAGAGAATTTGAACTGGTGCGTCAGCAAGATTTTGGAAGGCATTCAAAACAGAACGATCACCAGCACGTATAATGTCCGCGTCATGTTCAAATCTTACGTGGAATCGCTTTTCCCGGAGCCGACAGACGCCGTCAGGAAGACGCTGGATCGATGGACATCCGAAGCGGATTGGACGTCACTTGAAGCTCTCCGGAAGTCTTTTTTGAAATTTCAGAAAGAAACGGCTCCCGCGTCCGTCTCAACCTGCCCGGATGGGCAATGTCCGAAACGATGAAAAGTTTTTTCAGTATCGCAAGGCGCTGGCTCGGGAAAGCGGAAAAGAAAGAACCGCTGGTCAGTTCCCGAATCGTTCCGATCCATATTTCCGTCAGGTCCATTACGCCGGACGGTCATGCAGGCAGTGATCCAGCGGAAGTGCAGATCGAAAGCAGGTCGGCACACACTGCCCCAGTTATGAAGTGCCGATCTGCTTTCATCCTCACGGATGTTTTCAGGACGAAACAAACGACAGTTCATCCGAATTAGCTGTTAGCCATTAGCTGTTAGCCATTAGCTAAAAGCTAGAAGCTAGAAGCTAGCAGCTCAAAAAAAAGAAAAGGAATGAAGATGGAAAAGACGCCTGCTGAAAAGATCCGCGAAGCGGCTGAAAACGCGATTGAAATGGAAACGAAAGAGGGGAAAGTGCGAATGCCTTCCATTTCTGAACGGATCAAGGCGGAACAGTTTGCCGCAAATCAGGAAGCCTCGGCAACTGGAAGTCCTTACGGCATCCGTATCGCGCGGACTGTACACACTGGGCAGATGTGAGAGGTGAGGAATGGCGGAAAACGCACAGAAAGTCAATCCTTCGGCTGGGTGCCGATTCCGGTCCTGTTTCACATTCTGCGACACTGGCGAACTGGTGAAAAGGTCCGATCTGTCACGAATCGAATATTCCATTTATCAATGGGACACATGGAGCGGAAAGCGGATCCCGGTAGAAGGTCATCAGAAAGTAAATGTCGATCTGGAAAACTTCCTTGAGGAAGGGACATTAACGGACCGGGAGACAGGCGAAGAGTTCAATCTTTCGTTCCAGATCAGCGCGAAATACTCCCTGCCTTTTCCAAAGGCCGGGATGGAGTATGAGCTGGAAGTCGTCGTCTATGACGCGAACGGCGAACCGTCCGCGCATTCGACACGTTGTTATTCTACACCCTACGCTAACTGAAAGGACACAATATGTTGGAATTCAAGGACGATTTTGGGTGGATTCCGGATCGGATCCAGGCAGAGGAAGCCAAAGCGGAAGGAACCAGATCCGATCGGGACTTTCTTCTTTCGATGGCAAAAACATTTTCTGATTCGCATAATGTTCCGGAAGTTTGGAATTTCGTTGACTTCGCGCAGAATGCCCAGCGTTTGAAGGATGCCGAACATCCAGACTGGTGGAATTTGACGACCACTGACGGACGAAAAGCCGCGGATCTTTTGACTCCCAATCAGGGAAGTCTTCCGACCTGTGCAGGCGTTTCCGGAACGAATGCCGTCCAGCTCGCGGAAGTGCTTCAGAATGCAAATCGGTTTGGAGAATCCGATCCGCAGAAATTCAATCCGCTGGGGACCTGGCAGATGACCAAGAATGGGAGCCGTTCCGGAGGTCAGACGATCTCGGCGATGGCGGAAGGTCTGCGAAGTATCGGATCCTGTCTGGAATCGGACCTTGGCGAATATTCCGACCGTCAGAACTTCCGCGTCCTGGATGACACAGTACTCGGAAACGCCGCGCAGCATCAGGCAGGTGTTGCGCTCTGGGACGATGACGAACTTTCCAGAGATGATCTTTGCGAGATGGTCTTCATGCTGGCCAGGAAAGGATTTGCCGGGTTTTTCGGCTGTGTCAACGCGCTTGCTGACGGCATTGAAAAAGACCGAAACGGCGTCCCTGTTCTGCGGCTTTCCGGCCGAAAATGGGCGCACGCCATGGCCTGTGCGGGCTGGATGGAAAGAAACGGCACAGAATACATCGCGGTCATCAATTCGCACGGTTCGCGATATGCGGACAGCTCCCGGAGTTTCACACTGCCGGACCATTGCGGATTCATGGATCTTGAGACTTTCCGCAGGATGGCATCCGGCGCGTGGTTCGACTTCTGCGCAATCACGTCTGCCGAAGGAAAGCAGGACTTTTCGGCGAAACCGACCCTGAATCCGTGGAGAGTCTGACATGTATGACAATGTGGTTTGGACGTGCACTCTGGGAGGCGTACTTCTCCTGGGAAATGTCGAGTCTGGAATGCCTTCCATCCTTGAGGGAGTCGGAAGTACGGCGATCGTGGGTTTCGTGGTCTGGTTTATGATGACGAAGATGAACGAAAGTTTGAAAGAACTGACTAAAGAGACAAAAAAAGCCGTCAGCGAGCTGGAAGAGCTTTACCTCACCGTCTCGATCACTCACGGGATCGGAGAAGTTGAGGAGCTGGAAGAAAGACTCAAAAATCTCAGGAGCCAAAAGAAGAGAAAAGGTGAAGAATGAGTAAAAGTACCTACCTGAACACCGTGACCGTGCCAAACTCCGGCACCGACGTTATCTCCGATGGGAGCACAGTGGGCGGCGACATTGTGAAAAATTTCAAGGCGTTGGCCTCCATCTGCCATAGAAGCAGCTCGGGCGTTGGCGTTATTGTTGGAGTAGAACCTTCCGCATCAGCGTCACAGACCGCAAGCGCTGTTGTTGGAGGAGTTGGGAATCAGGCGAACGCGCTGTACAGCGTGGCGATCGGCGGCAAAAATTGCACAGTTGGAACGATCGGCGCAATGGCAACGAACACGGATATGGATAATCAGCTGGTTGGCGGCTACAGCTTTGTGAAGTCAGTGACGGTCCCTGGCGGAAGCGGCACTTCGGAAGCCGGCATTCTTGCCATGATCCCGTCCGGAGGGGCGGCTGTACTCAACCTGCAATTCATCGCGGCGTCGTCGGGGACCATCCAGACCTGCACCATGATGATCCAGCCGGGAGATTCCGGATATGTGTATCCGGATTATTGGGACTCCAACTATATTGCGGGGGATTTTTACCTGAACAACAATAACCTTTACTTTCAAAACTATCACAGCTCACCGGTGCAGGTGGGGATCTTTGGAACAATTATCGGGCAAACTTCCGTCGGATCTGACGGCAATGACGGCTCATGATCAAAAGGAGGAAGACAATGAAAACATTTTGTTTGAACATGGCGGCAGATTCTGAACGGCTGAAAACCTTTTCGACAAACTATCCGGAAAGTCTCCCGGCTTTTGAACGCTGGAACGCGAAGACTGCGGACGATGTACAAATCCCGTCATGGTGGAGAACTCCGGCGAGATACTGGGCGAATGCCCTAAATTTCATCGAAATGTTTGACGCCTGCGCGAACGGCACCGAAGACTTTCTGATCTTTGAAGACGACTGCATTTTCCGGCCCGATTTCAATGAGCGGTTCGATCTCTTTCTTGCGGAAGTTCCGCAGGACTGGCAGTTTATCAATCTCGGCCCGGTGATGAGTCAGTGCAGATTATATCCTCCGATGCAGGTTTCGGAAAACATCCTGAAGCCCCGATATTTTCACGGAACGCACGCGATTCTTGTTCGTCCTGAGTTTGCGAAAGTCTGCGCGGATCATCTTCGGCGCGAGCATTGGGGGACGTCGCATGTTTGCGATCAGTGGCTTGGGACGCTTTTCATCAATCCCGATTTTGCGAAAGTCTACTGTCCCAAAGTTTCGCTTTGCGGACAGAGTGCCGGCGTTTCCACGCTGACCGGCCGCGAGTATCAGGACCGGTGGTTCATGAACTATCAGTATGTGGACCTTGAAGGCAAGATCACCCGTGCATTGGATCCCTATTTTGCGGAGGGCTAATCCATGGCTGATTTAACGTATTCCGCACTTGCGGAACTTACCTACGATGAGCTTTCCGCGAAAACTTACGATTTCACCACAGATGAAACTGCCGGAGGTGACGATTCCGGCGGAAGTTCGTCAGCGTCCTGTCTTTGGACCGAAGCAAGGATCGCGTCCATCGAAAGCCGGCTCGCGTCCATCGAATCCGCCCTGGCGAAGTTGGCAACTTCCGCGGAATTGATTTCCGCGCAGAATGCGATCCTTACGCAGTGCGCCACCGCCGAAGGGTTCGCGACCACGGAAGAAGTCGCATCCGCTGCGAATCTTCTTCTTTCCCAGCTGGCAACTTCAGGGGCTTTGGAAAGCGCAAAGGACGCGGTCCTCACGCAGTGTGCCGACCTGGCACACATCCGCGCACTGCTCGACCACTGGTCCGTCTCGGGTAATACCCTCACCACCTACGACACCGCCGGAAATACGCTTTCCGTGCACAGTCTGACACGTGACGGAGATGGGAATATCGTCGCTATTAACCATTAGCTATTAGCTAGTAGCTAAAAACTGGCAGCTCAAGAAAGGAAAGAGATGAAAGAGAAACGGGTTCGCGCGATTTACGATGACGGCGGGAAATACATGCCTGGGAAAAGGACACCCAAAGCGGTTCGCGACCGATTCTGGGATGCGCTGGTCTGGTGCGAAGAAAATCCCGGGATCGTGCAGAAAACTTTCCGATGTTTGCCGGAGATCCCTTTTTTCGATCGGGATTTCGTCATCCAGTCTCACTGCATCCATGCCGCCTGGGTCTCCGCAAATAAGTGGAGCAAAAAGAAAGGGATGACCTTCATGAACTGGTTTCGGCTGAAACTTGCCTGGGAAGTCCGCGACGCCGTCAAATATGCCAGGCAGGATCAGAGAAAAGGGTTCGTCTATGGATATGAAGCTCTGCATTCGAATGACGAAGACTCCGGCTTTGAGCTGAGCTTCCTTGCGGACCGTAAAAGCCGAAATGAATTCAAACAGCTGGATCAGCGCATCGACCTGGACCAGGTATTCAACGACTGCCTGGGGCAAAGAGGCCGAAAGATCGTCCGGATGTACCGGGACGGATGGACCATGAAGGAGATAGGGAAAGAACTCAACTTCTGCGAGTCGAGGATCTCGCAGCTTTTTGACCAGTGCCGGAACGCGGTCCTGAGCTGGTGTGCCTTACACGGAGTGGAACTATGACCGAAAGTGCGGAAGTTTTGAAAAAGGAACTGGAAGCGAGCCGTTCCGCGCTGCTTCAGGCGAAACGCGACGGGATGCTGATGCTTGCCAGGTATGAAGGCGCCCAGAATTACGATTCCATGCGGAATCACTGGCTCAAGGCGGATGGACTTTCTCCGGATGCTGCCAACTCCGCGTCGGTGCGAAGAGTTTTGAGGAATCGCAGCCGGTATGAGTTCCTTGAAAACGCGAGTTACGCGGTCGGAGCCATTCAGACTGTCGCGAATGATATGGCCGGTTCCGGGCTCCGCATCCGCATTCAGGATGAAACGATGCCGAAAGAGATCCGAAACCGGATCGAACGAAGATTCACGCAATGGCAGCACGCTGTCCAGCTCCGCAAGAAGATCTGGCAGATGAGAGTTTCCAAGATCATCGACGGTGAAACCTTTGCTGTTTCTTTTTGGAATCCACAGCTTTCGGACCCTGTAAAGATCGACTGGAAGATCATCGAAGCTGACTGCATCACCGATCCGCTCGATGGTCCAAATTCGACATGGAGTTCCAATGTGGACGGCATCCGGCTGGATGAACACGGCATTCCGACCGCGTATCATATCCTGAAGTTTCATCCGGGCGGCGAACCGTACATCCGGCCGAAGATGAAAACTCTCGGTGAATGGGTCCCGGCGGATCGCGTGTGCCACTGGTTCAAGCCGTACCGGACCTGGCATCGCGGGATCCCGGAGCTGACTGCAAGTCTGCCATTGTGCGCGATAGCGAGACGATACACTTACGCGCTTTTGAAGTGCATGGAGCTTCAGGCGAGCCTGGCGGCCGTTTTGGAAACGGAACTTTCGCCATACGCCGCGGAATCGCAGAAGAACGACATGTTCTTCGATACGTTCCCGATCGAGAGCGGAATGTTCACCGCATTGCCGGCCGGTCAGAAAATGAAACAGCTGGACCGTGTGCCGGTCGGCCCGGATTATGATGCTTTTCAGGGCGCATTAAATCGGGAGATCTTTCGTCCGCTCTGCATTCCATTCAACATGCTCATCGGGTCAAGCCACAATTCAAACATGGCTTCCGGAGTCCTGGACGCGGGCATTTATACGAATGCGCAAAAGGCCGAGCGTTTTTCATGGGAAGAAGACGTCGGCCGGAAGATCGTGCGGATCTGGTATGAGCAGGGGATCGTGACCGAAGGATATTTCTGCGATGGAGCGCTTCCGCAGGAGTATCGGACTTTGCCGGATCTTACCTTTCAATGGGATTCCGTAACCATTAAGCATACAGATCCGACCAAAGAGATGAACGCGCTGGCGATCGCGCTTTCCGCTGGTTTGAAATCGACGCGGGATGTGCAGGAAACATACTTTAACAAAGACATTGATGAATATCGCGCGGATTTACTCGATGACGCGAAATTTCAACTGGAGCTGGCGCGGATCCGGGCTGAGATCGAAACTCTTGACGGAATAAAACCCGAAGAGACTGAACCATAACGGAGGAAATGGAAATGAAGAAGCTGATGCAATGCGCTGGAAAGATCAGTCCGCAGGAGAATGGCGAGTTTTGGATGGTCGCCTATACAGGCCGGAAGATGGATCTCACGGGATGGGACGCCCCTGTAGTTTTCGACCTGAAAGACATCGTGTTTTATAAAGATTCAACACCGATATTGTTTTCACATGATCGGAGCATGATCCTTGGCGTTAGTACAGAGCAGTATATTTTGCAGGCTGAAGAGGTCCTGAAAGTCCAAGACAAAACGTTCGTCGGTCCAGCGGTCGTTATGCGCTGGAAACCAACGAACTCTGAAACGCAAACAGTTTCAATATTGGAAAATATCAAAAACGGCTTCCCTTATGAATGTTCGCTGGGGGTCGAGCCTGAGACTGTGCTGATGGTTCCGGAAGGCAAAACTTTTGAGGCAAACGGGATCATTTTTGAGGGGCCGCTCCTGGTCCCTTCGCCTGGGAGGATCCTTGAAAGTTCCATTTGTGTTTTTGGCGCGTGCGCGGGCACGCAGAGTTTTAAGGCGGCGCAAGCCGATGACCAAGGAGGATTTGATATGACGAAAAACGTCAAGATCCCGCCGGAAAAAGAACCGGCTGACACCATGAATGCTTCGCAGATGAACACTCCGGCACCGGGCGAAAATGCCCCACGGACGATGAACGCCGCGAACATTCCGGATCTGGAAAATTGGAAAAAGACGATGGAAGCGGAACAGCAGGAAACCTTGCGTGTTTCCATGATCCGCACCGCCGCTGGCATGATGACTGCCGGATACTCACCGATCGAGCTGGATGGCGCGAAATTTGAGAATGCGGAAGCCGCCGCGCGTTTCGCGGTGAAAACGAATGTTAGCGCGGATGAGTTTCAGGCCGCGTGCCGGAAGGCTGTACTGGACCGTCCGGTCGGGCCGGCGATCCATATTCAGGACAAAACGATCACATCGGAAGTGATGGAATGCGCTCTGATGAATCAAGTCCGCAAAAGTGTGAATATCCCGGAAGAAAAGACGCCGACGGTCGATAAAAAGTATCGTCATTATGGAATGGAAGCCTGGTATTCGCCAAAAGTCCGCGAAGCCGCCGATCGGCCCGAACTTCGCGACTTGACACTTCATGGAATTCTGGATCAGATCTACTTCGAATGCCATGGGCACCACTATCAGGGAAACCGAAAGTCGAACGCTTTCTTTGCCGAAATGCGTGAAACGATCGACACGATGAAGATCCGCCGGGCGATGAATGCCGCAGGTTCTGGTCCGATCAATCTTTCTTATCTCTGGAAAGAAGCGGCCCAGAAAACTGTCATCGCGTCGTTCAATGAACTTCCAACGACCTGGCAGGACTGGGTCCAGATCACGGCCACGCCGGACTTTCGGCCGCAGGCAAAAGTCTGGTTCGGCGGGGATAACCGGCTCGCGCCTTTGGGATCCGACGGCACGATCGAACTTGGCACGATGTTCGATGAGTCGCTGATGGTTCGGTCGGATACCTTCGCGAAAGCGTACAAAGCCAGCCGTCAGGCTCTTTACAATGACGACCTTGGCGCGATCGTCGAATACTGGAACGGCATCGGCGAATTGGTGCCCGCAACGATCGATGAAGTGGCTTACGGTTCATTGCTGAATAACTTCGATAAGTTTTTCACGGCGGAAAAAGGAAACCTGCTCACGGGCGAGAATTCGGCGCTTTCGCTGGAATCCATCGAACGCGCAGCAAACCTTTTTGAAAACATGGTAGACCGCAACGGACAATCGATCTACGTCGTTCCGGACATGATCCTGACCGGCCAGCCTTTGCGAAAGACCGCGACGCAGATCTACTCCGAATCGAATCCTATCATCAGTTACCTGATTGGAAGCGGTGAGGAGATCCGGATGCACGAAGTCAAGAATGATTTTGTCGGCAGGTATCGCCCCGTCATTTCTGGATACCTCAGCAATACGAACCTTCGCCAGAATGTGTATAAGGAACTGAAGGGAAAACCGTTCCCGAATCAGTCCTCGACGCTCTGGTTCATGGCCTGCTCCAAGGCAAGCCGCGCTCCGTTTTATCTCGCCTGTGTCGGAGGTTCACCGACTCCGCACATCGAGACTTTTGACGACGACCCGCTCACTTTGGGAACGGGAATTAAAATTTACTCGGATTTCAACTTCAATGCCGGCGACACCAGCCTGATGATCGCCTGCACCGGAAACTGACCAGGAGGATTTGAAAATGGCAAATCATGCTGAATTGATCGTTTTGCAGGGAGTTCAGAAAGTGAACATCCGGCCGACGAAAGGGATGACTGCCGGCGAGATCATCGTCTATGACGGGTATCCTTACGTGACTCCTTTGGAAGTCCTGGAAGATATGGTGAACGTCGGTTTTAATGCCTGGGGCGGTGAGTATCGCTCGGAATGTACCGACGCGGCCATGTCCGGCGGAGACGTTTACTGGGACGCCGAAAATGAAAAATTCACCCAGACGAAAGCCGGCGCGGTCCATTTTGGACGGATCACTCCCGGATGCGGATGCGGGAAAGCCGGCGGAAGCATCTGTGTCATCCACGCGCCGAATGGAACGGTCCAGGGATGATGAACTTTCACCGGCAGTTGAACCGGCTCGGCGGTCTGATCGACAGCGGAGCCGGCATTCCGGCGAAGTATTCCAGGGATCCAGAGTCCGTTACGCTGACGGTGTCCGCCGCCGCGGTGACTTCCGAAGACCTGGGAAGCGCTTTGCCGATCGGGATCGAACTTTTCGATTTCTGGATGGAATGTGAAAGTTTGGGGGATCTTTTTCCTCCAAAACTGCACGATCGGATCGAAACGGAAAAAGGAATTTTTAAAGTGATTGGACGCGGTGGAAATTCCAGCGCTTTTGAATTCGTCACCTCGGATGAAAAGCGCCTGGTCCTTTCCGCTGTCCGGGAGAAAAAAGGATGAGCCGACTGCTTGAATTGAGAAATCTGATCCTCGGATCTCTGGAATTGGCAAAACTTTCAGGAAAATTCGGCATGGAAGAAAACTTCGTCATTTCGCCGAAGTGGTTCCCTGCCGATGAACTGCCCGAAATCGCCTCCAATTCCGGCTCGATCTACGTTTTCGGCCGTCCTGCTTCTTCCAGCCGGATGACTCGGACCGGAGCGGATCTGATCCACGAAGAGATCGTCATTTCATTCGTGATCCTGTTTTCATCCGGTCCGGATGATGAAACGGAAAACCATATCGCATTTACGGAAGCCGTACAGGACCACATCCGCGCAACGGCGGAACTGAATGACTTTGTCTGGAGCGCGACACAGCCGGCACGCGACGCGAACGGCCTGCCGTACTCCTATTTTGAAATGGCGCGCGGAGCGTTTTGCGCACAATTTGAAATGACTTTTACTGTGACCCGTAGTAATGGAGGATGAACATGGCAAGACCTTCGGCGCCGAAGACCGGCGCGATGATGAAAGCGTATTATTCCACGACATTGGATCCGCTCGCCGGCGTGAATGTGCTTCTTGGCGAGATCGGAGATCTGACCGTCTCCGGACTTGGCCGGGAAGGCGTCGAGCTGAAATATCGCGGTTCCGGCTATATTAAAGAACTTCCTGGGCTGAAATCGCTTCGGGAAGTGGAGATGGAAGTCATTTATGGAATGAATCCGACTTTGGATGCGTTTCTTGAAGAAGCCATGGAAAGCGCGGAGATCTTCCTTTTGAAGATCATGGATGGAGACATTACCGAAAGCGGTTCGGCCGGATTGGTCATGCCGGTATTCATCAAAGAGATGGACTGGAAACAATCGATCTCGGAAGTTTCGTCGCGAACGGTCAAATGCGTGAACACTTACGCTGTGAATGACGGCGAGGAATTGAATCCGCAGTGGCTTGAGATCGCGTGAACCTGAAAACCAGAATAAAAGGAGAATCTGTTATGAGTATTGAGAATATCAAAGACCGGCTTGCCGGCAAGAAACCGGAGATCCTTCCGCGATACCAGAGCAAGGGGTTCGGGGTGAAATTTTACGAGCTGAAAGAGGTCGCGGAAGCGAATCCAGAAAACAGATCAGCCAAAGCGCTCGGGGCTTTCTATGAAAAAGAAAAACACCGGATCGCGCCGAATACTGTCGTTTATCCGGATCGAACGCTCCTTGAGGCCGCCCTGGAAGGCGTTGAGGTCGAAGTTGTTGAGACCTCGGATGATGAAGGAACCGGGACAGTGAAAAAGCTCGAAAAGAAAAAGAAAAGAGAAACCAAAACTTCTTGAGGATAATTATCATTCCTGACACGAAATGCACCGAAAGTGCGAAAAATACTCGAAATGGATTTCAGCTGGGAAATTGCATTTCGCAAGTTTCGCATTGTTTCGTGCATTTCGTGTCCCCCCATGGTGGTACTTGTCGAAAAAATTTTTTCAGAAAGGACGCGAAATGCAAACTACATTCACAGATAAAAACGGGACCCACTGGGACCTTGACCTGACCTTTGAAACGATCCGAAGACTTCAAACCTGGCAATATTCCAAAACGATCCTGAATCACCATTCTCTGACGGCGCCGTCCCGCGAGATGCTGACGATTCTGCTGGAAGATGCCGGTGCGCTGTTTGAGATGGTCTGGTCGATCATTGAACCGCAAAGTCTGGTCGTTTGGCCGGACCTGACGATCGAACAGCGTGAAGTGGAATTTCTTAAAGGGATCGGCATCAATGAGATCGAAAAGGTCCGGGAAGTGTTTTTCGGGGTACTGGGTTTTTTCTCACCGGAAGTTTCCATGATCCAGGAATTTCATCAGCAGATGAAGAGGAACTCTCTGGAGACTGCGAAACGGAAACTGGAAGAAGCCGGAGACGAAGTGCAGAAGAAAGTCGAGGCCGAACTGGAACAGCAGATCCAAAGCCTGACCGCAGAAATCGAGAACTTGAGTATCGCCGATGCCTTGAACTCGCAGGAGCCGCCGGAATTGAATTTGGCGACTTGATGAAGCTCCGGTTCTGGGAATTTGAGGCCTATACGGATTCCCGGCTGAAAATGAAATACCGGCGAGACGCGCAGTTTTTGTCTTCGCTGGCAATGATCCCGGTGACGATCCTGCGGGTCTTTACGAAAGCGAAACCGCCGATCCCCAAGCCTAAGGATTTTGATCCGTTTTCGCAGGGGAAAAGGACCGATCGAAAACGGATACGGAATCGCGAGGACCTGTACCAGCTGGGAGTCTCCTTTTCGAGGAAATAGATGAAAGACCTGAAGTTGAGTTTTAAAGCCGTTTACCGTCCGAATCCGCGGCTGGAAAGACAGCTGATGGAACGAGCGTATACTCCATTGAGCAAAATGGGAGCTTACGCCCGAAAAACCGCGATGAACTCGCTGAAAAGCCGAAAGGGGGAACGGAAGAACGGAGGCAGACCAAAACCGTCTGCCGCCGGGACCCCGCCGCACTCTCTCTACTTTTCAGAGTCGAAAAGATCCCATCGGATCAAAAAGCATATCGGTTTTGAAAAGGCGAGCATGACGTCGATCATCGTCGGTCCGAGACTTTTGACGCCGCGCAAAACGCAGACCTTAACGCCGGAGCTGCATGAAAAAGGGGGTTCCGCACGTATTAAGGTCGTCGCTTACAAAACGGACCGGCTGCGCCGGCATACGAAAGGGACTGGGAAGGCGACAAAGGCACAGGCGGAAGCGTATCGGCGAAAACTGGAAGATGGAAGTATCCAGCGAAATGAAGCGAATGGATTTGTCGTGGAAACCCGGAGTGTTCAATATCCGCAGCGGCCCTATATGAAGCCTGCGGTCGTGAAAACGTTCGCGAACTTGCCGGAGTTTTTCAAAAATTACGCGAAAATGGGGTAAAAAATGGCAGTTGGAAGTGTTGCGGCCGGTCGGGCTTACGTCCTGATCCAGGCTCTTGACAGAACAAAAGCCGGGATCGCTTCGGCAAATCAGTCGATCCAGCAGATGTCAAAAAAATTTAATGACCGGGCAGCCGCCATGACGGGACAGGCAATGTCCGCCGCGGCAAGTATCGGCGCAGTCTTTACAGCTCCAGCCGCCGGACTTTTCGCGTATTCTGAATTTGAAAAGGACATGCTTACCGTCCAGGCGAAGCTGCATGGTTCGGCGGAGGACTATCGGGAAGTTGAAAAGGAAGTCCGCAGACTTGGCCGAACGACTGCCTGGACGCTGGATCAGGTCTCAAAGAACGCGGTGACGATGAGCTCGCAAGGTCTGAATAAAGATCAGATGCGGGAACTTCTCGCACCGTCGCTGGATCTGGCGATGGCGGTCGGGTCCGATTCTCCTGCGGATGTGACGCACACGCTTTTGACGACCATGCACTCTTTACAGGCTGACTTTTCGGAATCAGCGCGATACGCGGACATCTTCACGACCGCGGTAAACGGATCCGCCCTGACGATGGACTCTTTCGCGGAATCCCTGAAAATGGCGGCGCCTTTCGCAAAGTCCGCAGGCGTTTCCATCGAGGAACTTTCCGCAGGACTGATGGCCATGGCTAATGCCGGTGTGGAAGGCTCACTGGCCGGGACATCCATGAAAAACTTTCTGAGCCGTCTGGCGCAGCGCGACAAGGTTTTTCAGGAAGCCGGTGTCCAGGTCTTCAACGAAGACGGCTCTTTCAAAGACTTCGCCCAGATCTTCACAGACATCCAGGCAGCAGTCTCGACCATGAGCGAAAAGGACCGCATGAATTTCATCCGAAAGGCTTTTGGAATGTACGGCGCAGCTGGCATTTCCAACATGCTGAACTCGAAAGACATGGGCAAGTTTCTTTCAGTTCTTCAAAACTGCGAAGGGGAAGCCAAAAAGACCGCCGAACATATGCAGTCCGGCGTCTGGGGAACGATCAAGCGGATCGGATCCGCGGCCTATGATCTGGCCGTGACTTTCGGAAGTGTCATTTCACCTGCAATGACGGCTATGGAAACCACGATCGTGAAGATCCTTAACGGGTTTAATGGATGGACTGAATCAAATGGGAAGTGGCTGACGCTCATCCTGACCGGGGCTGCCGGACTAATCGGGATCTCCGCAGTGCTTGCCGTAATCGGGATCGGGTTAAAGGTCATTGGCGTGAGTATCGGGTTGATCTCTGTTTCCCTGCTGGCGGTACGCACCATACTTGCCGGGATCTTTGGGATCGCCTTTTCGATCCCGGCCATTTTTGCGGCGATCGCGGCGGAAATGCTTCTTCTCTGGACCAACTTTGGGGCCATATTTGGAGAAACTTTTAATGGGATCGCCGATCTGGTCGCCCAAGGCAGGCTTGGCGATGCCTGGGAACTATTGGTCGCTGGAATGAAAACGGCATGGTATGATTTCGTTTACTGGATCAAGTCACTTTTTCAAGGAGTCATCAACTCCTGTGTTGCGGCTGGCGTAAAACTGCAAAATGCTATCGCATGGCTGCGCGGTGATCAGGCGACGATCAATGAAAATAACCGATGGTTAAAAGAGTTTTATTCCACAGTTGACGCCAATTTAAAAGTGGAAAAAGAGGAAAACGACAAACGGATCGCGGCTTTGAAAAAGAAAGTCGCCGATGCGAAAAAAGAAAATCAGCCTTTCACTCCGAACAATGTTGAAAAGCTGAACGAAGAGGCTTTTCCGCTGCCTGAACCGCAGATCGTCCTTCCAGAGTCTCCGACGATCGATCCGGATGCCGTTATTTCGCTTGCCGGCGGCGGCGTTGAAGACCTTGTCCAAATGTCCACGGTCTATCGAAATTCAGAGTCGTTCTGGTCTACATTTTTCCAGAATCTGCAAAACAGCAAAGAAGAAAGCGCGGCGGAACGGACGGCACAGGGCGTGCAGCAGCTCAATGGCGGAGTGTCGGAGCTGAACGGCAAGATGGAAGAGCTGATCATGCAGCTGGAAGATGACGGGATCATAACGTTTTAGGAGAAGATATGGCACATATTATTGGAATGGTTACTGGTTCGGAGATCGAATCCTCGCTCAAGCGCAAAGGCTTGGGAGAGTTTCTCCAAACACGGTTTTCTTTGACATTTCAGGTCGAGTCAGATTCACTTTCAGAAAAGTGGACAGACATTCTTGCTTTAGAGCAGCTTCCGCAGATCGGCAAGCCGTTTTCCGGTCTCGGTTCTTTAAAAGGACCGGAGGCGGAATCGTGCCGATGTTCCAGCCATAAACTTAAGGAAGTCTCCGCGATCCAGCGAAATGGAAAGTGGAAAATGCTTTGGACGATCGAATACAGTTTCGATTCGGAATCTGTTGAAAGTTCCGGCGGTATCGGCGGCGGTCTGGGAAACGGAACGAAAGATCCGCGAGACTGGCCGGTCGAATACTCTTTTGAAAGCTCATCCTGCACCGAGCCGATGCTTTATGAGTGCGGAACGGGAAAACCGGTCATCAATGCCGTTGGAGAACCAATTTTTATAGAAACGGAGGTCGTGTGTCCAGTGTTGGTGGTGAAAAGGTATGAAACTTTTTCCAAAAACCAGCTCTTCCACATACGCAGATTTCTGAAACATACCAACCAGGACGCTTTTCTCGGCTGGCAGCCTGATCAAGTCTTGATCGACGACATCAGCTCAAATATGAAACTCATTCACGGAACGCCGTACTTGGAAACGACATACCGCTTCATATTTCGCAATGATTCCGAAATGCCGTTCGCGGTGAATATTCTCCATCAAGGAACCAAAGCTCGAACAGAACCGGGGGGAGAGATCAAGACGACCGCGGAGATCTTGGGTAAAAACTGCACCGTAAATTTGAATAAAGACGGGACGATCAATGAAACGGAAGTTCCGGATCTGCTGACGTTCCGCACGTACCAGCAGGCGACTTTCAGTGAGCTGAACATCGTCTGGCCGACGGATCTTTCAGAAGAAAGGTTAAAATAAATGCCAGCATATGCTTTCAAGAATGCGCACACGGCGAAAACATTGGCCGAAATGGTCGAACGGAATCCGCCGGCCGTCCTGCTGAACATCCCGAACCAGAATGACATCCAAACTCGCGTGAATCTTTCAAAAGCAGCAGAAACGATTCCTGGACGAGGTGAACAGGACGCTTCGGAAGAAATCTCCGCAGCGTGGGGAACCGTCGAAAAATTTTCAACTGCGGATGAAGAAACGATCCGTCTGCACTCGATTTCCGGAGCAAGAAGCAGTCTCCATGGTCTGAATGTAGAGCCGACGTCCATCCCGCAGGATGCGGAAGTGCTGGCGCTCTCCGATACGTTCAACCGCACACTGCTGGTGACTCCCACACCTTCTGAAGTTTTCGGCCGGCTCGAAAATGGCTTTTCCGGCACTTCGGAAACTTCCGCGGAGATCCAGCTTCTTGCAGGCTACACAGTCTACGGATCGGACATTCTGGAAGCCTTCCCTGCTCCCAGCCTCGACTTTTCAGAAAGCATCCCGGCCGGAACAGTCGTCGAGTGCCGGTATGTGAAATCCGCCGGAAAATGGTTTTTTTTTAGACGAAAAGGAAGAAGTTCGCCAACTGCGGAACTTTCCGGCTACTGGTATTCCGGCGGATGGTGCGGTTCCATTCCAGCGATTCCGTCAAACATTTTCTTTCGCCGATGGTGCGAAGGATGCTTTCCCGCACAGGTCGTACAGGTCGGCGCAGTGCAGTCCTGCGCAAGTCCGTGGATCTGGCTTGATGTGGAAGGGCTGATCCAGCTGGAATCTTCCTGCGGCATTCATCTCCAGCGGATCGCTTTTGAATGGGACTGGGATAAACAAACGATTTTGAATTACGCTCCGGTTTGCGTTTACGACGGAAGCAGATACCGCATCCCTTCCGCGATGGGGTTTATTTGGGAGTCGCAGACTTACGCCGGTTCCATTTTTGGCGAGTGCGGGACCGTGGACGATATGCCTGCCGCAAGCGAATCGGGAGACGGAAGGATCATCTACTGGAACACTTTTGAAGGAAGATACCAGCTGGGCAATTCCGCAGAACGGGCAAGCCGCGGACAGGATCCCTACTCTCTGGCAGTCACTCTTCCGCTGGATTCAGAAGACGGCGCGAGTTTCTCATTTCTCGATGAAGAAACCGGGACGACTGAAACTTTCCAGGTCGTGCATCAGCTTTTTACGGATCCCCATGCGCCGGGATCCATGACCTGGACCGGATCGGAAGATGGACAGCTTGGCGCACTTTGGGAAGACTACGAAGCTGGCGGACTGATGGGGACTTTCACGATCCAGACCGCACAGGCTTGGGATCTTGCCGAAAAAGGCGGACCGCTGGAGTTTTTCAGCTTCGCGAAGTCGGGATCCAGTTTCCTTTCCTCACCCGTCCGAAACCGCGTCTCTCTGGAGTGCGTTCCGTCCGATGATGGATACTCTCTGCGGTGTGCACCCGTCTGGGACCTTCCAAAAAACAAAGAGTACAGCACCCTTTTCGACTACCTCACTTCCGCCGATTCCGACTCTTTTCCGCTCCGTGAACGGGACGGAGAGTTCTACTTTCCGGATCCGGAATTCTCGCAGGGACGATGGATCTGTGAAGGAACGGACCTTCACGGTACGTTTTCCTTCTACAGTGAAGATGGAAACAGCTGGCGGGATCTCACGATCCAGGAACTGTACAGCCTGCGAAAAAGTCTCATCTACGGGACTCTTGGAGAGGATGAAGGATATATTCTTGAAAACGAGTGGATCGCTCCGACATACACACCCGGCCTGCATTCGCCATTTCGCGGTGTCTATACTCCGGCACCGGAGTTTGCGGAAGAGTTCACACTCTCCGGAGAATGGACCGCGTTCTGGACAAAAAATTTCAAAACTTCGATCGCCCTGGTGAATTTCACTTCACAGAAAGGTATCGACCCATGACCCGTGAAGACTTCCAGACGCTTTTTCATCATGCCGCTGAGATCCAGCGCTATATCGGGATCGGCCGGGATCTGTATGTCATCCCGCCGGAACTCTCCGGATGGAGCGGAAACCTTTTGAACCTGAAATATCTGGCGTCGTTTAACTGGACTTCCTATGTCCAGGACTGGCCTGTCTTTCTCGATGGAAAAGCCCCAGTGATCGAGGAGACCTGGAATCGCGTGCCGCTCCCCATTCTTCCGCTTCCCGGCATCCTGAGTACGTCAGCAGAGGGACCATGGAAGACTCGTGCACGAGTCTCCGACGATGAAATCTCTGCGGCGTTTCAAAGATGGTATGACTTCATCGTACCGCAGACGTGTATCCTGCTGGATGTTGACGTTTACACCGAGTATCACTTCGGACACTGGTGCCCGGAGACCGGTGAAGTCTTCGGCGAGTATACCGCCGTCCCGATCGGTACTGCATCTGATCTGGAAGAGGCTTTTCGGAAGATACCGCAAAATAACATCCGGCATGATCGGGCTGAGTGCAGCCGCCAAAAGACGGAGATCCTGGGTGATGTAGAAAAAAAGATCTTTCGGTTGGAGACCGCAGACATCCATGCAGACTTTTCTTTTTACGGACCGATGAAAGGCACCGCAAAGCTCATCCATGATGACGGTGAGATCGTCTGGACGAATGCCAAAAGCTGGACCACAGCTGGCACCAATCTGACGGACGGTTACAGCTGGACGATCACCTTTGATTCTGACCTTCCGCGATGGGATACGCATCCGGTCATCTTCTGGCCTGATTTTACATGAAAACCTTATAAAGTGTCGTAAAATACGGCACTTTTTTACTATTAAATAATGAAAAAATATTCTAAAAAAATCCTCAAAAATTAAAGAGAAGAAGGGTGAAAACCGATAATATTAATATAAGAAAGAAAGTTGAAAACAATGGGGGCAATAAAAAACCCCCTAACCGCCGCAGGCAGAAAGGAGGTGAATATGAGTGAATAGAAGACAGTTCCTGAAAGTGCTTTTTCAGATCACGCTAAGACTCGCAAAAGCACTCAAACGTCGTAAAAAGTAATGACAAGGGGAGGCCGGCAAGCCTCCCCGGCTTTTTCTATCCGCTCATCCATTCTATCGGCCAATTCCACCTCATTCTTTACCCGTCCTCAAAAATCCTCCGCGAAATACTCCGTTTTACGCCTTGACAAGTTGGCGAAACCGTGCTAAAATGGCAAGACCAGACATGCGAGAAACGCTGTAAAACACGCCCTCAACTCGACTTTTTCCATTCCTTCCGCCTCCACCGCCCCGCGCCCTGATAAGGCGGAGGTCCCAAGTTCGAATCTTGGCGTGCCCATTTAAAAGCCGGAAGTTTATTTTCCGGCTTTTTTTATTGTTCTGGCGTGTATATGCTGATTTTCTTCGCATTTCAACGGTCATTTATTCTGAAAG
>JAGBAA010000139.1 GCA_017939795.1 Thermoguttaceae bacterium
GGCTTCACGGCTGAAACTGGCGGCCGAATATCCTTCTACATCCACTTTGATAAGGGTATTGGTCTCCTTCAGGTTCTTTTCGTACATGTCTTGTCCCATCAGGTTGACAAGCTGTCCCAGTATGTCGCCCATGCCTTCCAACTGGTCGGCCGATTTCAGGTTGCTCTGTACATCTACACCTATTATTATATCGGCTCCCATTTCCCGTGCTACATTCACCGGATAATTGTTGATGGTGCCTCCATCCACCAATACCATGCTGTCGAGTCGTACGGGAGTAAACACACCGGGGATAGCCATACTGGCTCGCATGGCAGTTGTCAGTTTGCCGCTATGGAAATCTACCTCGTTACCGGTTACAATGTCTTCGGCCACACAGGCATAGGGGATAGGCAGACGGTTGAAGTCGATGGAGGATACAGAAAAAATCACACAAGACTTGAATCGCAGATTTGCGGAGCCATTGCCGGAATTTTACAAGCGTCGGATCATCGTTTGGGTCGATGAGGATGCCGAGTTTGAAGACAAACTGGACGGGATCACGCTGGATAATGCCAAAATTGCCGTATTGAACGGTACAAATAATTTTCAGGTGAAAAAACTCCTTGCCGCGGACGATCCGGAGAGCAATTATCTGCTGTATCGGCCCTTTTCCTATGAGTCGAATGAAGATAACTGGTTTTTGGACGTGGAGTTGTACAGTGAAGAATTCCGAGCCGACCTGCTTTCCATGTGGATGGATGAGATGAACCTCCCGCAGACGCCCGCACTGCGTCATGAACTCAGGAAATACCGGAAGTTTTTCAACGCTCAGCCTCGCCGAAACAGGATCGCCGCATTCGCAGACACTCCCGCAACGTCTGCCCAATTACAAATGGCGATCATGGCAGTTTTGGCTAATGTGAAGGACGCGAAACCAAACGCGGTCATGAAGGCGGTACTGTTCGAGGGGCTTGAAAAGGAGAACAATCCGATCTATCAGGATCTCGCCAACTACGGCATCGACGAAGCGTTCTGGCAAATGGTACAACAGGGGACCGGGTATGAAAATACGGAGCCGGACCTCGCACAGCTTGCCGCGCACCTTTTGTTGACGGCTTCCGCACAAACAATGCGGGAAGGATCCCTCCAAGGCCTTGAGTCGTTCATCTCGCCGGCGCATCTGCCGTATTGCTACGACTTTGTTTCGGACTGGATGCACAGCAGAGAAGAAGGAAAACTTCGTGAGATCGCGGAAAATGTTGAGGAAAAACTGGAACTCCCGAAACAGTTTATGAAAATGCCGCTGACAGACCTGGCGGATACCGAAATCTTTCCCTGTATCGATGAAGTCATTCTCGTGAAACTGATGACGGAGATCGGAGACCATATCATCAATACGGAGACGATCACCCAGACTGTGGAAAAACGCCGGACCTGCGTCTGGTACGACAGCGTAAAGAATTACTTCGAGGGGATCCTGCTCGCTGCCAAAATGCAGGCGTTCCAGAAAGAACACTCAGCCGGTTTCCATACGGTGGAACCTGCAAAAGTCTGGAAAGAATACACGACCGAATACTACATCATGGATACCTGGTACCGGGAGTTCCACAAGAACTATTCCGAGATCGCAATGAATTATCATCCGGAACTTTCCGACCGATTCAACCTCGTGACGGAGAAGGTCGAAGGTCTCTATGTGACCTGGTTCCTCGGTCAGCTGGGGAAAAACTGGTCGGATGCCTGCGCGGACAACCTGCGGGAGTTTGGACGTGTGCTGGATGTAGATCAACAGACGAATTTTTATCATGAGCAGGTCGAGGTCTCCGACAGTAAAGTTTATGTCATCGTCTCCGATGCGCTGCGTTATGAAGCGGGCGTCTCTCTTGCCGAGCAGCTCAGTCGGGAAACGCAGGCAAAAGTCGAACTGAAATCGATGCAGGCTATTTTTCCGACTATCACAAAATTCGGCATGGCCGCGCTTCTGCCGCACAAGGCGCTTTCCGTTGAGCTGAAAACAGGGAAAACGGACCATCTGGCAGTGTTGGCGGATGGACAGTCCACGGAAGCTCAGAACCGGGAGAAGATCCTGAAGACCAGGGAATCCGCCAGCGTCGTGCTGAAATATAAAAACCTCATCCCGATGAAACGGGCGGAACGGCAGGCTCTTGTGAAGGGAATGAAAGTGGTTTATATCTACCACGATACCATTGACGAAGCAGGACATATGGGCAATTCCGTCTTCTCTGCCTGTGATGCTGCTATTGATGAGCTTAAGAACATGGTCCGCATTATTGTCAACGAATGGGGCGGTGCGAATATCATCATCACTTCCGACCATGGGTTTCTATATACCCACAGTCCGCTTACAGAAGATGACAAAGTGGATAAAACCACAGAAAGCGAACAGGACGTGGAGATCGGACGGCGTTACGCCATCATGCAAAAAGGGACACTGCCGCAATACCTGATGCCCGTCAAGTTTCTCAACGGTAATGCTCCCTATGAAGCGTTCACTCCGCGGGAAAATATCCGAATCAGAATGAAAGGCGGCGGTCTGAACTTCGTGCATGGCGGCATCAGTCTTCAGGAGTTGGCTGTACCTGTCATTCAGTACCATTTCCTGAGGAATCAGAGTAGGGAATACCTCGCAAACAAGAGCAAGTACGACACAAAGCCCGTGGAGGTCGCACTGCTCTCCGCGAACCGAAAGATCTGCAATATGAACTTCTCTCTGAACTTCTACCAGAAAGAAGTGGTTGGAGGAAATCGGATACCGGCAACGTGGCGCGTGTTCTTCACTGACAGTACAGGAAAACAGGTCAGCGATACCCAAAAGATCATCGCGGACAAGACCCATGAGAATGACCGTGTTTTCCGGTGCAGCTTCAACCTGCGAGCACTGAGATATAATAATACGGAGGTCTATTACCTCAACATTACCGACGAAAACGGCCAGCCAATACAACGTGAAGAATTTCAAATCGACATCGCACTTGCGATGGATGAGTTTGACTTTTTTTAATTAAAATTGCGGAAGCCCGCACTATCCGTCAAGTATGGTACACGCTTTCGGCTGTGCTGATAAAAAACGGCATCCGGCAGTTTTTCGCGGGCTGCCGATGCCGTTTTTCAGAAGTTGGGAAATGAAAGCGGTTCAGATCTCTCCGAAAAGTGTGAATGGGCTTGAGTCGGTGATCCGGACTTTCTGGAGATTGCCGATGAGGGAGCGCGGACCGTCGAAGACGACGATGCGGTCGCACGGAGTCCGGCCGGTGAGCTGGATGGTGGGATCCGCGTCGGAAACCGCTTCCGGGAATTCCGCAGCACCGTTGAGGACCGGGAGTTTCATCGCGCTCTTGCTCGTTCCTTCGACCAGGATCTCGACCTCCTGACCGACGAATTTCGCGCTTTCTTCCGTACTGATCTGATTCTGGACCGCCAGAAGCTCATTGTTTCGGCGGCGTTTTACTTCCTCTGGAACGTCATCTTCCCAAAGCTCGTACGCCTTCGTCCCTTCACGCGGGCTGAATTTGAAGATGAAGCTGTTCTTGAACCGGATGTCCTTCACCAGCTCGACCGTCTGCTGGAAATCTTCTTCCGTCTCGCCGCAGAATCCGACGATAAAATCGCTCGTGATCGCTGCGCCGGGGACCGTTTCCAGGATCTGACGGCAAACGTCGCGGTATTTTTCCACCGTGTAACCGCGATTCATCCGCTTCAGCTGAGAATTAGACCCGCTCTGTGCCGGTACGTGGAAGTACGGCATGACGTGCGGAAGGTCGCGGACCGCTTCAAACAGATCCGGAGTCATGCTGTTTGGATGGCTCGTGACGAACCGGATCCGCTCCAGCGGCGTCGTTTCCGCGATGCGCTCGCACTGTTCAAGAAGCCCGGAAAGGCGCGTTCCGGACGGCTGGTCATGGTATTTGCTCACCGTCTGTCCGATGAGCGTGACCTCCCGGCATCCCTGATCCACGAGCTGACGCACTTCCGCAAGGATCTCATCCACCGGCCTGCTCTGCTCCGGACCGCGAACGTATGGAACGATACAGTACGTGCAGAACTGATCGCATCCAAACATGATCCGGACGTACGCCATGAACGGATTCTGCCGTGCCGACGCTTCCCGCATCGGATCGTAGAAATCGAAACTGTCTTCGACTTCGTGTCTTCCGCGTCCGCGCCGTTCGAGACTCAATTCCATCTGCGGGCCTTTTCCTGCCCTGATCTTTGCGAGGAGTTCCGGGATCCGCGCGATCTGACCCGGTCCGACGACCAGATCGACATACGGCGCACGCTTGAAGATCTGCGCATTGTCCTTCTGCGCCATGCAGCCCATCACGCCGATGATCTTTTCCGGATGCGCCTCTTTCGAAAGACGAAGACGCCCCAGCGCACTGTAGATCTTGTCCTCGGCATGCTGGCGGATGCTGCACGTGTTGAAAAGGATGACGTCCGCTTTCTTCATGGACTCCGCCTGAGTGAAGCCCTCGCGCAAAAGCGTCGCGATGATGAGTTCGGAATCCAGAACGTTCATCTGGCATCCGACGGTTTCAATAAAAAAACTTGGCATAAATCGGAAAATGAAAAATCAGATCAGTCTCGGAAAATAAACGGAAGGATCCCCGCCGATTCAGTCTTTCCGCTCGCTCAGTTTACGGAAAAGCTCGATCTCTTTCGGATCGTACGGCGTGTGGTCCTCATGGTAGAGGTCATGGAACCAGACTTCCGGTTCGCCTTTGGTCTCGTCCCAGCCCCATGGGTACTGCGTTTGGAGTTTCCCAGGGATCAGCCCCCAGTTCAGGGCGCCGACACGGTACTTTTTGAAAATCGGAAGAATGTCGAAGACCGTGCAGTTTCTCGTGCCGCGCGCGAGCCATTCCTTGCAGATGAGCGGACGGCGGAATCCGGAAAGAAGCGTGACCAGCTTTTCCATCGTTTTGGCATTCGAGTAGCAGTGGAAGCTCAAAATGTCCGAATTCTCGGCGAGGAAGACCGCGATGGGAGTCAGGTGCATTCCCTGGATCGCAGAGGTGAGCGGGATCGGCGTTTCGATCCTGCGTGCCCACGTCCAGAGAAGACGCAGGAAACCGAGCGTGTGGTGCCGGTCCCCGCTATTGTACGGTTCGTTGAAAAGATCCCAGAAAAGGATGCGCGGATCGTTGCGGAAATACTCCATCGTCTCCATGATGTAGTCTTCCATCCAGCCCCAGTTTTCCGGTTTGTGCATGACGCGCTCCTTGCCCGGAGTCTGACGCCACTCCCCATTATGGACTTTCGGCGGAGAAAGCGGCTGGGGACCGCGGACGCTCGGTTCTTTCCCGCCGTTGGTGAAGAAGTTGAAGCCCACGCGGATCGCGTGTTTTTCGCAAAGGTCGAAAAACGTGTTGATGTTCGCGTAGAAATCGGTTTTTTCTTCTTTCCAGAGAAGGTCATGAACGAAGACGCGTACAGTGTTCATGCCCGTTTTGGCCATCAGCGCAAGTTCCTCATCAATGATCTTTGGGTTGAAGGTCGATTTCTGCCACATTTCAAGCTGATTTACGGCATATGTCGGCACGTAATTGCATCCCAGGGGCCACGGCTGTTTGGCGTACCAGGCATTCGCTTTTTCGATAGTCCAGCGTCCATTCGGCTCAAATGTGTCTGTCGTGACGGCCGGTGTCTGGGCGGCGGGAGCTGAGGAAGGCACGGTATTTACGGTCTCTGCGAAGGAAACAGAACGGTTCATGCCTGCTCCGGCGGCTCCAACCGCTGCGGCAAGCGAGGCTTTCAGGACTTCACGTCGATTCATAATATTCTCCTTGAATGAGGAGGATAAAAAATAAAAATTTACGAGGATGGGATACGGGCAAACAAAACGCCGTGCGACACGCGGATTTTGGCAAAACGCGGGAGCGCATGGAAGATCCCGTACACGCTCCCGTTTTTCGGCCTGCTCATTCGCTCAGTGCTTTTGCGATGCCTGCTGCGCCGATGAATCCGGCATCCCCGCCAAGTTTCGCGAAATCAATGATGGTCGTTGCCGAGCAGGTCGGAAGTGCACGGGCTTTGACTTCGTCGCGGATCGCCTGGATGAACGTGCGTCCGAGTTCCGATTCATTTCCGCCGAACGTCATGGCTCCCCCGATGTAGATGGCATCCGGGTCAATCGTGTGCATGAGCGTCGCGATGCCGATGGCGAGATACTTCGCGGTGTCGAGGATGATCTGCATGGCGGCTGCGTCGCCTTTCTGCGCTTCTTCCGCGACGACTTTGGCCCCGATGGTGTCGAGGTCCGCACGGCGGGCTGTCAGGGACGTTGCGGCTCCGGAGTCGATGAGTTCCTTCGTTCGGGCAATGACGGCGGTCGCGCTTCCGTAGGCTTCATAGTGTCCGGGGCGTCCGCAGCCGCAGATACGCGCATTCGGCGTCGTGTCGATGATCGCGTGGCCGTACTCACCGCCCTGGGAATGCTCGCCGTCGTAGACCATCCGGTTGATGATGATCCCGCACCCGATGCCGGTCCCAAGCGTCAGGAGGACCATGCTGGTGATCGGTTTGTCCGTGCCCACGGCTCCGTCAGGCGTGAAGACGTTCTTTTTCGCGTCTTTTCCTTTTCCGACCCAGTATTCTGCAAAAGCAGCGGCAGACGCATCGTTCGCGAATTCCACGTAGATCCCGCACGCTTCGCTCATCATGTCTGCGATCGGGCAGTACTTCCACTTTTCGCCGAGGTTGGCTGTCTGGAGGAGTTTGCGTCCCGGAATGTCCATCGGACCGGCAGAGGCAAGACCCGCTTTCGTAATGTCCGAGCGTTCCAGCCCGGCCTTGGCCAAAATGTCATTCACTCCGTCTGCGATACGCCGGCAAGCCGCTTCCGGACCTTCCTGAATGTGTGTCGGGACCGAGCCTTTCACGAGAATGCTGCCGTGTTCATCCAGGATCCCAATTTTTGTATTCGTGCCGCCAAGGTCGATACCGAGATAGTATTTCATGATACGTGACTCCAAAATTTTTTGTGGGCAGGAAAGTGCCTTCGGAAATGCAATCAAATGGGCCGTTTTTCATGTGCGTTCACCCTGCATGAAAATTCACCGGCCAGATACCGTTTATTTTAATCCAACTCGCAAAGATGGCAAGAGGTTTCCCGCACTTTTTCATTGATTTTCAGCAAGAAAAAGAAAATTTTTGCGAGTAAAGACGGTTGGAGAATCTGGAAATCAGGAAGCCGGACTTTTTCAGCTGGAAAATTTTCTCTGCGCAGAGAAAACAGAACGGTCCCCAGTGGGGCTATCCGGAGTTTTCGGCATGGATCGCAGTTCCGGTTCCGTTGGAGTTTCGAGTCCTGTTTCGGGAATTTCTGCGTCAGTCTTCTTCCGATGGAATGAAGAAGACGTGAATGAAGCCGACTGCCGAGAAAAAGAGCAGGACGTAGCCGAACTCATCGCGGATGGGGATCTCCTTTTCCGGAAATTTTAAAGCTTCACCCGTCAACGCCTCGACCCACCAGCGTTTTTTCTCCATCGACGGATCCTGTTTCGCAAGGATCTCCGTACCCTGTGGAGAAAGCGTGATCGATTTGAGAAAAAGGGTTTCCAGTCCCAGCAAAAGCAGAAAAACTGCAAAGAAAAGCCAAATTTTGCGGAACATAAGATCCCTTTCGCTAATTTTCTGCACCGGAGCCGGATATTTTGAAAAATCAATGAAACAAAAGCGTCGGCAAAAACAGATGGCTCCGCCCGATCCTACCGGCCTGTTTTTTTCTGTTCAGCTCTTTTCAGCCTGCATTCCGGAGTGCAGTTTTCCGGAGTTCAGCCTTCGTCAGCACAGCAGCTCAGTTTCCTTGAAGGGAAGGAGATCGGGAGGATTCCTGCGTCTTTTGCCGAAATGAATGAAAAGACGCGCCGTCGGGAAAAACGGCGCGCCCGGATCGTTTCCTAGCAGGTCTTCACCTTGACTTTTGCGGCGGCGGCTTTCACGCGCTCGCGAAGGATCTCGATGTCTGCATCCGGTGCATCATACGTCACCGCAACGCCCATGCGGCGCTTCGGCCGAGTGGTCGGTTTTCCGAAAATGCGGACGTACGTGTTCGGCATCTGAAGGGCATCTTCGACGCCTTCGTATTCCGCCGGATTCGGACTCGCTTCCGTCGCGGGAATAACAGCGGATGCGCCGGCTTTCAGAAGCTGGATCTCCGTGATCGGCAGACCAAGGATCGCGTAGAGATGAAGCTCAAATTCATTGAGATTCTGCGTGTTCGCGAGCGTCACCATGCCGGTGTCGTGCGGACGGGGAGAAAGCTCGGAGAAGTAGACGCCTTTTTCATTCGAAATGAAGAACTCGACGCCCCAGATGCCGCATCCGGTCAGTGCGCCCGTGACTTTTTCCGCCATATCCTGCGCAGCTTTGAGATGCTCGGGCTTCATCGGCATCGGCTGGAAGCTTTCCTGGTAGTCTCCGCCTTTCTGGACGTGACCGATCGGCGGGCAGAAGAGCGTTTTGCCGTTTTTCTGCGTGACGGTCAGGAGCGTGATCTCGTAGTCGAACGGAATGAATTCTTCCACGATCATTTCCACGATGTCGCCGCGGCTTCCGGAAATGCCGTACTCCCACGCACTGTCCACATCTTCCGGACCATTGATCTTCGACTGGCCTTTACCCGACGAAGACATCAGCGGCTTCACCACGCACGGATAGCCGATCTGGTTCACTGCCGCGACAAATTCTTCTTTCGTTTTGGCGTAGAAGTATTTCGCAGTCTGAAGTCCAAGGTCGACCGCCGCCAGATCGCGGATCGCACGGCGATTCATGGTGAAATTGACCGCCCGGGCACTCGGAACGACGTGAAGTCCCTGTTTCTCCAGCTCGTAAAGACGTTCCGTACGGATCGCTTCGATCTCCGGGACGATCAGGTCCGGCTGATGCTTCTTCACGACTGCTTCCAGAGCGTCGCCGTCAAGCATACTGAAAACTTCGCATTCATCCGCAACCTGCATGGCCGGTGCTCCTGCGTACGAGTCGCACGCGATGACGTACTGCCCCATGCGTTTTGCCGCAATGACGAATTCTTTCCCAAGTTCACCGGAACCGAGAAGAAGGATTTTGTGGATCATGAAATCTCTCCAGAAAAAAAGAAACTCCTAAAGGAGAATGCAGTTACGGGATCCGCATTCCCGTTCAGTTCGGCACGATCTCCCTGAACGGCCTGATGAACGACGAAAACCTCTCCCTATTTTACCCGGTTTTCAATTTCCGGAAAGGGGGAGGGGGACATTTTTTTGATTTTTTTCCAATTTGCCAGGATGTCCGGCGTTTTTTGACGATTTTTCCTGTTGGTCCGGGTATTGACGGATCTTTGTTTCTTTTGCAGAGCCTGAAGTTGAAACGGAACCCAAATCAAAAATTTCTTGATTTTGCGCCTGGACACTTTTGCCGGCGGGAAGTGCTGAAAAGTCGGTGTGTTGGAGTACAGCGTGAAGTATCAAGCGGGACTGGCGGATCTCAGGAACCGTTCATGAAGTGAAGAGCGTCAGAGGGGCGGTGTGTCAGAAACCGTGTTTGTCGGAAACCGGAAGTTTTGCAGGCGAACTTTGGGGAGAAAAAGGGAGGACGCCTTTTTTTAAGCGTTCATCTGATTTCTGCATGATCCGGCAGAATTCTTCTTTCTCGCGGATCTGATTGAAATCTGTCTCCTGCTCGACCAGATCGCGGAACGATGGATCCAGACTCAGGCATCGGGACAGACTCTGAATACATGGGCCGGTCTGCTTCGCCAGTGCATAATAGCACGCCAGATTGTAGAGGACGACCGTATTGTTCGGCTGGATCGAAAGCGCGTTTTCCAGAGACTCGATCGCAAGATCGCACCGTCCGACGCGTTTCTGGCACATTCCGATCAAAAGCCAGTAGCTGATTTCGGACGGCTCCAGCAAAACAGCCTGACCCAGCGGATAGAGTGCGTCGCGGTACTTTTTCAGATGGAAAAGTGCGTAGCCTTCCAGATAGAACAGATGAGGCGTGAATTGCAGACGCAGCTCGCTTGCATGCCGGATCTCTCCCAGCGCGTGTGCAGGCATCTCCAACTCCAGGTACCCTTCTGCCCGAAGCGTGAATTTCTTCAATCGAATGGAATCGAACGAATCCGCCACTTTTTTCCTCCTTAGAACATGACTTTCATCCAACATTATACGCAATTTGAAAAGAAACGCAACAAAATTTCAGGAAAAAGAAGGAATTTTCTAAAATTTTCCAACAAACAGGGTGAAATTTTCCTCAAAATCCGCAAATCAGAAATTTTCTAAAGAGGAGCGGATCCTGTGCCATTCATGGTATTCTGAAAGAAAAAAAGCCCCGCATCACCTGCGGGGCCAGCGGATGAAGAGGGACTCGAACCCCCGGACGCTTTCACGTCAACGGTTTTCAAGACCGCCGCAATCGACCACTCTGCCATTCATCCGATTTTATTTTATTCTACCCGATTTTCTTTTTTTGTCAAGGGCTGAAATCTGTTTTCTATTGGCTTTCGTGCAAATTTTTCAGAAAATGAAACGTTTCTTCCGCAGCCAGGTTGCCGCTCACCACCGCACTTTCCATCGTGGCGGGAAGCTGCGTCGCGGTCCAGTCTCCGGCCAGGAAAATGGAGGGAAACGGCGTGAGCATCGTCGGACGGGAGTGCTCCATCCACGTACTGCACGAAAAAACCGCCGCCGGACAGCGTGTCGTTCGGAAGTGCAGAAACCGCGCTTCCGGAAAAAGCATCTGAAGCTCGGCCCGGACCAGCTGTTCAAGAGCCTGCGGTTTCGCGGAGACGCATCGGTCTGCGTCGCTTAAAAGTGCCTGATGATAGAATCCGTGACGGACCCGTTCTGCTGGAGAACACGTTTCAGGACCGACATTTTCCGGCAGAAACCGAAGTTTTGGATCTGGCCCCTGCAGACCGTCGGAATGGTGCGCGCTATTCGGAACTTCCGGTCCAAAAGGAGGACGAAAGATCCATTGGATCGTTTCACGCGGAAGGACCAGATTCGGCTGAGGAAAGAGGACACGGTCCGTCCAGAAATGGACTGCCGAAATGGTGCGCGGCTCAAATCGTTCGGGCTGAAAAAGATCCAGACTCACGAGTTCAGGCAGGAGTTTTCCAGCCTGAAACCACGGAACGGCAAGAATGACCGAGTCGGCGGCGAATTCCGAGCGAAGTCCGCTTTTCGTATCCTGAATGAGGAGACGTCCTGGAACGATGCGCCGTACGGGAGTCTGGCGATGGATGCGGATCCCGGAGCGTTCCAGAAACGGCGTCAGATTCGCGTCAAAGATCTCGCGCAGCGGACACTGCGGGATCCAGAAATGCCAGCCGTCTTTCGTTTCGAGGAACATTCTGCGAAAAACCGTCTTCGCGATACCGGCGGAAACGTTCTCCATCTGGTCGCTGAATGCGGACAGGATCACCGGGTCAAAGAAATGATCCGCTACTGATGCCGGGCAGCCCAGTTTTTCCATCCAGGCGCGAAAAGAGTCTCCGGAATTCGGCGTCGATTTCTGGATCTGACGGCAGATCCCCAGCAGCTGAAGACGTTCCAGCCTGTTTAAATGCCCAAGTCCCCAGAGTGCCGGAAGAAGATGGAACGGCTGTGGAAGGGATGCTGAATTCCGAAATGGAAAAAATCGGAGAGGACCGGCGGTTTCCGATGCTCCGGAACGTACACAGAACGTCATTTCCGTCTGGAGTTTCCAGAATCGAAGCAGATCCGTCCTCCGGAGAAACTCCAGCATCGCCGTACAGCAGTTCATCGTCAGATGCTGCGCTCCGTCAAGCAGAAGATCTTCTTCCGGAAGAAAACGGGACGACGCCCGGCCGCCGAGGATTGCGGAAGCCTCAAAAAGATGGATCTCCAACGGCATCGAAGAGCCGCGATGTTCCAGTTCCTTCGCGAGATCCCAAAGACGCACGGCTGCCGCAGCACCGGAAAGTCCGGCTCCGACGATGGCGACTGTACGTTTGGTTTGGGGCATGGATCCAGCCTTTGTGTTAGGAAAGCGTGACGCGGTTGATTCTACTTGACCTATCGGCAGAATGTCGGCGCAAAATCAGAATTTTGGACTCCCTGCTTGATTTTTTGTCTTTTTGCGGTAGAATGGGAAACGAAAATTTGGGAGAAGAAATAAAGTGAAGGGAAAAATGAAGGAAAAAATTGGAAATGAAAAGAGGATGAAATGGGAAGAGAGACTAAGATCGGAATACAAGATGCTCGGCACTTAGCGGCGAAACAAAATGTGGAAAATCCGAAGAATGGTTCGCTCATGAATGCGGAACCGGCACTGGAACGGGATCTTCCGGAGATCCTTGCGCTTCAGCGTCTGGCTTTTGAGTGTGAGGCGCGGGCTTTGAATGACTGGACGATCCAGCCGATGACCGAAACATTGGAAGAACTGAGGCAGGAATTTTTTGCCGGACCGGTCCTGAAGATCTGCGAGCCGGAAAACGGGCGGATCATCGCGTCGATCCGGGCACACGAAGAAAATGGGACGCTCCATCTTGCCAAACTCATCGTTCATCCTGAGTTTCGCCGGCGCGGGCTGGCCAGTCAGCTTCTGCGGGAGATCCAGACGCGGATCCCGCATCGCAGGATCGAGCTGTTCACCCGGGCGGACAATGCGGGAAATGTCGCCCTCTATCTTTCTGCGGGATTTCGGATCTTCTTGGAAAAAGACTTCACGGAAAATCTGCGAATGGCGTATTTTGAAAAAACGGCGGAAGAAACCGATGCTCTGGAGTAAACCGGAGCATTCCCGTTTCTTTCGCCTTTTTCCGATTTCTTCCGCCTTTTGACGTGGACCGCGACGGTCTATTCTTCCGCTGCCGCCGTTTTCTTCACGGCTTTTTTCGCCGTTTTTTTGACGGTTTTTTTCGCGGCTTTCTTCGTCACTTTTTTCGCCGCCTTCTTTACGGTCTTTTTCGCCGTCGTTTTTTTGGCCGCCTTTTTCGTCACTTTTTTGGCAGCCGCAGAGACTTTCTCTGTCTTTTCAGCCGCTTTTTTTACGGCCTTTTTGGCGGTTTTCTTCACGGCTTTTTTGGCCGCTTTCTTTTTTGCCGGGCCTTTGGCCGCACGTGCCGCCAAAAGTTCCAGAGCCTCTTCCAGAGTCAGTTCCTCCGGATTAGCCGTCCGCGGAAGCGACGCATTCGTCGTGCCGTCCGTGACGTACGGTCCAAATCGGCCCGCCAACATCCGGACGTCTTCTTCCGTGACCGGAGATTTGCCGAGCACCTTCGCAGCCTGACGTGCAGTCGCGGTCCTCTGCGTTCCTGCTCCGCGGCGGTTTTTCGGCTGAGCAAGGATCTGGAGAGCCTGCTCAAGAGTCACGTCGATCGGCGAAATGTCATCCGGAAGGGAACGGGTCTCTTCATTCCACTTCACATAAGGTCCGTAGCGTCCGTTGGATGCGGTGATCTCCGCACCGTCATCCGGGTGAACGCCGAGTGTCCGTGGAAGCTGAAGGAGCTTCACTGCCGTCTCGAGATCCACTTCTGCCGGGTCCATCCCCTTCAGGAGCGATGCATTGCGCGGTTTTTCTTCGTCGTCGGCATCTCCGCACTGAATGTACGGTCCATAGCGTCCAACTTTGACGTAGATCGGCTTCCCGGATTCCGGATCCATGCCGAGCGGTTCTTCTCCCTGGTGGGCGTTGGCGAGCAGCTCCAGACCTTTTTCGACCGTGAGTTCATCCGGTGCCATCGATTCCGGAATGCTGACCCGGGTCTCACCCTGTTCCAGGAACGGTCCGTAGCGGCCGACGCGGACATGAAGCGGTTCTCCGTCTTCCGGCGTCCCGATTCCGATGGTGCTGATCTCTCTCGCATCGATCTGGTCCAGCATATTCGCCAGAAGAGGACGCAGACCGGGGACTGTCTCCTTTTTTCGTTCGTTTTTTTTGCCGCCGCTTTGGGATTCCGGAGACGTTTCATCGCCAAAATAGAATTCATGGAGATAGTCGATCCACTCCCGTTCTCCGCGGCTGATCGCATCCAGATCATCTTCCATTTCTGCCGTGAACTGGTAGTCGATCAGGTCGGGGAGGTGCGTTTCGAGCAGTTTGCAGACGGCGAAAGCGACCCACGTCGGGATCAGGACGTTTCCGCGCTTGAAGACATAATTGCGCGCCAGGATCGTTTCGATGATCGACGCATATGTACTCGGACGGCCGATCCCCTTTTCTTCCAGCGTGCGGGTCAGTGCCGCTTCGCTGAAACGGTTCGGCGGCTGGGTCGTGTGGACCTTCGGATCGAGTTCGCGGCAGGAAAGGATCTCGCCCTCTGAAACCGGCGGCAGGATCCGTTCACCGTCCTGGTCGTCCATTTCGTCCGTCCCTTCAATGTATGCGCGAAGGTATCCGGGGAACGTGATGGTTTTTCCGGAAGTCGTGAATTCCGCATCATCCAGACGCAGCGCGATCGTTTTACGCTGGCCGACGGCATCGACCATCTGGCACGCAACGGTCCGTTTCCAGATCATGTCGAACAGTTTGAATTCGTCTGGAGAAAGGGAACCGCGGACTTCTTCAGGGATCCGGAAAGCCGTGCCTGCCGGACGGATCGCTTCGTGAGCTTCCTGTGCATTTTTGACCTTCGTCTGGTAGTGCCGAGGAGCGGCCGGAAGGTACTCTTTGCCGTAGATCTGCCGGACCAGGTCCCGGGACGCATTGAGTGCTTCTTCAGAAAGTGCCGTCGAGTCAGTTCGCATGTACGTAATGTACCCGTTTTCGTAGAGACTCTGCGCTGCCGTCATGGTGCGGCGGGCGGTGAATCCGTACTTTCTGTTCGCTTCCTGCTGGAGCGTACTGGTCGTGAACGGTGCCGGCGGACGCTGAATGAAATCTTTGTTTTCGACGCGCGTGACTTTGGCTTCCTGCGTCTTTTCGAGACGTTCCAGAAGAGCGTGCACCTCCGCCTCGGTCATCTGAAGGCAGTCGGGGTTTTTCAGCACTCCCGTATTGGCGTCGAAATCGCGGCTGGTCGGGATCCTGCGGCCGTTGACGGATTCGAGCGAGGCATGGAAATTCTGCTTCTGTTTCGTTTCAAAAAGGCCGAGAAGATCCCAGTACGTCGCACTTCGGAAGGCCATTCGCTGGCGTTCCCGGTCTACGATCAGCCGGACTGCGACACTCTGGACTCTTCCGGCAGAGAGTTTGGGCCGGACTTTGCGCCAGAGCAGCGGGGAAACATCGTATCCGAAAAGCCGGTCCAGAATACGCCGGGTCTCCTGGGCGCGCACGAGCGATTCGTTGATCTGACGCGGATTTTCCAGTGCGCTGAGGATCGCTTTTTTGGTGATTTCGTGAAAAACGAGCCGATGGACTGGGACCTTCGGTTTCAAAACCTGGCACAAATGCCAGCTGATGGCTTCTCCTTCGCGGTCTTCATCCGTCGCGAGATAGAGTTCATCGGCTTCTTTCAGGAGCGCCTTCAGTTTGTCGACCTGCTTTTTCTTCTCTTTCGATACGATGTAGACCGGTTCAAAATCATGGTCAACGTCCACGCCAAGATACGCCCAGTCCTCGCCGCGGTATTTCTCCGGAAGCTCTTTCGCTCCCTGCGGAAGATCGCGTACGTGTCCGATGCTGGCTTCGATTTCGTAATTATCTCCCAGAAATTTGCGGATCGTCCGCGCTTTTGCCGGGGACTCGACGATGACCAAGGATTTGCTCGTTGATTTCATGCTGGATCTTTGAGTGAATATTTTTTGAAGAGGAGGGACGCTGGATCCTGCCGGATTGACCGGCTCCTCTTCAGGTTTACGTGCTGCGGTGAAGGACATCCGGTTCCGCTCCGTCCTGTTTGCCGAATGGTCTTCATGCCTGAGTGTTTCGGAATGGGGAACCGGATCCAGGATTTTGCGGAAAACAGTATGGGACCGGTACCGTATCGAACATAAAGTCTTCAAAATCCCAATTATTCCAAATTTCAGAATTCACGCAAGAGGGATTTTCAAAATTTTTGCAAAATTTCGGAAATTTTGTCAATTTTTGCGCGGCTTTGAGGAATTTTTTGACCTTGGGACGGACTTTGGGATCGATTTCCGGGTGTCTGCTTCCCTTTGGCGAGAGGAAATGTCCCGGAGCTTTTCATTTTACGGAAGCCCGGCAAGTATGGTTTTCGCGAAAAAGAAATTTTCAGGATCCTACACGAAGGGAGACTCTGCCCGAACATTCCGAAAATGAAAGTTTTTCGGAGATCCTGCCGATGAAAGAGACGTCCCGTGAACTTTTTTTATTTGCGTCTCCTGCCCGGATGGTTTGGATCTTCTGTCCGGAGGAAACGACTTTCCGTGAATTTTAACGCAGGCGTACCCATGCCGTACTGGATCCCCGTCTTTGATTCACCCTTTCCGATTTGGCTGCTCGGCATTTTTGCTTTGGGGTTGGGGACGGGTACGTACTTTTGGATGAAAAATCAGAAAATTTCGGATCTGCCATTTCGTCTTGCGGGCGGAACCGCTGCGCTGCTCATTTTTTGCGGGATCGCCCAACTCTCCATGGAAAAAAAGATCGAGCCGGCGACAGAACTTCTTTTTCTGCTGGACGATTCCCTGAGTATGTCGCTCCCCATGACGCTCCCGGAAACGCAGGCGGATTCGGAAACGCAGACGGATTCGGAAACGCAGACGGATTCGGAAACGCAGACGGATTCTGCATCCTGCGGCGCAACACGATTCCAGACGGCCTGCCGTCTTCAGGAGAGCCTCCGTCTGCTTCTGGAAAAGGAAGGGATCCGGACTCGGACCGTTTTTCTTTCGGAACTTTTTGCCGGCGGAACTGGGAAACCAGAGCAAAACGGGAATGCAGAACGAAACGGGAATGCAGAACGAAACGGGAATGCAGAACGAAACGGGAATGCAGAACGAAACGGGAATGCAGAACGGACGTCCGGCGGTTCTCTCGGTCAGGTCCCGGATTTTCCGGAAACGCCGTTGGATCAGGCACTGAGAGCGGCTTTGAAGTTGGAGTTTCAGGACGTTGGCCTCCAGCCGGTCCATCGGGTGGGGATCCTTCTTTTGACGGATGGAGCCGCGACCGACCGTTCTTTTGAAGATGCCGTGTCTGGATCCTCGGCAGAGATCGCCGGTGAGCGAAACTGCGCTCTTTTCCCGATCGTTCTGGGAGAGGAAAGAGCCATTCCTCAGATATTCGTTCAGTGGAAGGATCCGCGGTCGACTGTACTTTGCGGAGAGACGGCTGAATTTTCTGTGCGGGTCTTTGCGGAACCGCGTGCCGGACAGAATGTGGAAGTCCGGCTTCTCGATGCGGAAACGGAAACGGTATTGGCGCGGACTCTGTGTGCGTTTGAGGGACAGACGGGCTTTCTGGATGCGGAATTGAAATGGAAGCCGGAAGAAGTGAAAAAATACTCCCTGCGTCTTGAATGCAGTTTCGCGGAAACCGATGGAGAAAAAACGCAGTCCGCGCTCAAAGCTGGCGGGACCGGGACGGGCGGCAAAGCGTTTCTCCATACGCCGCTTTCGATTTCTCTGAATGCCGCAGAACGCATCCGGCGGGTCCTGCTCGTGACGGCAGTGCCGACCTGGGAATTTCGCGCTCTGCGGAATCTGCTTGCCCGGGAAACGTCCGTTCATCTGGAAACCTGGTCTCCGTCCGGGATGCCGCTTGCTCCGGATCCGAAACAGGATGCATGCCAGCGTACCGACTTTCCGACTGCTGAAGAACTGCGCGGGCTGGATGTGCTGATCCTGAACTCGGTTTCTCCGGAAGATCTTGGCGAGGAAAACCTGAAGGCCCTGGCCGCGGCATGGTTTGACGTTTCGGAGACTTCCGGACGTCCGAAGAGTGGTTCTGGAAACGCTCTGCAAAAAAGTGAAGTGCCCGAGGCGGGAGTTTCCCGGAGAGCGGTTTCGCGCGGGCTGATCCTGATCGCGGGCCGGCATTTCCGGCCGGAATCCTGGGAACGTGCCGAATTAGGGCGGAATTTCCTGCTTTCGTTTTCCGGAATGATGCAGAATGCGGCAGAAAATGGCGGAACGGGATCCGAAGAGACGGAAGAAAGGAAACTTTTGCTGACTCCGGAAGGTTTTGCGTCGGAGCTGTTTCGCGGAATCGTTTCCGATGATTTTGCGCAGCCGGTCTTTCATTTCTGGAATGTACCGCAGACGTTTTCCGGTGCAGAGATCCTTGGGAAATGCGATGGTTTTCCGATCCTCATCCGAAGCCGCGGGCAAGATGTCTCGACGCTTTTCCATGCGTCGGAGAATCTGTGGAGATGGCGAAAGAATTCGGAGGACGTTTACCGAAACTACTGGATCCAAGCGATCCACTCCCTTTGCCGGACCAATGCGGAAACTCAAACCCTGCAGGCAAAAGGACCTGCCGGGACAGAAACCGCTCCGGAAGAGGAGACTCTCAGTACTCCGCTTTCCGCTGCCGTGCCGCCGGTCCTGCCGCTTCCGTCCGAGATCCCTGGACAGCCGCTGGAATTTCGGCGTTCCACTCCGGATCCTGTCGGGATGCAGAATCTTGCGCGGTATGGGAACGGTACGTTTTTCCACGTAAAGCCTGCGGAGGACGGAGACGCAGAAACCATCGCCCGCGAGATCCTCCTTACGCTCCATTCCAAAAAAGACGCCGGACAGGAAAACGCCGCGATCCGTACGCTCCGCCGTCCGATCTGGCCATTCTGTGTCTTTCCGGTGATTTTGTGCCTGACGTATCTCTGGATCCGGGAAAGGAAAGCATCCGGGTGAGTTTCGGTATACCGCACCTTCCGGACGGATCTGAAAAAAGCCCGGGACCGTACGTTTTCGATACAGTCCGGGCTGAATTTCAGAAACTGGGACGTTCTTTCGGCCTTAACGGCGAATGACGTCCATCCCCATGTACGGACGCAGAACTTCCGGCACGACGATGGAACCATCCGCCTGCTGGTAGTTTTCCATGACCGCGAGCATACCGCGGCTGATGGCGATGGCCGTCCCGTTGAGCGTGTGGAGGAACTTCGTTCCCTTCTCGCCCTTCACCTTGTAGCGTGCGTTCAGACGGCGGGCCTGATAGTCTGTGCAGTTCGACGTGCTGGTCACTTCGCCAAAGTCGCCGCGTCCGGGCATCCACGCTTCCAGGTCAAACTTCCGGTATGCCGGACCGCCGAGATCGCCCGTCGAGGTGTCGACGACACGGTAGGGGATCTTCAGTCCGTCGAAAATGCGCATTTCCATCTCGCGCAGATGGTAGAGCATCGCTTCGCTGTCTTCCGGCAGCGTGAAGGCGAACATTTCGACCTTGGAGAATTGGTGGACCCGGTAGAGACCGCGCGACGCTTTCCCTGCCGCACCCGCTTCGGTACGGAAGCAGTGGCTCGTTCCGCAGAATTTCAGCGGGAGAAGTTCCGAATCGACGACTTCACCGGAAAGCATTCCGCCAAGCGGGATCTCGGCCGTCGCGATGAGGCTCAGGTCCGTGTCCGCGATACTGTAGATCTGCGTCTCGTTTCCGCGCGGATTGAATCCTGTTCCGCGGAGGATCGACTGTTTCGCCAGGTCCGGCGTACTCATCGGCGTGAACCCTTCCTTGATCAGAATGTTCATCGCGTACATCTGGAGCGCCATGTCGAGCAGAACGGCTTCATTTTTGAGGAAGTAGAAACCGGCTCCCGTGACGCGCGCACCCGCTTCAAAGTCGATCAGGTCGAGTTTCTGTCCCAGCTCTACGTGATCGAGCGGCTGGAAATCGAATTCACGGATCGGCGTCTCGCCGCGCATCAGCTCCAGATTCGATTTGTCGTCCTCGCCGATCGGTGCATCCGGATGCGTCATGTTCGGGATCGCCATGTGGATGCCGTCCAGTTCCTCGCAGATCTCCGAAAGTTTCTGGTCGATCTCCGCTTTCTGCTCACGCAGAGCCTTCCCTTCTTCCTTGCGGGCGTTGCGCTCGGCTTCATCTTTGGCTTTTCCGATCGTCTTGGAGACTTCGTTTGCCCGACGGTTCAGCTCTTCCGATTCCGCCTGAAGCTCGCGGCGGCGCGTCTCCAGTTCCGCAAAACGATTCACGTCGACGTCGACATTTCGATTGACGCAATTCTGGCGCACAAGCTCCAGATTTTCCAGAATGAATTTTCGATCCAGCATGGATTCGTTTCCTTTAAAATAAAAAGTGCTCAAAAAAACCGACGGCTTCTTCTTTTCGTGCTTCATTCCTCACTGAATGAATGGCGAACCGGCCGGCAGGGGCAGAGGAACATTCTGTCCGTCTGCATCCCGATGCGGAGGAACGCCGAAATGAAAAAAGGGTCAGCGTGAAACCAAATTTTTGTTTTTTTCCGGGAGCTTTCCGCGAAAATCAGAAGCAGAACTCCCTCATTTCACCAGCTCTTCGGCCAATGTGTGTCGTCGAAGCTCAACGCCTGCCGCAAACCGGGACGAATTGCGAGTGATTTGCGCGCGGTTTGCGAGTGGTTTGCGGAGCATTTTTTCGGAGCCTCTACTGAAATATCGTAAATGCTGCCGATTTTATTTATTTTTCTGCCTGAAAAAAGTCCATCGCCCGTTTCAGCGGAAGATCCAGCGCAGGAACCTCCCCCCATCGGGATTCCGGCAGGGCACCTGAAGCTCTCAGGAGCGTCAGGGTCTTCCATCTTTTTTCAAATCCATCCGGATCTTTCTGAAATTCCGGATGTTCGGAGATCCCGCACTCCCAGCCGCCGTTCGGCCGGACTCCCCATTCCTCTTCTTTGGGGGAGTCCGGGAATCGGTGGATCATGTGTCCGTCCGGGCTAAGGTACATTTCCGAGGAGATCCGCAGTCCGCCGCGCCGCGGTGTTTCGCGGATCTGTTTCCAGACCGTGCGCCAGTCGGTTTCCTTTTCCAGATCCCGGTCATCCGGAAGGGGACCCAGGTCGAAAATATTCTGGATCGTTCCTTTCCCGAATGTCCGTGAACCGATGCAGACGGCTTTCGGAAGTCCTCTTTTGCCCCAATCCTGAAGGCAGGCCGCTACGATCTCCGCGGAACTGGCCGTCCTGTGGTCGATCAGAACGGCGACCGGGCGAGTCCAGATCGGAACGGCCTCGTTGGGGACGACGGTCGGCGTCCGTGCGCCTTTTCCGATGATCTGCACCATGATCGCGCGTTTTTGAACGAACATTCCGCAGATCTCCAGCGCTGTTTTGAGCAGTCCTCCGGAATTTCCGCGAAGATCCAGAACCAGACCGCACGCATCCGTCTGCATTCCGCGCGTCAGGATGTCCCGCAGTTCCCGAGCTGTCTGCTCGCCGAAAGTCTCCAGCCGGACGTAGAGCGGAGCGTCTGAAACCGGCTTTCCGTCTGTTTTTTTCGCGGGCTTTCCGTTGGTTCCGGAGGCTCCTTTGGCTGTTCCTTCGTCCCTTTCCGATCGCGGGAACATCGGGAGGCGGTACTCCCACGTACTGTCCGGAAGCCGGGTGAATCCCGTGACGGACTGGACCGGCAATTTGCGGGAAACCAGCGTCTGCGTCCGCTTTTTTTGCGACGATGGACGAAACGTCTCTACCTGGACCTGCGTTTCCGTCGGCGAATGCAGTTTACTTAGGAGCTTCGGTGCATTTTCCGAAGTCAGCGGCTCGCCGTCGATGGAAAGGAGGAAGTCCTGCGGCTCGATCCCGGCTTTGCGTGCTGAGGAATTCGGAAGTGTACAGCCGACACGGTACTGCTTTTCCGCTTCGTCGAACCAGAAAAGGATCCCGACGGTCCCGGTTTCCTGATGGAATTCTTCATTGAGTTCCTCGTAGATCGACGGCGGAATGAAACCTGAATTCTCGTCGATCGAAGCCAGCAGACCGTCCACTGCGGCATTGAAAAGTTCCCGTTCGGACGGAGCCGAAATGGCGTGGCGGTGTACCAGCCGCAGGATGTGGCGCAGTGTGCCGGGATACGGATCGGCACACCAGGCCGAGAAGACGAAGAGGCATAGGATCGCGAAGATCCAGTAAATGTGCTTTTTCGGCATGGATCTTTCCGTGGGTCCTTTCGTAAAGCCGTCGTTTGCTCCACTGGCTGGAACGCGAACTCATTTCTGCGCTCCGAACCGTTTTGCTCCGATCATTTCTGAGCTTTCTGCAGGAGATCTTCCGGAAGATCGCGCTGAAAAACGCAGCATTTTTCTTCGTGGAATTTTTCCATTTGGCCGTTCGGCATGAAAAAATGTGTGCTCAGGAACGTTTTTTTTGCCGGGAGATTCTCCTCCGGAATCGTCAGTTCCACCGAAAACGGCCGATGGTAGCGGCTGTAGAGCCTGCGGAAAAGCATATTCATGAACAGTTTGGCGTACTGAAGTTTCCTGTATGGTTCCAAAATCTGCAGATTGTGCAGCGAATAGTGGTTCGTCGTGCGGGCATCTGAACGGCTGGTGACGGTAATGGAGCCGAGTACTTTCTGATTCGGCACATGGATGAGCGAGTAGCGTTCAATGGAAAGTGATGCTCGGGCACACTGATCCCACCAGCTTATTTTCTGCACATGCTTCGGTTTATTGACTGATTCCTGATGGATCATCAGATTCTGCAGGATAAAAATGGACCCCGGCATATGCTCGACGGATGCGGAGTACACAAAATTGCGCTTTTCCGGAACGTAACCGTTCGCTTTGAGGAGCGGACAGAGGCACGCGTCGTTTTCCGGGATCCCATTGGGTTCTCCCCCCTTAAGCAGGCCATAGTAAAACGGTGCGTTCGGATAATTGGCACCCGCATGGATCCGCCGAATGCCGCGACTGGCGAATTTTTCCTCGATCGCAGTCAGCAGCATCTGCCGGATCTTGTTTTTCCACTGCTCGGCTTTTTGCGGCGAGAGCTTTCGGCTCTCGTGCGGCTCACGAACGACGAGCATCGCAATGTGTCCTTCAGACGGATCGATTCCCGTTCGGTCGGCATTTGGCGCAAAACCGCCGTGAACGAAACCGACTGGTGTGCCGTCCATGCCGAAATGGTATTTTTGTGTGTCGTCATGCTCGACGGCAAGAATAAAAAATTCCGGATCAAAAAGCAGCGACCCCAAAACCTGCGCGTAAAAGTCGTCCGAGGTGAAGTTGCCCCACGTCTTATGGTAGGTACTGCTCTCCCAAATGTTGAAAATCTGGGAGTAGTCCGTATTTCGGAAGCTGCGAATGATGATTTTTTTGGCCATGTTCTCGTTTCCTCAGTGACTCACGCTGAAAATTAAATCCTTGAACTGGTGAACGACTGCCTGTCTGGTTTCCTTGGAAAGTGCAGAAAATGTTTCGTGCTGAAACACCTGATCCAGAACTTCCTCCGGCTTTTCGGAAGCTGAAAAGAAGCGGGAACGGTTTTCTTTCAGGATCTCCCACGCAAGATCCTGCTGCTCAGGCGTTCCGAATTCCAGAACGGCGGTCCAGGCTGACGGTTTGGCTGTCCAAAACTGCACATCGTGCAGAAAATTCTCGCGCGAGAGCTTCACGTTTTTCTCGACGTACTCTAAAATGCGGGTAAGCCGAAACCGGGCTTCCGGAGAAAGTTCTCCGTGCGAAATATTGCCGAGGTTCAGGAATAGCCCGATCCCGTATCCGCGCAGCTCTTCGTCGGCCCGGCGTCGGACGGAAAATTTGTCGCTGTCGAGCTGAAGGAGAAGTTCACGGATCTGCGCTTCCGTTTTTTCCGGATCCATCTGGGGATGAGCGGAAACCGGGTCAATTGGCGATGCCGATTCGGAATGTGCTGTTTGGGGGGGACGCGATTCCATCTCCCGCTGGATCAGTGTGCTGGTGAATGCGCCGCTGAAATCTTTCATCATTTCCGTTGGATCGCCGTAAATCGAAAAAATTGCATTCAGTGCTTCCCGGCACTCGTCTGGACGGCAGAAAAGAAGCTCCCAAAAGGAATCTGCCTGCCAGGATCGGACATTTTCGCCGTGAAGTTCTTCCGTTTGGATCTTTTCCTGAAGATCCCGTTTCAGGCATGTTTTCATCGTGTCGGAAAGTGTGCCGGTCTCCAAATGGATCTTTTTGCCGTCCCGATCCTGAAGCAGAAGAACGTACGTATTTTCGTCTGGGAGTGCTCTGAAATTCAGGAGCGAAAATCCGTTTTGGATGGAAAGCAGAACGAACTCCTGGCTGCCTGAGTATCGGTACTCCGCGTTCGCCATCCCGCCATTGCCGGCCGTCAACTGAAAATGAAGGGGAAATTTCCCCTGGCGCGAGACGTTCACCGTACCGGTCCGTCCTCTGGGAAGCGTGAGGCAGAAATGTCCCCAGATGATTTCCGGCTGAAGACGCTGCTTCAGGTATGGCGCACCGAAAAGCACGCCTTCCGGAAGTACCATCCCGCAAAAAAGCACCACCATCATCCATAAATTGCGGATCCGCATCATTTTTCTCCACAAAGTATTTCCGAAAACCGATCTCCGACGGAATTTTGACGTCCGCCGCCGGTCAAATTTCTCCAAACCTGATGACATTCACGCTGGATCCGGAGCCAGGAAGGACGAAAACCGCTCCCAGTTCCGGACGTTCCCGGCAAAAGGCTTCCGCTTCTTCCGGACCCATGACGTAAAAGGCCGTCGCCAGTGCGTCCGCTTCTGTTGCTGTCGGCGCAAGGACCGTGGCGGAAAGAACATTCATCGCGGGAAAACCCGTTCGCGGGTCCAGAACGTGACCGAATTTTCTGCCGTTTGCCCAAAAATACTGCGTCGCGGAGCCGGACGTTCCCAGCGCACGGTCTTTCAGCGGGATCTCCATGAGCCGTTCATTCGGCTTGAGCGGATGATGAAGCCCCACCAGCCAGTCCTTCCGTCCGCGTCTTGCTCCGCGAGCCAGTACGCTGCTTAGACCGCCATGGAAAATGAAATCGTTCAGTCCGTACATTTCGAGGATCCGTGCGGCGGTATCGAGAGCGAATCCCTTTCCGATGCTTCCCAGCGAGACCTTCATTCCTTCGCATCCGAGCTGGACGGCACACTCCGCGTCATCCCACTGAATACGGCCTGCCGAAACTTTCGCGAGTGCCTCAAGCCGTTCTTCTTCGGAAGGAAGCCGCCCTGCCCTGCGCATGAATCCCCAGACTTCCGAGAGCGGCGTCGCCGTGATGTCGAAAGCTCCGTGCGTTTCCTCGTAAAGTCTGCCGCAGTATTTCAAAAGCTCGTAGACTTCCGGACTGACCGAGACTGGATAGTACGGTCCATCCTCGTTCAGGAGCGAGATCTCGCTGTCCGGAAGGAAGTAGCTCAGCACCTTTTCAAGCCGGGAAACTTCATCCAGTGCCTCGATGGCTGCATCGAACGCATTTTCGTATTCGCCCGCGTTCGTGAAGATGACGAAATCCGCCGCCATCGCCTTTCGGGAGTACTCCATGTACTGCACTGGAGCCTCTGCCAGACGCCGTGCTTCCGCTTCTTCTGCTTCCCGCTGACGCTGTATCTCCTTCTCTTTCTGCACTTCCGGAGAAAAAAACTTTCCGCGCAAAAAGGATCTTCGCGAGGAGATCAGACGTTCATTCTCAGCCATTCACCTTCTCCTGTTTTTCCATGATCCGCCGCCGTTTTGGACCCGCCGCCGTTTTGGACCCATCGCCGTTTTGGACCCACCGCCGTTTTGGACCCACCGCCGTTTTGGACCCACCGCCGTTTTGGACCCACCGCCGTTTTGGATCCACCGCCGTTTTGGACCCACCGCCGTTTTGGACCCGGACCTAGCCCAGATCGTTCGGCAGACCGTCGATCGATTTGTACGCCAGGTTGCGGAACTGCGTCAAGCTGGCCTCCCACTGAAGCTGCACGACGCCCGTCGGCCCGTTTCGCTGTTTCGCGACAATGATCTCCGCTTTGCCCGCAAGGTTCTTTTCCTTGATCTTTTCCGGCTGGGCCTGGTAGTAGTATTCTTCGCGATGGACGAACATCACGACGTCTGCGTCCTGCTCGATCGAACCGGATTCGCGCAGGTTGCTCATTTTTGGACGATGGTCTCCCCCTTCTTCCGTCTGCCGGTTCAGCTGTGCGAGACAGACGACCGGAACGTGCAGTTCACGCGCCAGTTCCTTCAGGCGTCTGGAGATCTTCGCGACCTGTTCCTGACGGTTCGTCGTCGTTCCATCGTCCTTGATGAACTGGAGGTAGTCCACGAGGATCAGATCCAGCTCCCCTTTTCTTCGGAAGCGTCTCGCCATGGCCGCGATGTCCGAGACGGTTCGGCTCGGTGAGTCGTCGATCGTGAATCTGGAGTGCATCATCGCGCTGCTTGCCTCCTGGAGACTGCGTGTATCTGCAGTCGTGAGCCGTCCCTGACGCACCCGCTGACTGTCGACACCAGCTCTTCCGCAGAGGATACGCAGCCCCAATTCCGCCTTCGACATTTCAAGGCTGACGAAAAGGACCGCCTTTCCGGCTTCCATCGCCACGTAGTCCGCGATGTTTGCGGCGAACGCGCTTTTTCCCATACTCGGACGCGCTGCGATGATGATCAGCTCATTGTCGTGCAGACCGCCCGTCATTTTGTCCAGGTCGGTGAATCCGGTCGGGATCCCGACGGCACCGCCTTTCTGGTAGAGGTCCACCTTCTCCCAGACTTCCGTCAGGACTTCCATGATCCCGACGACCGAATCATTGCTTCGCTCGTCGTGGACCGCAAAAATCAACTCTTCCGCCTCAGAAACCAGCGAATTGATGTCGGAATCCGGCTCGTAGGCTTTCTGCACGATGAGATTGCTCGCCTGGATGAGCTTTCTTGCCCTCGCCTTGTCGCGCACCACTTCCGCGTAAGCTTCCGCATGGGCAGACATCGTGACGGAGTGCAGGATCTCGGCAAGATACTGCATCCCGCCGATCTTCTCAAGCGACTCGGAACGTTCCAGACTGTCCACCAGTGTGTGCGCATCGACGATCCTGCCCGAATTGTGCAGCTCAAGCAGGTGATGGTACAGAACACGGTGAGCGTCCAGATAGAAATCATCCTCTCGAACGATCTGCTGAATGTCGTCCAGCACCATATTGTCGAGAAGGATGCTCCCAAGGATGCCGCGCTCCATATCCAGATTGTGGGGCATCGTGCGTTCCAGTGCGATCAGCTCTTTCCCAGATGCGTTGGTTCTCTGTTTTTTCGGTTTCTGTTCCGGCATTGGATCTGTTCGTGCCTGTCTGAAGGAGTTTCTGCATTTCCATTCATGAGAATGAATGGGACCTTTGGCTTCCGGTGAAGAGATCTTCACTCGAAACTCACTTCATTTTACCAGATTCAGAGATTCCTGCGAGGGGGGGGAGCGGTGTTTTGGAAGATTTTTTCCGCCGCAGTTCTTTCCATTTCCCGCCTTCTCCTGCCGCAGTCGGAAAAAAGATCTCCCGGCAGGCATCTGCTGAACAGAACAGGCCGGGAGAATGCTGGAGCTGACGCAGGTTCCCAGACTTGCCGCATCCGATGCTCTGGTATTCCCAATTTCGGGAACCTCGATGTCCGGAAACATGACGCAAGTGCACGATGCGTGAAATTCCAGGTCTAGTACGCGGTGCGCGTCTTCGAGCTCTTCTTTTTCGATTTGGCGGTTTTGGATGTTTTTTTCGCTTTCGTTTCCGCTTCCGCTTTTTCTTCTTCCGTTTCGATCTTCAGGACTTTCGGGCGGTATTTGTGGTCCCGTTTCCGAATAACGCGCGCATTGGTGATCTGATCGGGTTCCGCCATCGGATCCGGGTTCGCCGGGTCAATGCGCTGAAGCTGCGAGAGAACGTCCATTCCCTTAACGACACGGCCGAAAACGACGAATTTGCCGTCCATTTCCCGCATCGGGGTGAAACTCAGGAAGAAACGCGACCCTGCCGTATTCGGCCCCCCGTTCGCCATGCTGATCGTTCCGCGATAGTGGGTCCGCATACTCTTTTCGTCAAACTCGTCGCGGATCATGTAGCCTGGGCCTCCGTCTGCGCTTTCCATCGAACGGCCGGACTCGGCAAACATTCCCGGAATGACCAGCTCAAAATAGAGTCCGTCGTAGAATCCTTTTTCCACCAGGTAGACGAAGTTCGCGACAGTGTTTGGCGCCTCATTTTCGTAGAGTTCCAGAACGATGGTCCCTTTAGTCGTTTCGAGTTCCACGCGGGGCAGATCGCCTGCCGTTTTATCCCGGTCGCGCAGTACCGTTTCCTTTGCCCATGCCGTCCGATAGTAGACCAGGTCTTTCTGGAATGCTTTACATCGTTCGGTCAGGACATTTTTCGCCTCGGCTTCCGTAAAATATTTCCCCGCCTTTTCAAAATCGTTCAGCATGAAAGCCGTCTCGCCTGCTGCATCGTAAAGGTCCGGGAGAATGTCCTGCACCTTCTGCGCAAAAAGTCCTTCCAGGATCTTCGACGCACGTTCGTATTCTTCCATCGTCAGGCGCACTTCCAGTACTTCTACGATGACGCGGAGCATCTCCGGATCGCGGGTCGGCTGTTCGTTCCACGCATCCTCGGCAAGATCCATGAGTTTCGGATGAAGTTTCGTCAGAAAATCTGCGTACTTTTGGAGTTTTTCGCCGATCTCTTCACGTTCCTCTTCGTCGGTCTCCAGTTTGACGTACTGTTTCTGGAGTTCACGCACGTTCTGGACCGCCTTTTTGTAGGCTTCCTGCGCTTTTTGGTAGCGTGCTGCCGCCGGATTGGAAACGGACGGCTGTGCCGATTTCTTCTTCAGTACAGGTTTCGGAGCGTCGGCTTCGATTTCAGAGATCTCGACTTCCTTTGCTGCTGCATTCGATCCTGCTTTTGCCTCAGCTGTCGCGGGAGTCTGGCCGGCCGCAGCGGAAGTCTGCCCCATATTCAGCCGGGGAACTGTCGGGGTGCCCTGGGCTGAAAGTGTGTGCGGGACTGCAAAGACGGAAACGAAACCCGTCAAAATAATTGAAAAAATCAGGCCGTGTTTCATGAAGGAACCTTTCCGGAATGGAGTGACTGGCTCAGCAAATCGCTTACTCTTTTCTTCAATTATAGAGTGTCTGTTGGGAAATGCAAGCCGTTCCCCTCTTTTTTTGCGATTTTTTTCGAAATTTTTGTTGAATTTTGCCGTTTTGCGAAATTTCCGAACGGATGAAAAAACGCGAATGGCGGCAGACTGGGAGTATGTGGTTTGGGAGTACCTTTTCGTTTCTGCATTTGAGCGGGACTGGCCGTCCTGACTCCCATCCCGGCTGAAGAGCGGGCGGACTGGCTTTGTTCAGGGAAATCAGCATCTGGTTTGAGAAAGAATGGAGGAAAAACTGTACAGTGTGCCAGCAAAATCGGAATAATTGGGATAATTAGAAAATCTGTTAAAATGCGCTTTTTGTTGGATTTATTTTGGTAAAATTTCCAAGAATTTTCAAAAAATGGTTGAAGTTTTCCAAAATTGTGTTAAGATTGACCTATTGTTTGAAACGGCATGAGGAAATCGTGCGGTTTCCGACAGCAGGCGTGTATTCAGGAGGATGCCGTCTGTGAGAAAAACGGATCGAAAGCTCACGAAATGCGGCTGGATCGGAAGGATCGCGGCAGTTCGTGATGGAGGAACCGGTTTTCTCGTGATTTTACTTCAAGACATGCACCGAAAAGGGAAAAGCTGGTTTCCCGGGGCATTCATTTCTTGTAGTAGAAGAGGGATTTCATGAAGAAAAGAAAAAAATTTCGCATGGACGACGAAAATCCGGGGGGACGCTCCCGGAGCTGCATGGACATTTATTTGAAGGACATCAATGGAGTGGACCTTCTGACTGCGGACGAGGAGAAGGAACTTGCCGAGCGTGTGATGCAGGGAGACGAAGAGGCGCGAAATATTCTGATCGCGGCGAATCTCCGTCTGGTGGTGAATATCGCGCGGAAATACGTGCGGAAAGGCTGTTCGCTCGATGACCTGGTGGAAGAGGGAAATCTGGGACTGATCAAGGCTGCGGGACGCTACGATAAAAACGCGGGTGCCCGATTTTCCACGTTTGCGAGTTACTGGATCCATCAGAGGATCCGCCGTGCGCTGGTGAACATGACGCGCGCGATCCAGATCCCGACGTATATTGCGGAGTATCTGAGTAAATGGCTTCGGGAGGCGGTGCTTCTTGAAGAACAGCTTCAGCGTATTCCACGGCCGGAGGAGATCGGACGCCGGATCGGAGTCAGCAGAAACGACATTCAGAAGATCCTTTGTGCCCAGAATTCCATGAAGACTGCTTCCAGTCATGATTCCGAGGATGGGATCGGGATGGAATTTCTGGTCGTCGATGACCGGATCTGCACTCCGGAAGAGATCGCCATCGTGAAGAGCGAGCTGGAGTCACTGCATAAAGAGCTGGGTAATCTGTCCGAACGGGAAGCTGCTGTCCTGCGGCTTCGCTTTGGTCTTGAGGACGGTGTGGAACGTACGCTGCGCGACGTAGGGCGGGCTCTCGACATTACGCGGGAGAGAGTGCGTCAGATCAAGATCGACGCGATCAAGAAGCTGGAAGTCCGGATGGATGCCCATTCACAGAATTGAGCAGGTCCTGCCGCAAAGGCAAAATCCCCTCTCTGTATGGGTCAAAGGCCGCTGAGACTCGAAAAGATGGAAGGCTTGGAATTCAGGGTGTTTCTGGGTCCCTGGAAATTCAGAATCCAGAGTGCTTCTGGATTCCGAGTGTTTCGGATGGCTGGTTTGGAATGGCTGAACGGACGGCAGGGGGCCGAAGACGGTTTTTCATGAAAAAATGGAGGAAAAATGGATCGCACAGAAGTCATGAACGCCATCCCGCATCGGGATCCGTTCCTTTTTATCGATGAGATCGTTGAAGTTACGGAAAACCGGATCGTTTGCCGGAAAACATTCACGGGAGAAGAGGCGTTCTTCAAGGGACACTATCCTGATTTTCCGCTCGTGCCCGGTGTCCTTCTTTGCGAGTCCGCACTGCAGGCCGGCGCGGTCTTTCTTGCCAAAAAAATGGAGTCCGATACGAAATCGTTTGCCGGAAAAATGCCGGTCGTGGCGAAGATGAGCGACATTCGCTTCCGTCAGATCGTGCGTCCCGGCGAGACCATCGTCATTCAGGCTGACCTGGAAGATTTCTACTCCAACGCATTCCAGATGGCCGGCACCGTCACCGTGAACGGAAAAATGTCCGTAAAGCTGAAGTATACCGTCATGATGGTGGAGAAAGAGTAAGCGGGAGTCTGCTCTCTGAAACGTGCCGGTCTGAAATGTGTCGGTCTGAAATGTGCCGGCAGCCGCGAAAAAGATCCTGGTTTTGTGGCGGATCTGTCCGCATCCTCCGATGAACCGCAAAAAAAGCCTTCCCGAATCGGTCGGAAAGGCTTTTTCTTTTACTGTTCCGTCAACTGGAGTTCCGCTGACTGGTCCGTTGCCTGAGGTGCCGTCCGCTAGAACGGGCCGCCGGCCAGGATTTCCGGAGCTGCCGCTTCTGCGTACTTCGTGAAATTGGCCTTAAAGGCTTCCGCCAGTTTCTTCGCCGTTTCTTCGTAGGCCGCTTTGTCGATCCACGATTCGCGCGGGATCAGGACATCCGCCGGAACGCCGGTGCACTGCGTCGGAACGTAGAGACCGAAGATCGGATCCTGTTCCATCGGCGCATTCGCCAGTTCGCCGGAGTGGATCGCGTCGATGATGGCGCGGGTGTGCTTAATGGACATGCGCTTGCCGACACCGTATCCGCCGCCGGCCCATCCCGTGTTCACGAGCCATGCGTTGGAGCCGTACGTCTTCATGCGGTCTGCCAGCAGTTCGGCATATTTCGTTGGATGCCAGACGAGGAACGCTGCGCCGTAGCACGCGGAGAAATCAGGCTGCGGTTCCTTGATGCCGACTTCCGTACCGGCGACTTTCGCGGTATAGCCGCTGATGTAATGGTACATCGCCTGTTCGGGCGTCAGTTTACTCACCGGGGGCAGAACGCCGAACGCATCGCAGGTCAGCAGAATGATGTTTTTCGGATGGCCGCCGACCGCCGGGATCTTCGTGTTCGGAATGAAATCAAGCGGATAGGCCGCGCGGGTGTTTTCCGTCAGGCTCTTGTCCGTGTAGTCCACTTCACGGGTCTCCGGATCCGCCACGACGTTTTCGAGGACCGTTCCGAATTTGATCGCATTGTAGATCTCCGGCTCGTTCTCTTTCGAGAGGTTGATGCATTTCGCATAGCAGCCGCCCTCGATGTTGAAGACTCCGCGGTCGGTCCAGCAGTGCTCGTCATCGCCGATGAGCTTGCGGTTCGCTTCGGTCGAAAGGGTCGTTTTTCCCGTTCCGGAAAGACCAAAGAAGAGCGAGACGTCGCCGTCGTGGCCTTCGTTTGCCGAGCAGTGCATGGAAAGGACGCCCTGTTTCGGCATGAGGTAGTTCATGATGGTGAAGATGCCCTTCTTCATCTCGCCGGCGTAC
>JAGBAA010000140.1 GCA_017939795.1 Thermoguttaceae bacterium
CAGCACGACAGCCTGCGGCGGTGCTTTGGCGTCTGTTCCCGGCGTCATACATGCTGCAGCCAGATCGAGTGCGTCCGGCTCAGTTCTCGATGAAAGCTGAGGCGCAACGATCATCACACGCTGCGCACCCATGGCCAGCAGCTGACGGCAGGCAAGCGCCTCATCAGCCAAAGGCAGAATCGCCGTTCCCATCCAGCGCACAGCAGGAAACAACGGCGGCGGCATGAGCGCCGCACGCGCGGCAAAGCTCAGCGAAACGCTCGTGCTGCTCGTGTGAGTGCCGATCTTCGGATCGCACGGGAATTTTCCTGCGTTGAAGATCACGTAGTCCGGCTGACCGAAATCACGCAGTTCCGAGTCGGTCGGCATGATGAGCATATTGCGCATAAAGAGAGCATGGTAGGCGCGGGTGCAGATGATGCGCACTTTCACGCGGCATTCTTCATCCCATCCGGCAAAGCCGTCCACGACGTACAGGCGGTCGCACATATTGAAATAGTCGATCGCACGCTGACGGTTCCGCGCAAACGTTTCCGCGTCCGTCTTCATGTTGATGCTGCCCCACCAGATGTCCTGATCCGTTTCCGCATCTTCCACAATACGTTTGTCTTTCGGGCTGCGTCCGGTTTTCAGACCGGAATTCGTCATGAGTGCGCCCGTGCTGGAAATGGCGGCACTGTCGTGAGCAAGCGCGTCCGCGTAAAGGACTGCCGCGACCGGGTTCCAAAGAACGTTTTCCTGGAAAATTCCATACTGTGAAAGATTCATATTCTACTCTCCTGAAATTTTAGTGTGTCGAAACTCTTACCGTCGATGACATACCGGCGTCATCTCTAAACCTGACTGTCAGGTCTGCGGTCCAAGAGTTTCCCGTGAAAGCAGGACCGTCCGGGGACTGCCCAAAACTATCGCGGGACGACATAGTATTGCACAATTTCAGAGAAATGGAAGGGGGAGGGGGGACTTTTTTACGCATTTTCTGTCCATTTCTTTCAACTTTTTCCAAAATTTCTCAAATTTCCTCCCGGAATACCTTGACTTTTCATTGCTTTTCCATAAAATGAAGCTGAAATCGATCCGGATGTGGATAAAAAACTATCGGTATCCGCCCCCTTTCTCACCCCCTTTTTGGCAATTTGGAAAAACATGGCTTCAAAATTACCCATTTTAATATTTTTGCTGTTTTTTGGGTCTTTTATGTTCGTTTCCTCTCCAATTCAAGGAGTGAACGTGCTTTGGGCGCAAGAAGAAGCCTCTACGCTGAAACGGTTTGAATTCCAGGGCGTTGAGATGGCCGTCCCGATCCGGATCGTCCTTTACGCACCGGATGAAGAGACGGCAAAACGCGTCTCGGACGCAGCTTTTGGACGTTTTCGGGATCTGAACGCACGGCTGAGCGACTACGATGAAAAGAGCGAGATCCGCCAGTTTTGCGACAAAGCGTTTCCCGGTGAGTTCGTCTGCGTCGGCGAAGATCTCTGGACGGTCCTGCAGCTGGCGGTACATCATGCGAAGATCTCGGACGGAGCGTTCGATCCGACGGTGGGACAGGTCGTCCGTCTTTGGAGGCACGCGCGCAAAAGTCGGCGTCTCCCGCCGGAAAAAAGGATCCGCGAGACGCTTCAGACGGTGGGGTGGGAAAACATTCTGTTCGATCAGGAAAAGCAGGCGATCGCGATTTCGAAACATGGCGCAGAATACAATGTGCGGCTTGATCTTGGGGGGATCGCCAAGGGGTACGCGATCGATGAGGCACTTGAGACGATGCGGATCCTCGGTGTTTCGCGTGCGCTGGTCGATGCCGGCGGCGATGTGGGAGTCGGGGATCCCCCTCCGGGAAAGAAAGGATGGACAATCGGCGTCGCGTCGATCCGGGAAGGCGAAGGTCCGACCGAATTCTGGACGCTCGCCAACTGCGGCATCGCGAATTCCGGCGACATGTACCAGTATGTCGAGATCGGCGGGAAACGCTACTCCCACATCGTGGACCCGAAGACCGGGCTGGGACTGACGGACCGGCTTTCCGTCTCGGTCATTGCGCCGACGGCGGCGGACGCAGACGCCCTCGCTTCCGCTTTCAGCGTCCTTGGACCGGAAAAAGGTGTCCGGCTTGCAGAGAGCCTTGAGGGAGTTCAGACGCTCATCCACCGTCTCACGGAAGACGGTGAAGTCCGCCGGTTCAGTACGCTTCCGAGTGCACTTCCGGAAGGGACGCAGCCTTTCGGAGAGCCGGTACGCTGACGTACCCTACTTCCATTTTTCGACCCACCAGCGTGCTTTGTAGATCATGCCGTCCGGGAGCGTACCGATGGGAGAGAGCTTCTGGTTGAAGAACGGGATCCGGGGAGACCAGTAGTTTGTGGTCGGACTCTGGATGATGAGGTACCCTTCCGGGGACTGCGAGACGCTCTTCACGCTGTGCATTCCTTTCGGGTGCGTTTCTTTGGAGACGAGCGAAATGAATTCTTTTTTCTCGATGTCGTAGATCCCGATCCCGCGTCCGGTGAGGAAAAACGCACGCTGATCCGGCACGGGGTAAAGATCGTGTCCGCCGTCTGCGAACGTTTTGTCGACGGAAATGGAGAAAGCTTTCGTCAGTGCGGGATCTTTTTTGTTGAAATTGTACTCGTAGCCCGCCAGTTCTTTGTATCCGAGGACCCACAGGATCTGCATTTCGTCATCCCAGACCATTCCATGTCCGCCGACGAGCGGATACTGCCGGCCTTTGGGATTGGGAGCAAGGCGTGTGTTTTCATCGACGGCGTCATTTCCTTCCGGGACCGCCCAGAGCGTGAAGAGACCGCCGCTGGAGACCGAGGCGATGTTGCCGTCCGGAAGAAGCTCGATCGAGTGGGGGTTCCCTTCGATGCGGGAGTAGAAAAGGCACGCTTTGTCGGCAAGACGGATCAGTGCGATCCCGCCTCCGGACGCCGTCATGAGGAGATGGCTCGTGCCGCGCGCGGGTTTGCATTCATCCGGATTGCGGAACCAGCTGTGATGTTCCGGCCGGATCTGCGGCGACATTGCGGCAGACCATTCCCAGACGACGGATTCCGGTTTGCTCCAGTCTTCTCCGGCTTTCAGAATGAGGATCTTGTGCCTGCGCTGGTCGCATACGGCGACGTCGGCACGGAACGGACCGGCAGGAACGGCATCCGATTCGATCTGCGCCTTCATTTGAGAAATTGCCTCAGCAAGATCGGACGCCGGGAGCGATTTCGTTTGAAAAGCCAGTGCGCAGACCGCAAAAAACAGAACGGCAAACAGTTTAGGACGGTGTTTCATGGAAAATTTCCTTTCATTGAAGGTGGGGGACACGGTCCAGCCATTGGATCCGTTTGGCAGAAAATGACCGGAACAAACTTCATTTTATCGCAAATTGAAAAATTTTCAAGAGTTCAAAGCCGGGTGTTTTCATCTTTTTTGAAATTTTTTGCTCCCGGAAAATCCCGAAGAAAGTGCGTTTTTCGTGCCTTTGAAAAAATTTTTTTCTTGACAGAATGCGGTTTCCCAATATAATGAGAGTCAGGCAGAAACCGATTTTGGTTTTGGCCGGATGTGTCTGAAAATGGAATCATTTTCTTGTTTCTGATCGCAGGAAAGTCCCGGATCTTTTTTTCGGAGATCCCGGAGTTTCGCAGTCTTTTTTAGGGAGAATAGTCATGAATTACTATCGCACGGTAACTTTTCAGCCGCCGACGGAAACGCTTACGAATTTTCCGGTTCTCGTTCGTATCTGGAATGACCGCATGGGCAGCAGGATCCTTTCGCCGAAGGGCTGGGACGTCTGTTTTGAACTGGATGGAAACCGGCTTCCGTTTGAGCTGGACTGGTATGATGCCGCCTCCGGCTCCGGCGCGTGGTGGGTCCAGGTCCCGACGCTTTCGTCTTCTGCGCCGACATCGATCAAAATGCTTTACGGCGACGCGTCCGTCACTTCCGATCAGAGTGATCCTGATACACTGTGGGCGGACTACGAGTTTGTCTACCACTTTAACGTCAATTCCACGACGCAGCCAGCGGCGAAGGGAAGTGCAAGCACATTTACAAACACCCCTTTAAGCCTTGGTTTTACGGACGGATGCGTTACAGGAAGGGCACTTAAGATCTCGAATAATGCGGGAGGGAGCCTTTACCACGGCTGGACCACGAATACTACTTCAGGTTGGAGAAGTTACGCGATCACGGCAATAGGAACGGCAGGAGCAGGGATCGAATGCCGAACAAATTCAGGGATTTTCTCGGATCTGCGCGTTGGAGGCAGCAATCCCGGTTCTGGTATCACTTACGCCAATTTGCCACTGACACTCGGGGAGTTGGCTTACGTAAACTTTTCCCACTCTTATTCTTCTTCGCCGGTGTCAAAAGTTGTCGCAAATGGAGCTGTTCAATCAGTTTCGCATTATGCGTACATTACAAGCCCCTTTTATTTCGCTGGAACTTATGGCAGGGAAACCTATGAGGTTGATGAAATTCGGCTTCGTAATTCCATGGTGTCAGAAGATTGGCAAATGTATGAGTATTACAACTATATTTTGCATAGCTCGTACACCGAGTATAGTGAAGAATTTCATGCTGACGGTACTCCCGTGACTCAGTTTACTCCATGGATTTATGGAAGTAGAATTCTTGATTAAAAATTTTTTCTGAAAAGCAGACTTTCCAATCCAGAAATTAGAAAGTCTGCTCTTAACTTTCTATGAAAGTTTTGTTAAAATAAAATCTGAATTTGTCCACAAAATAAAATAGCGGCTCTTTATATGCCGTATTGGAAAAAATGCCCAAACGTCAAAAAAACCATATCGTGTATCGAATCTATGTTAGGTAAATTGAAACGACAACTGAATTTAATACTGGGTAGGGATTATTGTCCTTTTTGTTCAGTGTTTACAAAATTCAAACCATTTGGAAAAGAGCAAAGGCCTCATGCGGAATGCCCTTTTTGCGGCTCTTTGGAACGTCATCGATTCTTGCTTTCAGTATATAAGGATCAGTATATAAGGATAAGATTCTGACAGCAAAAACTCCGTTGCGCATCCTGCATACCGCACCAGAAACCATATTTGCGAAACTTTTTCAGAAAGAATCTCAAATCGTTTATACTCCCATCGATCTTTACCCTGAACTTTTCCCGGATATTCCATGTGTAAAGGCGGATGTTACGGATCTGCCATTTGAGAATGAATCTTTTGATGTCATCCTTTCCAATCATGTTTTGGAACATATTCCAAACTATGAGAAATGTTGTAGAGAGTTTCAGCGTGTTCTGGCTCCTGATGGACGGGCCTTTTTAACCTTTCCAGTGGACTGGAACCGCGCGGAGACCCTGGAAGACTCCGCAATTCAGACACCTCAAGACCGTCTGAAGTTTTACGGGCAAGCTGACCACGTCCGGTTATTCGGGTGCGATTCAGAAGAACTCCTCGCGAAATTTTTCCGAGTCACAAAACTTACCCAAAAGGACTATAAGCCTTTTGGAAATCAGCAATGGAATGACGCGGCGTACTGTTTCCTCCTGGAACACAAAACGTGATGAAAAAAATGGAAAAACCTTTACTTACGGTCTCTGTCTGCACAAGAAAAAGACCGGAACTCGTGAAAAAATGCCTCGAAAGCCTGCTGACACAGGATACTGAAATTCCTTTCGATGTCGTGGTAGTCGAAAATGATGTGAACCAGGAAAGCCGGGAGATCATCGAAAACTGCATTGAGGCCGCTCGTAAAATCGGGCTGGAGATGCGTTATTTCTGTGAACCGGAACAAAATATCGCGCTGGCAAGAAATCGATGTATTCAGGAATGCCGGGGAGAATTCGTCCGGTAATCCTATATTCTGTTTTATGCCTTGGCTGTATCAGGAACGTTCTTCTGTTACATTTATGTAGTTTTTTAGTGGCGGGAAGATTCCCAGCTCTGTTGAATTTAAGCCTCATGCTGTTTGAGGGAATGCATGGCAGATGCGGTTCCCTCAAGCGCTCTTGGGACTATTTCCGGAAACAGCTTACTCTTTTGGGTAAATGGAGATTCCGAACGTTCGCTCTGCCCAGCGCACGGCATCATATTTCCAGAGCTTGAATTTCGCGATGGTCCGTTCCGGAAAACTTCCGTAGATCGACAGGAAGAAGTACCGGATGAGCGGAAGTATTTCGACCTCATTCTTTCGGACCATCTCCAGCTCGTTCGGCAGGACTCCTTCGCGGATATTTTTCCGGAATTCACGCAGGAATTTAGGTGCCGAGTGCGTGTAGCCATAGTAGACGAAAAGGAGTTTCTGAGTCAGCAGAAACGCCTGGAGCTCCCGCGGCGGATCTTCCGGTGCAATGTCGTTCCAAGCATAATTGAAAGCCTTGACGTTAAATCGGCAGAAATTCGGTGAGTTTTTGGCTCGCATCAGGGAGTCTGGATTACTGCGGTAAAAATAGTGGATCTCCGGCAAAAGTGCGATATTTTTGGCTAAAAAAGCCCCGCGAGTGGTGAACGGTGTGTCTTCCCATTGAGTATCTTCATGGTAACGCATGGAATGCTCCTCCATGAAGGATCTTTTCCATAAAAATTTCCAGACATTAGGACCCATTTCAAAACAGGCTTGCAAATTTCCCAGTGGATCGGTGCCAAGAAGATGATTGTTTTGAAAATCGATCGGCACGATTTTTCCGTTCTCATCCAACGCATGATGAAAAAGCGTCATTTCGGCATTGGTCTTTTCTGCTTTTTGAAAAACTCTTTCACACAAGGTCGTCGAAAGGTAGTCGTCGGAGTCAACGAAAAGCACGTATTTTCCGTGTGCGATCGCCATTCCCGCATTTCGGGCAGAGGCGAGACCGCCGTTGGTTTTGTGGACGACGCGAATCCGGGAGTCACGCGCAGCGTACTCGTCAAGGATCTGACCGCTGGAGTCGGTGGCTCCATCATCGACGCAGATTATTTCAATCTCGCGCATCGTCTGGTTCACGATCGAATCGAGACACGCACGCAGGTACTTTTCCACATTGTAGACCGGCACGATGACCGAAATGACGGGAGTGTTCATGGTACTTTACTCTTTTTTTCCTGAAAACTGATCTTCTCCTGAATGCAGAAAATGTCGAAACGGGGCCAGCATCCCGCATTTCCAATCATAAAAAATGGAGCGGAATGGCTGATCCCGGCGGAAATAGCGCAGGGCGGCGATCTCGAAAAGCCACAGCGGCCAGAAAAGCCAGAAATTTCTCTGGACCCGGCTTCGGTTCGTCAGGTGCGAGACCGTGAAGTCCAGAAAACGGAGCGTTTTGGTCCTGCTTGCCGATTCCGGCATCTGTTCCACGCGGCGGCGAAATTCTTCGATCTCCGCGAAATGTCCCCAAAATCGCGAAACATCAAGGCGGTAGAGCGACTGCTCCAATTCCGTGTCGCGTTGGTCCTGCGCTTTGAGCGAGCCGCAGAGCGAAACGTTCTTTCCATGGAATCGGTATTTCATCAGCGGCGGGTCAAGGAGTGTCCGGATCCCGGAGCGTGCTCTTGCCTGCGCGTAGATGCAGACGTCGTGTGCGCAGAAAAACGGAAGCGTTTCCTGCAGAAAACTGCGCCTTACTGCCATGCAGCATCCGGAGACGATCGGGGCACTTTCGTTGACCGGCGTCAGGAAGCGCAGACTGCACGTTCTATTTCCGCGTCCACGCAGCGTGCGTTCGGTCAGTCCGGTCCCATTCCCCTCCGAGTCCACGACCTGCGTTTCATGGCAGACGAGGAGCGTTTCCGGAGATCCCTCAAAGAGACGCAGGATCCGCTCTATCTTTTCCGGCATCCAGACGTCATCCTGGTCACAGAAAAAAACGATTTCGTGCACGCAGCGTTTTACCGTTTCCTCAAAATTTTTCGTGTGCCGCAGATTGACGGGGTTCCGCGTGATCCGAACTGGGAATGGGACGGAGTTTTTCCACGATTCCAAAATCTCCATCGTTCGGTCCGTGGAACCGTCGTCGCCGACCACCACCTCATCCGGAAGCCGTGTTTGTGCCGCGATGCTGGCGAGCTGTTCCTCAAGAAAATCTTCTCCATTGAAGACACATAGTGCGATGGAAACTTTCATCTCGTTTCCTCCTCTTCATGGTTTAGTGCCGGCAGTTTCCCGGTCGGGGCATTTTCTTTCCGTTTATTTTCCTTTTGCCTCTTCAGATAGTTCAGGACCCCTTCCTTCACGTCAAACAGAAAGGACTTTACCGGCTGTGGATGGCGAAAATAGCGTCCTGAAAGGAGTTCCAGAAACGCAAGATCCAGCCGGGTACGTTCCTGCGCCAGAAGACGGTTTCCAAAATGCGTTTCCTGGTGTGCGTAGTATTTCAGACAGTGATTTTTGTATTCGCCGTCCGGGAACCGGTCAAGATTTTCGCGGAATGTCTTTCGGAGGCCTTCATGCCAGCGGAATTGCCCAGTCGAGAGGCAGTAGAAGACGTTTCGTCCCTGACTCCAGGAATCGTGGATCGAGCGGAACGTTACGCTTTCTCTGTGTGCCCTCTGATGAAGGAGTTCCTCCTCCAGAAAACGGCTTTCGCCGAAAAACGGCAGGGTCTCGCAGATCCACATGTCGTGCGGCCAGCCGTTCGGAATGGGAAGAACTTTTTCCAGCATGCTTTTTCGGATTGCCATCCCGCATCCCGTCGCATTCGGGACCATATGATACGCCGACGCGGAACTCAGGCACGTCATTCGTTTCTCGCGCATGATCTCCTCGGAAAACGGAATCAGATCTTCATCAGTGTAAACCGTTCGGCAGGCGGCGTATGCAAGCTCCGGCTGTTCTTCCAGGACTTTTGCCATCTTTTCGAGTTTCTCCGGAGCCCACCAGTCATCCTGGTCGGACGGAAAGATCAGGTCGCCGATGCACCGCTTCATCGTTTCCTGGAAATTCTGCGCGTAGCCGAGATTTTGGGGATTCCGATGGATCCGGACCGGGAAAGGGACTTCTTTCGCCCACGTTTCCAGGATCTCCAGTGTTCGGTCCGTGGAGCCGTCGTCGCTGACGACGACTTCGTCCGGAAGACGCGTCTGGTGCGAGAAGGAATCGAGCTGCTCGCGGAGAAAACGCTCGCCGTTGAACGTACACAGCGCGATCGAAATGGTCAGCCGTATTTCTCCATCCATCATTCTGCCTCTTTCTTTCCGTAAAGTTTTCCGTAAATTTCCTCATGCTCGCGGATTACGTGACGCAGCCAGCGGCGTTCTTCTTCGTGTTCCTGAAAGAGGCTCGACCGATAATAGAGCCGCTCGGCGAACCAGTCCCAAAGCTCCATGAGCCGGAACTTCATGCCGAAAATCGCTCTTTGACCAAAACTTCCCGTGAGCGACCTGTAGAAAATCCGCGTTTTGCGCGGAAGACCAGTCTCGTGCGGGAGTTTTCCGTTTTGATCTGCCAGACCTGCGGGAGATCGGATCCATTCCAGCTCTTCCGGGAGGAGTTCTTTCGCGATCTTTCTGTCCAGTTCCCGCCGAATGCTCTTTTTGACCCGGCGCGCGAAGTAGACCTCCTTCAGCTTTCTGAGCGCAAGCAGACTCACGATCTCCGGCGAAGCCCCCGCGTCTTTCAGGTCTGCGAGCATCCGATTCCATGAGGTGGGGAAACGCAGGAAGTTTCGTTCTTTTTTCAAATCCGTGGATATCCCGTTTCCAAGACGGTAGCGGTAGAGTTTTCGGGGAACCACCGCAATCCGGTTTGCTAAAAATCGAGCTTTCCATGTGAAAGGAATGTCTTCAAAGAGAATTTTTTCATGAAATATGAGCCGATTTCGCCTCAAAAACTCTCCATGAAACAAATAGAGCCAAACATTGGGAAGCATCTTATTCATGGCGATCTTTTCTATTGGATCCGACTTTATCCCCCATTCTCTTCCATCCAGCTCATATGAAACTGGGGTTTCACTGAATGCTTCAAAGAAAAACTGGGTCAGTTCCGCATCGTTTTTTTGGGCTTCCAGCAGGACCATTTCGCAGAGTTCGGGAACCCAAGTGTCATCTGAATCCAAAAAAATTACGAATTCCCCCTGAAAGACCTTCAGCCCTGTGTTTCTGGCTCCGGAAAGCCCCTGATTTTCCTGATGGATGACGATGAAACGCTCATCGCGGGCGGCATACTCATCGAGGATCCTGCCGCTTGAGTCGGTCGAACCGTCGTCGACGCAGATGATCTCAAGCTCGCGCAAGGTCTGGTTCACGACGGAATCCAGGCACTCGCGGAGGTACTTTTCCACGTTGAAGACCGGAACGATGACGGAGATCTTCGGTTTCATTTCTGCGTCCCGCCTTCCTGTACTTCGGTTTCAGCTTCCATTTTTTGAACGGCTCTGCTTTCTTGACTGGCCCCGCTTTCCCGGCTCTTTCGGACCCGTCCGGCATGTTCAAAAACGCAGAAATCGGGATTCTCTACCCGGGCATTTCGCAGAGCGCAGGAACGGACCGTCCGGCCGTGCTTCCAGAGGACGAACGAAAGGCTCAGCTGGTCGCGCTGCGTGAAATTCTCGATCCAGTAGAGCCAATCTGCCATCATCGCCTTCACTTTTGGCTCATGGTGCCGCCGGTAGAGGACGTTCGTTTCGTGAAGTCCGTAATTTTCCGGGAAACCGGCTTCACGGTACGCTGCGATCTGCTTTGCGCCAAGCTCCGGATCGATGATGCCGAATCCAAGTACCGCCGCGTATTCCTGGTAGATGCAGTTTCTCGAAAAATGGATCGGGATGAGCAGATCGGTCCTGCGTTTCCGGATCTCGCGGAAAAGGTAGTCCGAGAGGATGTTCACGTTTGCGTCGACGTAAATGCTCTCCTCATACTCCGGAAAAAGCAGATGCGGCTGGAGTTTGTGGCGGCGCGCGTTTCGGATCCGGTCCAGGTTCGTGAATTTCAGCGGACGGATCTCCCAGATGCCGAACGTTCCCTGACGGAGAAGTTCTTCGTCGTCGGTGAAGCAGACGTAGTCCCAATCCGGATCGGTGAAGCCGAAGCACCGTATCTCGCCAAGGTCATCGTATCCGCCGGTGAAGCAGGTGAAGACGACTTTCTTTACTGGGGCCGTCCGCCGGGATTTCGCATCCAGGTACGCACGGACGCCGTCGTCGGTCGGTTTTTTTGAGTTTCCAAGCGGGTAACGTGCGTAGCGCAGGTAGTGGACCAGCGGATTGATCGGAAGTTCCGGACATTCTGCCGCATACGCTTTGCCGTCGAATTTCAAAGATGGAGAAAATCCTTCCCGCCACCCTTTCGTCAGGTAGTGGTCCAGCGGTGTATCGTCTCCGCGCCGGCACCAGCCCGATTCCCGCACGTAAAATTCCTCGTCCCACAATCCGGACTGAAGGACCAGCATTTTGTCCTCCAAATGACGGACCTTCGCCTCCATGTCGGCGTAAATTTTCCCGAAGATCCGGCGGTAGATTCTCTTCAAAATGGTTTTTAGTACATCTGGCATGATTTGTATTCGATCAAAAATGAGTCGCTGTGGATGCCTCTTTTCTCATGGTGTCCGTTTGGCCGGCATGAAAGCGTTTAATTTTTCACGGAGAACAATTTCCCCAATTCACTATCCATTTCCCGCGGATTCCAAAGACAGAAACCGCTCATGGTACTGAAGGTCATTTCGCCAAACTTGAGTTCTCCGTCTGAAAGCCGGTAGAAATCGACACGCACATGGGGAAATCCCTGAGCCAGGATCTCGGCTTTTTCCAGCAGTTCGTCCAGATTGTCCGGACGCTGGACTTCTTTTTCATTTTTTGGGTAATTGTATGTGAAATCCAGCTTTTTCCAATCCAGATCGTAAAACGCCATTTTTAAACCGGTCTGTCGGTCGGATAAAAACTGAATGAATTTTGGTTTCCCGTCGAAACACCAGATCTTGTAGTCGTACAGGTCACCGTTTTCATTTTCTAAATACTTTTCCGCAATGATTTTCGGCGGAATATCCCGGTACTGCAGTTCCATGAAATACCAGGCGAAATTTTCTTTCAGCCATGCCTTTAGTTTTTTCCTTGCCGCTTTCAGATCCAGAGCGGATTTGTCTGTGACGATCAGATTCATTCCGCTTCCGTGATTGGCTTTCAGAACAAACTGTTGCGGAAGAGGATCAAAGTCCACTTCCTCTGCAGTATCCCAGACGCCCAAGAGCGGAACGAGGTATTTTTCCCCGATTTTCTCGCGGACGTATTCACGCACCAGGTATTTGTCTGCCAGCCGCGTCATGAGAGGCAGATCGCCATAAAGTTTCAGCCACTGGATCTTTTCGTTGAATGTTTGAGGAGCCTCCCAGTCAAACTCATACCCAAACGTTAATTCGTAAAGGCGCATGATTGCGGCACGTTTTGCTTTTTCGGAACGCGCGAGGTAATGTTTCCAGAGCTTCAGGTAGGGTCTCGGCATCCTGCTATCCAGCCAGATCGGGAAATCGACACGGAGTTTCCAGTAAAGCTGTTTCATTTTATTCAATCTGTTCATTTTGCTCTTCTCGTGCTAAATATCTTTTTGAACCCCTGAACCAAATCGTATTTCATGGATCTCCACGGAAATGGAAACCGAAAGTAGGTTCCCTGAACGATCAACAAAAACCAGAAAACGCCACACTTCAGGAAATTCCGCTGAACTCGGTTGCGGTACGTAAAATACCGGTCTTGAAGCCGCAATCTTTTCTCCATTTTCTTCCGAGCCGCTGGATCTTTCAGACACGAAAGCCGTTTGCGGAATTCTTCGATCATGGGAAGCCAGACCCAGTACTGGGTTTCGATATTCCAGAAATAATTATCCCGCTTCCACAGGCACGACTTCAGCCGATCCTGAAACAGACCGGCGTTCGAGGTATTTCCCGAATAAAGACGATACCGAAAAAGAGGCTCTTCCAAACGAACGACACGCCCGGCAAGCGGTGCCGTCACCATCAGCCAGATGTCATGCGTCCAGTTTTGCGGGATCGGAAGGTAAAGATCACGGATCTCCTGCCGAATGGCACTCGCGCAGCCTCGAGTCCCCACGAACGTTTCAGGACTCTGGTCCATGCAGAACGCCGCAGCCTCATCAAAGTACCAAAGCTGAGCCGTCCCGGAGGAGCTTCCCTCGCAAACATGACCTTCTGCGTCAATGATTTCCGAATCCGAAATGACGGTGGATATCGTCGGATCTTCCTCAAAGACCCGTACCATTCGCTCGATCTTTTCCGGCATCCAGACGTCATCCTGATCGGAGAGAAAAATGATGCCGCCCGTACAGAGCGAGACCGCCTTCCCAAAATTCTGTGCGTAGCCGAGATTCTGTTCATTCCGGAATATCCTTACCTCAAACGGGACGGTTTCTGCCCATTCCTCAAGGATCTCCAGCGTGCCGTCCGTCGAGCCGTCATCGCACACGACGACCTCGTCCGGAAGAACAGTCTGCGCCGCGTAACTCGCCAGCTGTTCCCGGAGAAATCGTTCACCGTTGAATGTGCACAGTGCGATGGAAACGGTCGATTTCATTGAGTCAGATTCTCCACATAAAATTTCTGCCAAAGGGCCTCGCGTTCTTTTTTCTGTTCTGGTGTTGGATTCCAGAAGGAATATGGTTTTTCCAGTTTGGTCTCTTCCCTGCCCTTGGATCATCTTCACTTACTGGCAGCCTGTCGGTACTGGAGATGGAGGGAATTGCGCATCATGCTTAAACACACTGTCCGCCGGGTCTCGGAAAGTGCCGAAATCGCGGACTTTCTTTTGGGCGGCATATCAGCTAAAATCCAATCATCTGGAAAATGGCCTATCTTTGAAATTATCGTCAAATTTTACTTTTCTGTCAAGCGTTTCCGAGGAAAATTTCCCACTTTTCCTGACCATTTTACCCTCTGATTTGCCTTCCATCACAAAACAGACGTTCGGATGGCGGACCGTTCACTTCCGGGGGATGAAATTTCTATCGGGAGACATTGACTTTCAGAATAAATGACCGTTGAAATGCGAAGAAAATCAGCATATACACGCCAGAACAATAAAAAAAGCCGGAAAATAAACTTCCGGCTTTTAAATGGGCACGCCAAGATTCGAACTTGGGACCTCCGCCTTATCAGGGCG